>CAXUIM010000107.1:0-12540 GCA_964250885.1 uncultured Acidobacteriaceae bacterium | reverse complement strand
CATGAAGTTGAGTTTGTTCGGCCGATTGGGTATGGCCTTGTTCGCGTCGTTGGCACTGGGACTTGGGATGACAGCCTGCGGTGGGGGCACCATCGGTTATATGTGGGTGCTCGGTCAGGAATACAACCAGATCCAGGGCTACAAAATCGACGATTACACCGGAAACCTGACTCAAATCATCGGCTCACCCTTCGTCAGCCAGGGGTCCGTGCCTGTCTCCCTGGTGGTGAAGTCCGGCGGCCGCTACGTCTATGTAATCAATCAGGGAACGGTTTGCAGCACGTCGGTGACGACCAATTGCGGTAGCGCAAACGGCAGGGGCACAGGCCAGACGGTGGCCCTCTTCAGCGTCGGTGGCGACGGCACGCTCACGTTTCAGCAGTCGTACCAGAGCCAGGGCTACGTCTCCCAGTGGGCGCAAATGGACTCCACCGGCACGTACCTTTACGTGCTCGACAGATACTCCCCTGGATATGACTCGACCGACGGACTCTATGACGCGGCCAATGCCGATGGCAACGGCTCCATCACGGTATTTGCCGCCGATCCGACCACCGGCCGGCTCTCCCTGGTCACCAACGCCGAGACGCTGCGCAACAACGTGAATACCCCGTTCTGGGAGGTTGGTGGATCGCCGTTCATGATGAAGACTTCCAGTGGCTGCCTGTTCACCGTCAACGGAACCGACCAGTCCATCACACCCTACGCGGTCGGCACCGGCGGCCAGCTGGTGTTCACCACCACCGGTACCTTCCCCACCGTGGCCACCACGATCAGTTCCATCAACGGCATCGGCAGTTATATTATCCTCACCGACTCCGGCTCCAACAGCATCGATGGCTACACGGTAGGCACGTCGTGCACGTTGACTGCACTACAAGGGGGAGGCGTCACCCCCAACTTCGCCGGCACCAGCAATCCGGTTTACAGCTTGATTGACAGCACCAGCAAGTATTTGTATGTGTTGAATCAATCCACCACCAGCACCGTCACGACGACGCCGTACAGCAGCATCTCGGCGTTCACCATCAACGCCACGAACCAGGAGCTGCAGGAGATCTCGGGCGCACCCTATACCGTGGGCGCTTCTCCGGTGTGCATGGTGGAAGACCCGACCAACCAGTACCTTTATGTCTCCGACCACAATGACAGCACGGTAACCGGCAAGGTCCTGGATTCGACCACGGGAATTCTCTCTGACCTGTCGCGCGGCTCCACCTTTCCCTCTGCCGGTCTGCCCGGCTGCCTGGTGGACAGCGGAGCGGTCGACTAGCCAGACACGGTTTCCGGAGGTCCCCTGCCCGGTCCTCCTCTTAGAGTTCACTCTCCGGCGACACAGCCGGCATTCAACACGGGCCGCAGTTCAGGCCTGACGCAAGGGAAGCACATGAAGTTGAACAGGATGCTCGGCATCGCACTCGCAGCGGGAACGTCTCTGGCCATCGGGCTGGGCGCCACTGCCTGCAGCCGCGACTACACCGCGGCCTACGTTTACTCCGCATCCAACTCCACCGGCACCATCTCGGCCTTCGCTGTCGACTATGAGAGCGGTATCCTGACCCAGATCGCCGGAAGCCCCTTCGCCACACAGTTCACCAATCCCAAGACCCTGGTCGCAACTCCCGACAATAAGTTTGTGTACCTTATCGGCGGAAGCCAGAACGCCGAAGTGGAAGAGTTCGCCGTGGGCACCGACGGCAAGCTGTATGCCCAGAACACCTATAACATCACCGGAACCTATCCCACCGCGGCCGCGGTCGACCCAACCGGCTCCTATCTTTACGTGACCTACACCTACCAGACCGGCTTTACCCCGGCCTCCCCTGGCCCTGGTGGCGTGACCATCTTCCCCATCACCCCGGATACCAGCGCCTCCCCGGGCAGCCTCGGCGCCGCGATCAACGTCAATGTGGGCAACAACCCCGTTGCCGTCTCCGCCGCGGTGGGCATCTGCAGCCCCGACGCAGCTCCGGCCGGAACCGGAACCACGACCTGCAGCAGCGGCCAGCCTGAGGACTACTTCGTCTACGTCGTCGACCAGGAAGGCTCCACCGTCTCGCCCGGCGCCGTGCCCAGCATCCTGGGCTTTGCCTCGAACTTCACAACCGGCGCCCTGACTCCCCTCTCCGGAACGGCCTTCAACTCGGGCCTGGCGACCTACCAGGGTTACGCCTCCGGCGTCACTCCCAGCGCCATCGCCATTGACCCAACCGGCCGATATGTCTACGTGACCGATAAGACCTCGAACGAAATCTACGGCTACTCCATCGTGATCACTCCGAGCACGGTTTCGGGTAATAACGCGAGCGGCAGTCTGACGCCTCTGGTCACCAGCCCGTACACGACCGGGCTCTACCCGGTTTCGATCACCATCGATCCCCGGGGCAAGTACGTCTACACCGCCAACTATGACTCCAACACCGTGAGCGCCTTTGCTCTGACCTCCGCAACCGGGTCCCTGGGAACGACGAGTACCGGCAACTTCACCACCAACACCGGTCCCACCTGCGTCACCATCGAGCCGGCGCTGGGCATATACCTCTACACCTCGAACTATCTGGACGGCTCGATCTCCGGGGCGCAACTGAGCCCCAACACCGGCAATCTGACTGCCATCGCGGATACACCGTTCACCACCGCCAGCCTGCCCAACTGCGTCGTTGCCGTCGCCAACGGCTCGCATTCCAGTGCGCTGGTCCGTCCCAACGGCACTACCCAATACCCCGCGGCCAGCCGCACCACCCCAAAACGAGACCCCGGGCCGGTGGCCGGGCTTCTGCTCATTTACACGCATCTCTCCGGAACCGTGCAGCGGATCGACGTGTGCAAGGTGTAGGAGCGGTCTTGCCGTATCAAATTACTTCGGACTCAGGACACCACAGCAAAACCACGTACCGTGCGCTCGCGAAGATCGTACAAGTGGCTTCTTCTTGGTGAAAGGTCCACGGAGCCCTGCAGCCCTGGGCACGACATCCCTGATATTGCTTAGTTCCCTCTACCCACCTCTACCAATGGAGCGCCCAACATCCCTCCCAGTCTCAAGGTGGTCAGTACCTCCGGTTCTACATCCTCGAAGTGCAGCACTGTCGATCGCGCCATTCGCTTGTTCCATACCCAGAGGCTCAGTGCCAGAGCGCCCAGGCTGGTGAAGATCCAGGGGTATGCGTGAGCGCGCGTCAGCATGCGGTGCTCCTCCAGCGCGAAGACCGAGACGATGGGCAGCAGAACCAGTACCGCCGCCCAGAACCGCACTTGCACGTCTGACTTGCCGGGGAGGTACGAGCACGCGAACGGGATCTTCGCCACATTCAGCGTGTTCAGTTCAACCAGGATGGCGCCCGCCAACGCCAGGATTACGAGATGCTCCGCTGATAGGACGAACGGCCGGAATAAACCTGCAAGCGCAGCGCAGATCAGCCAGACCGGAACGGCAGCCAACCAAAGCAACACCAGTCTGGTTGCGCCCAGGTAGCGCTCCGGGGAACTCAGTTCCGTAAGGCGGAGCATCCAGTTCGCATTGAGCGTAATCGGCAACGACATCACACTGCGCAAGCCGCACACGGCGATGCTCAACATCAACAGCGACAGCGTGAGGAAGCTCTCCGGCATCGCATGCGGCATGGCCGTCGCCAGCGCTTCATGCGCACAGGAAAAGCCCATCGCAAGCACTATAGAAAGATAGAACGCATACGCCACACGGTGGTGGCGGCTGCGGAGCAGAGATCGGACGCTGAAGGTGAGCAGCGTGGCCTGCACCGACCCACTGCCTGGCAAGCAGCGCGACCACCGCATGCTGCGAGCACGCGGTATCAGATCCTGCTGCTCCAGGGTCCGCTTCATCGTGTGGAGATAACTTGCGAGCATCGCGACTCCGGCTCCTCCTACAGCGAACCCAAACCCGATCCATCCCCGCCGCGCCAGCCACGCCAGCTCTTTCGGCATGGTGCCGCTCATTTGATTCATCACGGCAGAGAACCAAAAGGGCGGTAGCCATCCAAGTGCAGCATGCTTCGACAGACCGAGCAGCGGTTCGGGGCCGGCGAGACCCGGGGCAAGAAAGAAAACTCCCAGCAGGAATGTGAACACTACTAACTGAAGAACCGCGGAGATGGATAGAAACACACGACGCGACAGCAGTACGCTCAGGAACCCCTGCAACGCGAGCACCGAACCGTACAGGAAGAGGCTCGCCACCAGCGTAGCCGCCCAATACGCTGCAAACGCCTGCAGTGCTGCCCCGGCAGAGCGGTGCATCTCCCCCAGCAGCAGCGCGACCACAAGACTTGGAACGGCATTCAGCGCCACCAGTCCCAGGCCCAGTAACGCACCCGTTGACGACACCTTCGCCAGCAGGATGGTTGGAACGTTTACCGGCAGAACACTCAGGACCATCACGTCTCGGCGGTCTGGAAAGGTCGCCTCCCAGCACATGACCGTGATCAAACCGCTGACGAACATGCTGCAGCGCAGCAGATATTGCTCCACAGTCCACGGTGAAGCTGCAGTTTCTATGTACGCGAACATGGAATGCAGGAAACTCAGCATGAGGAGAACACCCGCGAATTGTCCCAGGAAGCGCGGGATATCCGCCTGGATCGACAGGCTCTCCAGGTCCACCACCCGCAACAGGAATTGACGGCACAACACCCGGTACGGAGACCCAGATGCGAAGCGTGGTCTACGCATGGATCAAGTCTGCAATCTGACGCGCCGTTGCCTGCGTGTCCTGTTCCACTGCCAACTGCGAAAAGATAGCCTCCAGTGATTTCAAAGCCATCATGGACCGCAGCGTTTCCACGGAATCGTCCGCCACAATTCTGCCCTGGTGAAGGATCACCACACGATCCGATACCCGCTCCACCGTATCCAGTTCGTGAGAGCTGAACAGCACTACCTTGCCCCGTCTCGCCAACTCCTGGATAAGGTCACGCAGAACCAGGCCTGAAGCAACATCCAGACCGGAGAACGGCTCATCCATCAGTAGAAGCTCCGGGTCATGCAGGAGCGCCCCGGCGATGAGGACCTTTTGCCGCATACCCTTGGAGTACCCGCTCATCGCCGCATGACGATCGTCGAACAAAGCCAGCAGGTCCAGCATGCCCGCGATTTTTTCATTCGATTCCCGCGGCGGCAATCGTCGCAGCTGGGCCACCATGATCAGGTATTCGACGGCAGACAGGTGAGTGTAGAGATAGGGCTCCTCTGGAACGTATCCCAGCAACCTGCGATATCCCATCGGATCGCTGCCAATGGGTTGACCCCGATATAGTATGGAGCCCGCCGTCGCATCCGCCATACCGGTGATCATCTTCATGGTCGTCGACTTCCCCGAACCGTTCCGTCCGAGATAGCCCGTCACCTCTCCGGGACGCGCACAGAAGCTGATCCCCTGCACGATAGGGACGCCTGAGTATTGCTTACTCACGTTTCGCAACTCCAACATGGCTCACCTCAGCGGGAGAAACAGCCAGCCTTGCCTATGGAATATATAGCACACTACATAACCTGCAGATCGGCCTGCCTGGGATCGGCCAAAGAAACGGCTCAAAGTAGATTGCTTTGCAAGAGACCTGAGCTGGATTTACCTGGAATGATTTGGCCGTCGGGGACCGCTCTGCAGGATGCCCGCTCGTGATAGCTTACTACATAGGTCAGGAGCCACCGCACAGGCTAACAATGAACAGCCCCCGCCTTTCGCACAGCGCCGCACTCATCCTCAAAGCCCTCAGCCTCGGCTACTGCTTCGGACTGGATGTCATGGAGGTCACCGGCCTGCCCAGTGGCACGGTCTATCCCGCGCTCCGGCGGCTGGAGCGTGACGCACTGGTTGAGTCAGAATGGGAGCCCGAACAAGAGGCCACCGCGAAGAGCCGCCCCGCCCGCCGCTACTATCAGGTCACACGCGCTGGCAAGGCGGCGGCTCTGGCGGCCACGCAACGCTATCCGCTGCTCGCCCATCTCGTCCCGGAGAAGCGCTCATGAGCTCCATTGTTCCGCTACCCCTGCCGCTCTTCGAAACCCATCTCCTGCGCCTCACCGGGCGCATCGTTCCCATAGCCGAGCGGGCCGAGTGGTCTCGCTCCTGGCAGGCCGAGCTCTGGCATCTGCACCATCGCAGCCGCAGCCGCAGCCATTTGCGATCGCTCGCGCTGCTCACCGATCTCTCCATCGGCGTGCTGCGCGATGCTCTTTGGCTGCGCACCGAAAGCTGGCGGCGGGCCTTCAGCGGCACCGCGCTGCTTTGCCTGGCCTGGCTGCTCAGCCTGGGCGTGCTCTCCCTGCTGATTGCCCTCTCCCTCGCCGGCAGCCGCGTGGCGCTCGACGCCTATCTGGCGGAGCACTTCGTCCGTGCGCTCTACGCCTCGCCGCTCGTGCTTTTTGTGGCGTTTGCTACCGCCTCGCGCCGCCACCTCGAACGGCGTTCCACCCGGCACAAGTTCTACTGGCTTAGGCGGCAGCTCTTCTTTGCCATCAAGAGCGCGCAGGTCCTGCTGCTCGCGTTTCTGCTCAGTGCGGATCTCGCGCTCCCTTCGCATGCCAGCGCGCCGAACACCTCCGACTTCCTCCAGATTCTGAGCTTCGTCGTCTGCTCCCTCATTGGCCTGCGCTGGTCGCTGGCCGACCAGGAGAAGCGCTGCAAGCACTGCCTGCAGGCCCTCGCCATCCCAGCGCGCGTAGGCCGCCCTTCGCGCAATCTCCTGGAGTGGAACGGCACCGAACTCACCTGTAAGCACGGCCACGGTCTCCTCAGCATCCCCGAGATGGAAACGAGCTGGTGCCGATCCAGCCAGTGGATCATCCTCGATGGCGTCCGGAAGCCCTTCGCCGAGGCTTAGCGCAGTATTGCTGTCAATGCGCCCGATTTGAAGTGTACGAGTGCCGTTTTCTTAGGGAGAAACCGGCGTTCGTACTGCTCTCGCCGCAATGCTGAGTTTCAGCGCTCCAGGAGCTTGTTGAAAATCGGCTTTGTGGCTTCGCCTAGCTTCGCGAAACCCGCTTTGATTGCGGGTCTCGTACTTGCCTCGCGGACATCCGAGGTGCTTTTTCAACAAGCTCCTAGCGTCCGTGCGATGGGTCGGCGCTGCTGGCCGCATCCATGTCGAGAAAGACGGTGGGAAAGCCCGGCGCGTAGCAGTTGCCGTCCGAGGCGTAGGTCCGGGCGCAGGCCTTCGTAATGTCCGGACGGCGCGGCGACTGCGAGTATTGCCAGGCGATCAGGCCCGGTTCTCCGCTGGTGTCGAGGTGTGGCGGCTGCACAACGCATCCAGGAGCCGGCGGACAGGCATCCTGCGCGTCGAACATGGCGATCTCGTGCAGGTGATCGGACTGGACGCGCGAGCGGATGTGATCGATGGTGGTGATGGTCTTGCCTGGCTCATCCGGCACAGGCTGCCCGCTGGCATACACACCGGGCTGGAAGTTGGAGGCGGCGACCGCCTCGGTCCAGCCCAGCAGATAGCCGGCCTGTTCGTCCAGAAGCCGGCCACCCTCCTCCTGATCGAGGAACACAATCGTATGCGCGGGGAAGCCCTCCTGCCGCGCCGCGGCCACGGCAGCCGCCGCGTCTTTGCGGCCGAGCTCCGCGGGTGAGACCCCGGCATGGCCGCCACGGGCCTTCTGGGCCTTGAGGATCTCCGCGTCGAGACGGCCGTTGGCCAGCACGAGAAAGCCCCAGCCCTGCTGGCGCAGTACGGCACGCTTCCGCAGCCAGCTGTTGCTCGCTTCTCCGGGAGGATCGGTCACCCAGTATCCGGTGAAGGCGAACGTGTTGTGCATGGCCGCCATAACGGCGTCACCGGGGTAATCGTTGCGGTCAAAACCGCTGTATACGCCAGCCACGCCACCGGGCTGCGGATCGAACGCGGTTGGTGCGGGCGTCTGTTTGGGCGCGGCAACCGCCTGGACCGGGGTACTCTTCGGGGCCGTGCAGCCAAGGACCGCAAGCGCAGCCACGCAGAAGGCCGAACTCAACCCAGCAATCCATCGAGCGCTCACAGACATTCATCAAACCTCACCGTAAGCTTAGAGCAATAACAGGGTAGCCGTGCCCTCGGGAGCAGTGTGCGGGGCGACTTTCCCGGGAAGAGCCGCTTCAAGTCCGCAGCCCCGGGTGCAGCAAGCTTAATATTGCTTTACCGTACCGACCCTTTACAATTCGTGCATGTCCGCACGGCGCCCTGAAGAGAGCCCCACGTCAGGCAAACCCAAGTCAGGCAACTCCATGTCAGGAAACCCCATTTCAGGTAACCCCATTTCAGGTAATAAGGATCCCCGCTACCCGATCGGCGTGTTTCGGCCTCTGGAAATCATGACCCAGGAAGACCGCCGTTACGCGATTCAATCGTTGGCGGAGATGCCCGAGATGCTGCGCGAAGCCGTTCGCGGACTGGACCACGACCAGATGAATACTCCCTATCGCGAAGGAGGCTGGACCGTCCGGCAGCTCGTACATCACTTGGCGGACTCGCACATGACTGCCTTTCACCGGATGCGGCGCGCTTTGACGGAGGACTGGCCTGTGGTCGCGGACTACGACCAGAAGGCCTTCGCCCTGCTGCCCGACAGCTCGGCGCCGGCAGGGTGGTCGCTGGACCTTATCGAGAATTTGCATGCGCGTTGGGTGTTCATGCTGCAGGCGCTCACAGAAGGCCAGTGGCAGTGTGGCTTCCGGCACGCGGAGCGCGGGCCGAGCACGCTAGATCAAGCGGTGCTGCGATACGCCTGGCATTCACGACACCACGTGGCGCACATCACGCATCTGCGCGTAGACCAGGGCTGGTAAAGAAACGTGCTCAACGAGACGGAGCCGCAGGCCTGTGGAGCTATGAAGGATTGCAGAGCGCGCTGCATAACGCGACTTGCACGCCCGCTCGCGAAACTGTAGTTCGCTGGCAATCCGGCGAACACTATGCTGCCGCCTTGTGAGTTCAACGCCGTGCGACACAAGCCCAGCCTTACCCTGACTGCCTTCGCGCTGCCGCCGTCTCCAGAGCTTCAATTCGGGCCGGGCTCGTAAGGTTTTCGTTACTCATCCAGCCGTTTCGAGAGCGCCACACCGGCTGCGATGCTACGCTTCCCTACATGCCGCCGCCACGAGCGCCTTCCGCGGAGCCATCGAGACCTGCCCATCCGGCGCAACGCGCCGTCCCGGCGGAGTCTCAGGCAGCGCCCGATATCGCGCGACAGATTGAAGAGTTCCTGGCGCGCCACCCGGAAGCGGCTGTGCTCGAAGACGGCAAAGTGGTCTTCGACATGCGCCAGGCCAGCTACACGCTGAGTGTGGAGCATGACCGCTGCACGCTTCATCTGTGGAGCGAAGAACGCAACCTGGTGCGGCGGGTGCTCTCCGTGGCTCCCCGAACCGGCTCGTTGCGTCTGGCCACTCAGCGTCTGGGGCAACCGCAGAGCAAGCTGCTGGAGCTGGTCGCCTCCCGGGAGCAAAGGACACCAACCACCCGCGAGTCAGTGCGCCAGCGCTACGTGCCGGTCCTGGAACGGGTGCTGCAGCGAAGCTTTCCGGATTGGAAGCCCGCCGGCTTTCGCTCCGCGATGGACCTGGAGCGGAGCTTCGGACCGGCTTATGCGCGGGGTACGCTGCGGCGCGGTTCAGCGGCGTGGGCCGTCATAGGCGCCAATGAGCAGGAGAGCGCCGTGACCATCGACGGCATTCTGACCCTGGGCATCCTGTGGCTGCACCACTGCCGCGAGCAGGCCGGCGGCCGCCTCCTCTACCAGGGGCTCAAGGTCGTGGTGCCGCGTGGAACCGCGATGCTGACCTTGTCACGATTGGCGTGGTTGAACCGGGAGGCCGCCCAGTGGGAGCTGCACGAACTCGACTCCGCCAGCGAGGAGCTCACCCCGCGCGATGCGGAGGATCACGGCAACCTGCGCACCCGGCTCGTACACCATCCCGATGAGCCGGCGGCCAGGGAGCGATTTGCGGGCGCCGTGGAGCAGGTAATTGCGCTCGTCCCTGCAACCGAGGCCGGACGGGTGGACCAGCGCCTGCGTAATACCGCGGAGCTGGCCTTCCTTCTGCACGGTCTGGAATTTGCGCGGGCCCGCATTGGATTGGCGCCGGGCAGCTTTGCGCACACCTTGGAGATCACCGTGGGCGTGGGCGCGCATGAGACGAAACTCACCCCTGACAATCGCGAGCAGCTGGCAGCCATGGTGGCCGAGCTGTTTGATCGCCGCAATCCCATCGTCCCAAAAACCGGCGGCTCCGGCAGATCCAGGGAGTCCACTTCCAGGAGGTTCGATCTCCAGCCCTCCGCTTCCCGGGGCTTGCCTGGGCAGGGCGTCTCTTCCAGTCAGTGGGGGCCAGGCCGCGGACTCTCCACCGGGCAGCTCCCCATCCCAGGCCTCGTCGTTCCCGAGTCTGGAGGATCGGGGTATGGCAGCACGGAGTTCGAGCGGCCGCAGGCCCGCCGGATCGGCCGGGCCTCGTCCGTCCCGGCGCACTCCAGGATGTCGTTGCGATCCAAGCGGAGTACGGGGGATGTCAATCCGCAACAGGACCCCCTGTACCGCACCGCACCGGAGCGCTGGCTGGAGTCCGTGCTGCGCCGCGACCTGAGACCGCTGACCCGGAATCTCGCCCCGAGCCTCGCGCGCCCTGAGCCGCGCGCCATCACCCAGCGTGACGGCGACGACGACGCGGACAACATCGGCAACCGCGCCGACTCCCAGGCCACCCGAGATGTGGAGCCCGGGACAGCCCGCGCCGGGGAGCCGGGCCGCGTCATTCCGCGGCTCGATCCGGAGCACGTCTACGCACAGGTCCCGGCGATTGCGGGCGCCAGCGACCGTGGCCTTCTGGATCTGCTGGGCGTCACGGCAGATGGCCGCCTGGCCGTTATCGAGCTCAAGGCCGACGACGATCTGCACTTCGCTCTGCAGGGGCTCGACTACTGGATTCGCGTGCGTCATCACCACCTGCAGACGGCCGACCCGGCGACCGGTCTGGGCGAGTTTCAGCGTCACGGGTATTTCCAGGGCGTGGAGCTGTCCCCGCTGCCGCCGCGGCTGTACCTGGTTGCGCCGGCGCTGCACATTCACCCTGCGACCGAGACCCTGCTGCGCTACATCTCCCCGCGCGTGGAGTGGCATTTGCTGGCGCTCGATGAGCGCTGGAGGCAGCAGATCAAAGTGGTTTGGCGAAAGCAGAGTGGCCTCTGAGGCCGTGTCGGACGCGAGAGCATTTCTCCTGCGGATGTACGGCGTAGCCTAAGAATTCCTCACCGTTT
Source organism: uncultured Acidobacteriaceae bacterium (assembly GCA_964250885.1). GTDB lineage: Bacteria > Acidobacteriota > Terriglobia > Terriglobales > Acidobacteriaceae > Granulicella. The sequence continues at coordinate 1,291 of CAXUIM010000107.1, read as the reverse complement.
CCCGAATGAAAACGGCACTCCAAGACCCTTCACAGACTACACAGCCCCTGGAGAATGCTCGAATCATGCCGCGCACTTTCGCCATCCAACCAGCCTGAGGAGCAATCTCAATGGCGACGATGACAGAAGTGACGAAGACGTTTCGGCTGGGCGGCGAACAGGAGATCCATCGCCTGGGTTTTGGGGCGATGCGCATCACGGGCAAAGGGATCTGGGGAGAGCCGCCCGATCGCGAGAAGGCAAAGCAAGTGCTGCAGCGTGCAGTGGAGCTGGGCGTCGACTTCATCGATACCGCAGACAGCTATGGACCCGCGGTGAGCGAGCGCCTGATCGGCGAGGCTCTCTCCCCCTACAGCAAAGGCACAGTGATTGCCACCAAAGGCGGTCTTACCCGGCAGGGGCCGGACAAGTGGCTGCCGGTGGGCCGGCCCGAGTACCTGGCCCAGCAGGTAGAGCTGAGCCTGCGCTGGCTTCAGACGGAGCGCCTGGATCTGTGGCAGCTCCATCGCATCGACTCCAAGACTCCCGTCGAGGACTCTCTGGGCGCGATCAAGAAGCTTCAGACGGCCGGCAAGATTCGCTTCGTCGGCCTGAGCGAAGTCTCAGTCAAGGAGATCGAGCGGGCGCGCAAGGTGGTCGAGATCGTCAGCGTTCAGAACGAGTACAACCTGGGCAATCGCAAGAGCGAAGCCGTTCTGGACTACTGCGAGCGCGAGAACATCGCCTTCATCCCCTGGTTCCCCGTGGCTGCTGGCAAGCTGGCGCAGCCCGGCGGCAAGCTGGATGAACTGGCGAAGCGGCATGGAGCCACGGTGTCACAGCTGTCGCTGGCCTGGCTGCTGCATCGCTCGCCGGTGATCCTGCCGATTCCGGGCACCTCGTCCATCGAGCACCTGGAGGAGAACGTCAAAGCTGCCGATGTGACCCTTGGCGATGCCGAGTGGAAGGAGCTGGAAGCCGCCGCGAAGTAATGCCGAAAGCGTCTCTCTGTTGCGTCACCCGGACAGATCGTGCGAGTGCCGTTTTCCCCCCCCCGAAAACGGTACTCGAAGATCGCTAGAGCATTTTGCTTTAGGTGTAGACCGAAGCCGCCGACCTCAACGTTGTTTTTCCCCGAAAAAACGACACTGCACGCCTGATTCCAGTTCACAGTAAAAGCAAAAATGCTCTAACAGCCTGCATCACCGGACTCCCATCTCGCCGAGCCAGTCCTGAGGTGGAGGACGAGATCTCTGGTCTAACTGGACTGGATCCTTTTTGTCTTCGGATTGAACATAAGACGGGTGGCGAG
>CAXUIM010000106.1:10309-12578 GCA_964250885.1 uncultured Acidobacteriaceae bacterium | reverse complement strand
ATGGTGGTCAGGCCGCCCAGGCCCTGAGCCCCGATGCCCAGCGCGTTGATCTTGTCGAAGATCTCGATGCGGAGCTTCTCGATATTGCCGAGCGGTTGGCCAGCGGCCGCGCGGGCCTTCAACTCCTGCATATCGATGGGATCCATGAGGGATTGCTTGGCCAGCAGCATGGCCTTTTCCGCGGTGCCGCCGATACCGATGCCGAGCATGCCGGGCGGGCACCAACCCGCTCCCATGGTGGGTACCGTCTTCTCCACCCAGTCCGCGATCGAGTCCGACGGATTGAGCATGACGAACTTGGATTTCGCCTCGCTGCCGCCGCCTTTCGCGGCCACGGTCACGTCCAGAGTATTGCCCGGGATCAGCGAGACTTCGACCACGCAGGGTGTGTTATCGACGGTATTCCTGCGCGCAAAGGCCGGGTCGGCCAGGATGCTGCCGCGCAATTTGTTGTCCGGATCGAGCCACGCGCGGCGCACCCCCTCGTCGCACATCTGCTGCAGGCTCAGCGTGGCAGGCGCTCCTTCAGGTCCTGTCAGGCGCGCATCCAGGCCGAGCTTCAGGAAGATGGTGACGATGCCGGTGTCCTGGCAGATAGGCCGGTGCCCCTCGGCGCACATCCGGGAGTTGACCAGGATCTGTTTCATCGCATCCTTGGCGGCAGGGGATTGCTCCCGCTCAAAGGCGTGGGCCAGATTCTCGATGTAGTCCACCGGATGGTAGAAGCTGATGTACTGGAGAGCCGCGCGAATACTCTCGATGAGATCGTCTTGAGGGATGTTGGTCATAAAGCGGTGCCCCATGCTGCAAAAAACTCTTGATATCAGGGTATCAATGATAGATCGGATAGGTGCGAAGCGATTGGCCGGCGCGAGCGGTGCGGCCGGAGATCGGCTCCGTTGCCCGGAGCTCCGGGTGCGGTCCAGAGCCGGTTCCTGAGGGTCTGCTGGGGTCCCGGAGGCCCACAGCTGCACGTACGTCGCTCCACAGCCAAAGCGGAGCGGGCACCCTATAATTCAAACTGCCGATGGCGCGGTCCGGAGGGCAGGATCTGCGTGCGGTCCGGGGTGCCAATTTTTCATGTCTGAAGCAATCGTCGATATTTCAGGGCTGCGCAAGGTCTATGGCGGGAAGAACCCGGTCACCGCGGTGGACGGCATCGATCTGCATGTCTCCGCGGGGTCCATCTATGGGCTGTTGGGGCCCAATGGCGCCGGCAAGACGACCACGATTTCCATCGCCACCACGCGCGCCGTGCCCACAGCGGGGTCGGTGCGGATTGCCGGCGTGGATGTAGTGGCGCGGCCCGCGCTGGGGCGGCGGGCGATCGGTGTGGTTCCGCAATACAACACGCTGGACCGCTCCTGCACGGTGGCGGAGAATATCCACTTTCATTGCCTCTACTTCGGTATGTCCAGCGCGGAGGCCAAGGCGCGCACGGCCGAGCTTCTGGATCAGTTTCGGTTGAGCGACCGGGCTGAGGCCTACCCTCAGGCCTTGAGCGGAGGCCTGGCCCAGCGGCTGCAGATCGCACGGGCCATCGCCCATCGGCCCAAGGTTCTGTTTCTCGACGAGCCCAGCGCGGGGCTCGATCCGCAGAGCCGCATCGCCATGTGGGAGGCCGTCGGCAGCCTGCGAACGCAGGGAATTACCGTGGTGCTGACGACACACTACATGGAGGAGGCCGACGAGTTATGCGATCGTCTGGCCATCATCGACCATGGAAGAATTCTGGTGGAAGACACACCGGCGGAGCTCAAGGCCAGCATCGGCGGAGACAAGATCTACGATCTGCGCATGCGGGACGATGCCGGCAACCAGCAGCTGGAGGCAGAGCTGCGGCAGCTGCCGGGAGTTACCAGCGTGGAGCCGATGGACGGCGGAATCCGGGTGCTGGCCAAGGTGCGGGATGGATTGCTGGCCAGGGTGGTCACCACGGCCAACCAGTTCGGGCTGCGCGACGTGATGACCACGGATCCCAGTCTGGAGACGGTCTTCATCCGTCTCACCGGCAGGGACTTGCGTGAATAACGGGTTGAGGCAGACCCGGCGCGGCTCACGCAGAGGCTGAGATCCGGACAGGCGGGAGATCGGCACCGGCGTGAGACCGGCACAGCGGTGAGCCGCATGACCGTCGCGCACAGGCAAAAACAGAAGCTGGAAGCAAAGGACGAGAGCAGAGCATGAGCCCATCGATTTCCCGCAATCCGTCGATATCCCGCAACTCATCGGCATCCCGCAACTCATCGGCATCCCGCAACTCATCGGC
>CAXUIM010000106.1:0-10209 GCA_964250885.1 uncultured Acidobacteriaceae bacterium | reverse complement strand
GGGCGGCTCTGAGTCACATCCGCTGGCTGCAGATCGGGGTGCTGTTCAACCCCATTGTGTATATGAGCGAAGGCCTGCGCGCCTCGCTCACACCGTCCCTGGGCCATATGCCCGAGGCCATGATCCTGGCCATGCTGGTGTTCTTCCTGTTGCTGCTGACCTGGGTGGGAATGCGCGGATTCCGGCGGCGTGTTGTCAGCTAGAGTCCTTCTCCTGCAGACAGATGCTTGTAGCGAAAGATCGAAGGTAATACTTTGGAGATTCCAAGAAGGCATCAATCAACTCACGGATTGGGATGACTCCGATTACAGAATCAAGGGGCCATCTTGTGAGTGAAGCTTTCCTCGCGCTGCCCCCCCCGCAATCCAACTATCAAGGATGCGATCAGAACGATTGCGCGGAAGCAACGAGCGTCTTTGTCTTCGGGATCCAGCTATGAGTGGTGGGCCTTTCAAAGAGTTCGAGTAGCTGAAAGGTGCCGTAGCTTGGTGGTCTCGTAGCTTGGTTAAGATAAATAGTTAACGTCTTCTTGGATCGTTTAGTTGATTGAAGAAGTTCATAGTACTTGTCTTTGTTTTCCGAGAAAGAGTGTTCCTAACGGAGCTTGCCTGCCAGATCCCTGGCGATCAGGTCGCCGTGGAAGCGGCCGTTCTCGATGAAGATCTCGTTGGTGCGCTCGCCGGCGACGATCACCCCCGCCAGATAGATGCCCGCCACATTGGACTCCAGGGTGGAGCGATCGCAGATCGGGCAACGTGCGTCCGCTGCGTTGAGGTGAATGCCGAGAGACTCGATGAATGCAAAATCGGGGTGATAGCCGGTCAGCGCGAAGACGAACTGGTTGGGCAGGATGCGGGGACCGCCCGGTGTCTGCAGCGTAACGGAGTCTTCGGTGATCAAGCTGACCGTGGTCTGCATGTGCGCGGCGATTTCGCCGTTCTTGATGCGGTTCTCAATGTCGGGCTTGATCCAGTACTTGATGTGGCGATGCAGCTCCTTGCCGCGATGAACGAGCGTGACCTTCGCGCCGTGCCGCCAGAGGTCGAGAGCGGCAATGGCAGCGGAGTTCTTGCCGCCGATCACAAGCACCTCCTGCGCAAAGTAGGGATGCGGCTCATGGTAGTAGTGCTTGACCTTGGGCAGGTCTTCGCCGGGGATGCCAAGATAGTTGGGCAGATCGTAGTAGCCGGTGGCGACCACGAGCTTGCGCGCACGGTGCGTCAGATGGCGGCCAAACCGATCGGTTGTGTGCACGGAGAAGTCGCCGTCGCCGCCGCTGACCCGATCGACGTTCTGGTACTGGCGCACGTCCAGCTTGTAGTGCTCGGCAACCTTGCGGTAGTACTCCAGAGCTTCCGAGCGCGTGGGCTTCTGGTTCGGAGAGGAGAAGGGCATGTTGCCGATCTCGAGCAGCTCCGGCGTGGTGAAGAAGGTCATGTGCGCCGGGTAGTGGAACAGCGAGTTCGTCAGGCAGCCTTTATCCACCAGCAGCGTGCTCAGGCCCGCATTCTTTGCAGCGATCGCGCACGCGAGGCCGGTAGGACCCGCGCCGATGACCAGCACGTCATGGCGGCGTTCCTGAATGGATTCCCGGACTGATTCCTGGCCCGATGCCTGGGTCGATTCTTCGCTCATTCGTCCTTGTATGGATGCACGGCCCCGGCCCAAGGGTGCGGCAGACGGTGCCAACATCCACCGGATGCAGGTAAAGTTAGGCCATGGACGCAGACCCGCAGGGTCGCCAGCAGGGTGAGCTCGCTCCCGAGGGTCTGAGCGAGCGTGTCGCCCGTCTCGAAGCGGAGGTCCGGACGCTGCTCGGCGATGTGGCCGCGCTGCGTTCAGAGAGGCACGTGGCTGCCGCGCAGCCGGCGCATCCGGACCCCGCCTTGACTTCCGCGGAGCGACCAAAGCTGTCGCAGCCGCCACTGCCATCGGGAGAGCGGGCCACCTTCGAAGCGGCAGCGCAGGAGCCGGTGCGCCAAAATGCAGGCGCTTCGTCTGCAGCAACCGTGCCGCTGCGACCGCCCGAGCCGTCGCTCGAGAGCCGTCTTGGATCCGCTGTTCTGAGCAAGGTAGCCGTTGTGCTGCTGCTGCTGGGGGTGGCGTGGTTTCTGAAGTGGGCGTTCGACAATCGCTGGATCGGTCCGGCGGGCCGGGTCGGAGCCGGTCTGGCCGCCGGTGCCGGCGTCATCTGGTGGTCGGAGCGGTTCCGCAGACAGCAGCTTGCGGCGTTCAGCTACGCCCTGAAGGCGGTGGGCTCCGGGGTGTTGTACCTGACCCTCTGGGCCAGTGTGCACCTGTACCACATCGCGCCGGCGCCGGTGGCCTTTGCCTGCATGGTGGGCGTGACTGCATGGAACGCGGCGATGGCCTGGTCGCAGGATGCGCAACTGCTGGCGGGGTATGCGCTGCTGGGAGCCTACCTGACGCCGCTTCTGCTGCGGTCCGGCGGCAACCACGAGGTGTTCCTGTTCAGCTATCTGCTGGTGATCGCGCTGGCCCTGCTGGGACTGCTCCGCTTCAAAACCTGGAGTCCGCTGCTCCTCGGCGCCATCGGGGCGACAGCGGCGATCTTTGCCGCCTGGTTCGTTACGTTCTTCGACGCGACCCAGGTGGCGCGCACCGCAATCTTCGCCATTCTGCTGTGGGCGGTGTTCGCGGTGGTTCCCCTGCTGGCGGCCGCCGCCGGGGATGTCGTCTCCACGGTGCTGGCGCCAGGGGCCGCCGGCGTCTTCGGAGGGGTGGCGCTCTATTCGGTCCTGGCCGACGGCGGCGCCCGGCAGTGGGAGGCCTGGTGTGCTGTGGGCTTTGCCGCGCTTTACCTCGCACTGGCGAGGTTGTTGCGCGCGCGGAGCACAGTGGCGGCGGTGCATGTGACCGTGGCTGTGGCGTTCATCACGGCGGCCATCCCGCTGAAGGCGACCGGGCGCGGGATCCTGTGGGGCTGGTGGCTCGAGGCGATCGCCCTGATAGCGAGCTCCACGATGGCGAGCTCCACGATAGCGATTTCCACGAGCGCGATTTCCACGAGGGCAAATTCCACGCTGCAGGCCGGGGCGCACCCGACCAAGGCCGTGCTGCGGGTGCTGGGAAGTGCGGTCGGTCTGCTGGCGGCCGGCGGTGTTTTGATTCAGCCATGGCTCTTTCCCGATGCCGGGCCGGAGATCTTCAATTCAGACTTCACGACGTCACTGGGTGCGGTGGCGGCCCTGGCGATCCTCCTGGTCCTGACCCAGCGGATGCGCGAGGACGATGCCGCGGAAACCGCGGGGCGGTCGATTGCCGCGGGTTCGCTGATCCTGCTCAACCTTGTGCTTCTGGTCGCGGTCTACCGTGAGCTGCGCCTGCCGGTAGCGGGTCCGCAAAACGTGCAGCCGGGTACCCAACTCGCTCCGGGCTCATGGACACAAACGCGCAGCCATGCGGACTTCGCGTTCTCAGCCTGGATGATGATGCAGGGAGCCGTCATGCTGGCGGCCGGCTTCTGGAAGCGCGCGGCGCTGGCACGCTGGATCGGACTTACGTTACTGGTGGCCACGGTGGTCAAGACCTTCGCCTACGACATGCGCGGTCTCGGCACCGGCTATCGCGTGGTGAGCTACCTGGGCCTGGGTGTGCTGCTGATGGGGGTAAGCTTCGCCTATCAGAAGGACTGGCTGGGACGGCTCGCCACGGATCCGGTGGACGGGGGAGATAAACCCCGCGACGAGGTCAAGGCTTGAGGTGGGCGCTGGCATTGGCCGGACTGCTGTCGCTCCAGGCAGGGCAGTTCGGCGCCGTGGATCCCTCTGCGGATGTGCAGCCGGAGCCGAGGCACCTGCTGTACGAAAGGCCAATCGTCCTTCCGGCGGAGTCTTCCGGGGGCCTGGCCTGTGCGACGCTCGATGCGGCGGCCCTGGCCCATGCGGCCAGCCGCTCCGGCGACGATCTGCGGATCTTTGCTGAGCCGGAGAGTCTTTTGCAAGCGGAAGACAGGGGAGCCCAGCGACCCGACGCGGTTTACGTGCACATCGGAGCCTCGCCGCGGGAGGTAGCGTTCATTCTCACCGAGAGCGCCGCGGCCCCGGGCGATGCAGAGCCGGCCACGGTGCAGAATCCCGCAGTGAGCCACGGCGACATCGTCTTCGATCTGTCAATGCCGCACCGCGCCTACACCACCGTCGACTTGCGCCTGGCGGCGAATGATTTCGTCGCAACGGCACAGGTTTGGGGAATGCAGACGCCGGGAGGAGCTCGAACCGATCTGGGCCGCTTCGTCATCTTCGACCTGAGCAAGCAGCATCTGCCCCGCTCGACTTCGCTGCCGCTGCAGGAGACGCAGTTTCCCTTGCTGCACATCGATCTGCACCAGCAGAGTTCGGGCGGACAGAAACCCGACCGCTGGCCTGCCAACGTGGTGCAGGGTGCTGATGTCCCGCCCAGCCGGGAGGCGCAGACCTTGTATACGCCGGTGGCCAGCACGGGGAAGATCGGACAGCAGGGTGCGTGGTCCTCGGCGACTCTGAAGGTCCCGGCGCATGTACCGATCGAACGTGTCCGCTTTGTACTCGATCCACGCTTTGAACATGATTTTTTGCGCCCTGTGACGATCACGGCGAGGCCTCTGTCCGGGGCTGGAGCTGCTGGGACCGAGACGGTGCAAGGCGAGATCTGGCGTGTCGTGCGAGGCAGCCTCTGGCCGGGAGGACCAGACATCCATCAGGAGCGGCTGACTGTGGATGCCGTGCTGGCCTCCAATCTTCGCTCTCCGGCGAAGATCACGGTGGCGCTCAACAATGGTTCAGCCCCGGCGCTGCCAATCCGCGAGATCCAGCTTGAGATGCGGCAGCGCCAGATCTGTTTCCAGGCGGCCGCCGGCGTCCAGTACACGCTTCGCTACGGGGACGCGATGCTGCCGGCGCCTCGCTATGACTTCACGGGTTTGGCGAGCTCTGGTGGGCTCGGCGGCTCCGTTTCATCGACCGGTTTGATCGCGGCTCAGCTTGGCCCGGAACGCGTCAATTCCAGTTACGTCGCGCGATCTGATGTACGGCCGTACGCGCAGCGCCATCCGGAGCTGCTCTGGATCGTCCTGCTGGCCTCGACCACTCTGGCGGGGATGTGGGCCGCTCAGAGCGCAAAGCGAAAGGGAAACTTTCCTAAAGGTTGAACGGCCCAACCTGAGATGGACAGACGCGAAACCGTTTTCAATTTGTCTTCAGTGGCAGGAGCAGGGTCGCCATCTCTCCTCGGGAAGAGGGCACTCCCAAACCCTTTCGGCTCGGCAACAAAGTGAAACCGCCTTAAATCACTAATCAGCAAACGGCCGGCATGCTAGTCTTAAGACCAAGATTTCGGGCTACAAGCGATTCCAAAGTAGATGGACCCGACTCCACGAAATTCCATGCCGTTTGCTCCAATCAGGACGGCGTTTGCGTGCATCGTCCGGCTCCCCGCAAACTGCAGAATCGGTCTAATCAGTGCACCGCGAGAGTTCAGTGCACCGCGAGAGTGCAAGTCCTGTTCTCGCGCGGTCTGAGGGTGAGTGTGGCGAAGAGGCTGTTGTTAGCGCGCTCCATGGAGCGCGTGGGGATTACACGTCTTCTGGAGCTTTTCCGCGCCAGGCCCGGACTTCTTGTAATCAACCACCACAGGATCGGCGATGCATCCAAGACCCGTTTCGACAGGGCAATGTTCACTGCGTCCACGGATGAACTCGACCGGCAAGTAGAGTACATCAAGCGGCGGTTCCCGATCATCGGCGCGGACCAGATGGAGGAGCTCGTCAGGAGGAAAAAGCCTCTCGACAGGCTGTACGTGGGAATCACCTTCGACGATGGATACCTCGACAACTTTACGCACGCCTTTCCGGTGCTTAAGGCCCACGGATGCTGTGGCGTGTTCTTTGTCATACCCGCATACATGGGGACCAATGTCATCCCATGGTGGGACGCTATCGCGTATCTGATACGCCATAGCCGCAGGGTTTCTGTTTCGCTGAGTACGCCTGTGCCGCTTACCGTGCCGCTCGCGGGCGATCGTGAAGATGCTATCTATCGCGTGCTGCAGCATTACAAGCGACCCGACAACATCCAGACGGAAGAGTTCATGAAGCAGTTGAAGCTGCAGACGGACTGCGATTTACCGGAAGTCGGTCGACGCTTTCTGGATTGGCGCGAAGCGGAGGAGATGCAGAAGTCCGGGATGAGCATTGGATCGCACACCTGCACGCACCAGATTCTCGCTCAACTTTCCCCTGAGGAGCAGCTGGAAGAGCTCTCCCTCTCGCGAAACATCATCCAGGAGAAGCTGGGAAGCCAGATCTCTTCCATCGCCTACCCGGTGGGCATCAGGAGTTCGTTCACGCAGGTAACGCAGAACCTTGCCGAGGCGGCTGGGTATCAGGTAGGCTTTTCGTTTTTTGGAGGGATGAACCAGCAGCAGAACCTGCAACCGTTCAACGTCAAGCGCACCAGTCTGGATCCTGAGGCCGTCATGTTTCGCAATCAGATGGTATTCATGACCCGATTGAGAAGGCTGCCTTACGTGTAAGGGGTTACTTGAGGGGTCGCCGCGCCAAACACGCGCCAAAGCGTTTCTCCTGTCACGTCACGCAACCATCATGTGTACTGAGCACACGAATCGCTCTGCATCTCGCGTTTGAAATCGCCCGGTTAACGTTCCTTTCCGAACGCGGGGTCAACGAGCGGAGGCACGAGAGCCTCTGCCATTTCGTCCTTGACAAACTCCTTGCTGGATCAGCACTCTTTCGATATGACAAAGGATCGTGTCTGTCTTTTCCTCTGCAGGGCTTTCCGGGCTGCTACTTAAGAATCTACAAAATTCAAAGGTGATACGGAGAGCTATGAAATCAGGCAAACGGTCCATGATCCACCTCTCGCTCGCGGCAACTCTTCTCAGTGTTGCTGCCCTTCCAGCCGTAGTAGCGGCGCAGGCTACCGGTACCGGAGCTGACAAGCCGGAGAGCCAGGCGCGTGCAGCCTGGCGCGACACCATGCACACCATCGCCGCGCCCGAAGGGGGGTGCTTTCATGCCTCCTATCCCAGTACCCAATGGGCGAAGGTGGAGTGCGTCGCGCCTCCAGGTTATCGGTCCGCGCTGCCGAATCCCAGAGATCGCGAGCAAACGGTCGGCAACGGCTATGACTACGTCGCTCAATCCCCGTCAGGGCACTTGATCAGCTTGGCGGCGGGCAGCTTCCCGACAGTGTCAGATGTGAAATCCGAAGAGGGAACCAACGTTGAATTTGGCGGCAGCGAAAGCGATGGAATTACAGGGAAGAACGAATACACCCTGCAGGTCAATACAGATTTTGCGTATACGGCCGCTTGCAATGGCTACAAGAATTGCCAGGCCTGGCAGCAATACGTCATCTCAACCAACACTCCTGTATCACTCACGAGTAGTGAGCTTTCGGGGAAAACCGAGGTATTCATCGAGTATTGGTTGATCGACTACGGCAGCAAGAGCGGCTCGAATGTTTGTCCCAGCGGGTTTGTTGATGGTGGCGCGGATAGCGAAGGGCCGGGGGAGGACTGTGTCCAGAATACGCCGGCTGTAGTGGTCTACGACGGACAACTTCCTATTACCGATCTGGCGAGCCTGAAACTTTCGGGTTCGGCTGTTGCGAGCGGAACGGATAAAGCCACCGCCACTTACGGCAGCGACGCTTATACGGCGACTGTGGCGGATTCCTACACTGATATCTCGAGTGAGTGGACCCAGGCAGAGTTCAATGTATTCGGCAATGCCGGCGGCTCAAGAGCGGACTTCAACAGTGGCGCGTCGCTTACAGCGGAGATCTCATTAACCGACGGATCGACGAGCGCTCCCACATGTGTATCGCCATCGAGTTACGACGGCACCACTGGCGAAACCAACAACCTGACTCTGGGGAGTTGTACCAGCACAAGCGCATCGACGCCTTACATCAAATTTGTGGAATCGAACTAGGGCGATCTCCGCACGATCACTCGATGCTCAGGTAGCAACTTACATTGCTGCCTCCATCATCGATTGGCGTCGAGATCCACAGCTAAGTCGAAAGGGCTTCACCTTTCCGCTAACAGGCGACTGGTGAAGCTCCCTTTTCGTTAACCTGCAGCAGCCCGGCGACAGGTACCCACCCGGCCGTTTCGTCATCCGGTTTTACAGCATCCGCCGGGGATCGCACCCAATGGAATCCCCACCCTCAAGACCAGTATGCGGTGGTTCCTGGGTCCAGAAAAGCCGCATCGTCATCGCAAAGCTGGAACTGAAACTCCGGCGGCAGCGATAGTTTCTTCTGTCTGTCGAGCAGGGAGATCTTCGCTCCCGGCATCGTCTGGAAGCCCGCCCGCTGGACCGCGGCACGAGCCGGTCCCGGTTCGCTGCCGGCCGCCACGACTTCCACAGCTCCCGGTATTTCCAGGGCGGCACGCTGCGCAAGAAAGAATGTAGCGGCGAGATTATCCTCCGTCGGCTCGTCCAGCCACACGCCCGTCACCCTTGCTTGTCCGCGTAGAACGCCGAGTGCAAAATGGCCCCGCCGTTGCTCGCCTTCCAGAACCTCATAAAGGCTGAACCGGATCGCCGGGCAGCGTGACAGGTATTCGAAAAAGCCTGGCGTCCGCGGACTGGACAGGGCCGCCGAGCCGGCCATCCAAGCCGGCCCGGCGGTGAGTTGCCGGGGTGCGATCTGGTTGCTTCGCCAGTTCCGCGCCAGGCTCGCCCCGTCTCCAACTGGGCCGCCTCGCGCCGCCCACATCCAGTTCCTGGCCAATCGAGGCAGAAGCTTCCAATCGCGGTTCTGGTGCGTGATCATCTGTCGCAACGGCCGAAGCGGACGAACCGCGCGCCATTGCTGCGCATAGTCGACGAAACCGAATGCCGGCAAAACCCTCCGAGTCGCTTCTGAGCCACCGATCGCGTACATGAAATCGAACATGCTGGAAAGCTTTTTCATCAGGGCCACTCCCGCACCGGCGGATTCCTTACTGGCTGCCCAATCGATCAAGTGAACGCCTCGGGTGACAGACTCGCCATCCACAAAGAGCACCGGCCAGACGCCTGCATGAGCGACAATCAAGCCTTCTCTTTCCAGAACATAGCTACGCGGTTGATCCCAGTCGTCTCGGCATTCCCAGAACTTCCAGCGCATGACCGCGGGATCGAGAAAAGGAGCCTCCAGGCCCACGCCGAAGGCACGCGAGAGGAATACGCGCAGTGCATCCAGGTCATTCGCATCGGTCGGGCGCATAAAAGATTTCATCGCTTCGAGTTTAAATGCCAGCAGGCCCCCGCGCTCTGATGCTTCCGGCTGTCCGTTTCAATGCAGCAGCCTCCCGTGTGAATCGTTCTCAGCATGCCGGCACCTGAGTAGCATAGAAGTTGAGGTGAAGATGGTGCGAGGAATGCAGTTAATTTGTTTCCTGCTGGCCGCCGTGTGGTTGGCGCCGCCGGCGGGCCGGCTCGGCGCACAGCAGCCGGCGGCCGCGACGGGACCGTTCGCGGTGGGCAAGCAAGCTCTTGTGGATAAGCAGTATCCGCGCGCCAAGCAGATCTTTGGGGCGCTGGTCGCGGCACATCCGGATAACGTTCAGGCGGAGCTCGGGCTTGCGGACGCGGAACTCGGGCTGCATGAGTACGAGACGGCAGAGCTGGAATACCGTAAGGTGGTCGCCACGCAGCCCGAGTTGTGGGTTGCGCACAAGAACCTGGTCGTGGTGGAGGCGGCGCTGGGGCGCTGGAGTGAGTTCGACCGCGAACGCGCGTTGCTGCGGGCCGCGCGCCAGCGAGGCGCACCGGGCATAACGGAACGGGAGAGCGATCTGATCGACACCTTCGAGGTGGGAGGACAACGCTGGATTGTACGGGCCTACGATGAGCCGGTCGGCCGCTCCCTGACGCGGTATAACTTCGAGCGTTTCGCGCCGGATGGCCGGGCGCAGGAGTTCATTTCGCTGGAGTCGGCGGAGGCGGCGCAGAAGGCACTGGCGCGCAACGACGTGCGGATTGGGGGCGCCAGCAACTCAACTCCCGTTCATGATTATGCGCTCAACTGGTACACGGGCAAGGCGCATGGCACGATTACGCGCTACCCCAATGGAGAGCCGAGCTATGAGCGCGTGCGAGCCGACGTGATCCGCTGGCTGCGGCACGAGCCGCAGCACTAAAGGCGGGCGATTGGGGACGGCTGGCGTTGTGGGCTGTCGCGCCCTACTCAAATC
>CAXUIM010000105.1:2303-12630 GCA_964250885.1 uncultured Acidobacteriaceae bacterium | reverse complement strand
GCCCCCACCCGGCCCCGCCGCATTGCGTAACAGGACGGCGCCCTGCTCCTCTATGCCGCGCGCGATATCGAATCCTTTTTGAGGATCGACGACGCTCCTCCGCTGCGGGTTGTCGACGATTCCACTGGCAAACTCCGCCCACAGAACACGCCGCACGTGTTCATCCAGCTCCGCCGCGGAGACTTGCCCTGACTGCACCGCCTGCTTCAGGGCCGCGCCGTAAAACTCATCGCTGGGCTGCTCCTGGTCCAGCCCCGCGGCCGAAGCCTCTACCGTGCTGTGGGTTCCTCCCCAGTCTGAAACCACAAATCCTTTGAAGCCCCATTCGTCTTTCATTACATCTTTCAGCAGGATCTTGTTCTCACAGGCGTACGCTCCATTCACACCGTTGTAGCTGCACATGACCGCCTTGGGCTGTCCGGTCCGCACGCCGAGTTCGAAGGCCAGCAGATCGCTCTCCCGCATGGCGCGCTCGCCCAGCCGGGCGTCGACCTCCTGCCGTCCGCTCTCCTGGTCGTTCACTGCGTAATGCTTGATGTCGCTGATCACATGCTGCTCACCCTCGCAGCGGATTCTCTGGCCCACCATCCTGCCCGCCAGCACGGGATCTTCGCCCATATACTCGAAGGTCCGGCCGTTGCGCGGCTCCCGCGTCAGGTTCACGCCTCCGCCGAGCGTCATGTTGTAGCCCTGGGCCCGCAGTTCGCTGCCGATCAAGGCTCCATAGCTGCAGGCCGCCTCGGGATTCCAGCTGGCCGCGGAGGCAAGATTGGAGGGCAGCGCGGTCGAGTATCGTCCATTGTCGGCACTCGAGCGCACTCCATAAGCCGCATCGCTCATCTGGATGCTGGGAATGCCCAGCCGCGGAATCGCCAGTACGAACCCCGCGCCGCCGTTGCTCTGCTCCTGCACCGCCGTGATCTCAGGCGGCAGATGCGATTGGCGCGCCATTCCTTCGCCATGCAGCAGGGAGATCTTCTCGTCCAGCGTCATCTGCTGCAATACCATGTCCGCGCGTTGTTCCGCCGGCAGGCTGGCATCCATCCAGGCGCCGGCGGGCGCGGTTTGAGCCTGCTGTGCGCCACAGCCAACACCGCACAACGCGATCCACAACGCCGTGCACAACCTGTATCGCATAGGCGTCATGCCTGTTTGCCACTGCTGACCCATTGTCTCGCTCCTGAACCGTGGAACACCGCCGGTCGGGCCAGTCTAGCAATTCCGGGGCTGCTTCATCCAGGCGGGCTCGTTTCAGTGGTTTTTCCTTCGAAGAAAAGCCACCTCGCACGATTCATCGCGGCGCAGCGACAGGAGAAAGGCTCTACTGCTGTCCGCCGTCAGTCTCCAGCGTGAGCTTGACGTCGTCTCCCAGCATCAGGTCACCGGATTTGAGCGTGCCGCTCCAGCTAATTCCGAAGTCCTTCCGATCGATGGTCGCAGTTGCACTGAAGCCGCGATGAGGCTTCTTGTCCATTCCGATCTGTTCCTTGCTGGGCGGCTCCATGTGCAGGGTGACGGGCTTGCTCACACCATGCAGAGTCAACTCCCCCGCAACGTCGAAGCCGTCACCGGCTGGTGTGACGTGCTCGCTGCGGAACGTCGCGGTAGGGTATTTGGCTGCATCGAAGAAATCTCCGCTCTTCAGGTGCGTATCGCGCTGCGGCACCCCGGTGTCGACACTGCTTACATCGATGACGGCTTCGACGGAATCCTTCGCGGGATTGCTCGGGTCGAAGACAATCGTCCCGCTCTTGATTGCGAATCGCCCATGCACATTTGAAATGGCCATGTGCCGGATGCTGAAGTCCACCTCTGAGTGAGCCGGATCAATGCTGTAGGTTCGCGTTTGTGCAAGAGCAAATGTGCCTTGCAGGAACGGGGACGAGACGGCAAGCAGGACGATAGGCAGTTTCAAAGAGAGTCCTTCCGGTAAGGCGTTGAAGGGACCATGATATGGCATCGCGGCAAAGCGGAAAGGACCACTGAGAAAGGTACAACACCAGCGAGCGGTACCAGGGTATGTGTCGCTCTACTGATTCACGCCGCTGGCCAGGAATCCGCCGTCCACCACCAGGATTTCCCCGCTGGTAAAGGCGCTCGCGTCGGACGCGAAGTAGAGGGCCGCCCCGACCAGTTCCTCCGTCTTCCCAAAGCGGTTCATCGGTGTGCGCAGGCGCAGTTCCTTGCCACGCTCGCTCTCATCCAGCAGCTTCTGGTTGAGCGCCGTGCGAAAGACGCCCGGCGCAATCGCATTGACCGTCACACCCTGCGCGCTCCACTCCACGGCGAGCGACCGCGTCAGCGCACCGACGGCGGCCTTGGAACACGCATACGCCGTCACTTCCTTCAAGCTCACAAATGTATTCAGCGAGGCGATGTTGATGATGCGCCCATAGCCGCGCGCCAGCATGTGCTTGCCGAAGATCTGACAAGCCCGCAGCGTTCCGGTCACATTGGTGTCCATAATCGCGTTCCACTTGTCCTCGGGGAAGTCAACGGTCGGCGCCCGCTGGATGATGCCGGCGCAGTTGATCAGGATATCTACTTTTCCGAACGCCTCGATGGTGCGCGCACACAGCGCCTCCAGGCTGGCGCGGTCCCCCACATCGGAGGTGAGCCGCAGCGCGGTTCCTCCGACGGCTTCGATTTTCTCCGCGGCCTCCGCAACCTGCTCCGCACGCCGCGAGCTCGCCGCGACCTGAGCGCCGGCCTCCGCCAGACCGATCGCCATCGCCAGCCCGATGCCGGATGTTCCCCCCACCACTACCGCCGACTTGCCTGCCAGATCGAACAACTTCGATGCCATTTCTATCTCCATCTCTACCCGCGAGCTTCGCCTTTGCTTGGAGGCCCTCTGGTGTCTCTCCGCTTCATTCCCACGCGGCAACAAGCCCCGTCAGGATTTCGCCTTTACTTGCTCCGTGGTCATCTGCTGCAGGATGTCGCTGACCACCTGCTCCGGTGGGCGATCGTTCACCACCCGCAGTGCATCGGCGGGAGGCTCCAGCGTCGCAAACTGGCTGTCCAGCAGCTGGGTGCTCATGAATTCGTGGCGCCGGTGCGCTAATCGTTCCGCAATCAGCTGTTTCGATCCATCGAGCAGAACAAAGGTCACCGCGCCCTGGGGCAGTTCCCGGGTGAGCGTCGCCCGGTAGGCTGCTTTGAGGGCCGAGCAGGCCAGCACACCGCCCGCGCCCCGGTCGTGCGAGCCGCCGCCTGGCAAGTTCGTGCCGGGCAGACCGGCCTCATACCACCCCCGCAACAGACGGTTCAGCGACTCCAGCCAGGGCTGCCGGTCGGCGTCGTTCAAAGGCTGTCCCGCCGCCATCTTCTGCTTGTTGGCTAGGGGATGATAGTCGTCCGCGTCGGCGAAGAGCGCTCCGGCCCGCTTCGCCAACAGTTGGCCGATGGTGGTCTTGCCGGATCCGCTGACCCCCATCAACACAACAATCATTGCGTCTCCCGTCCCCGTCGAACCCGAGGCTCCCACCACCTGCAGCAGAGATGCTCCGAGCCCTCAACCCACAAAAATTGGTTTGATGTGACGATCGTAGAGATTGGTGGTCACATTCTTCGCCACAACCGTTTCATTCTCCTCCAGCGCCTTCAGATAGCGGTCGCCCATCTTCGCCGCCACCTTAAAGCCAACGTGCAGCAACTGCCGAAAGCTTGGATTGTAGGCCGGATTCATGCGGTCGTGCCGCAAGGCCGCTGTGAACTGCGCGCTGCTCCAGCCGTCTACCTCCTCCGGCTTCGGCAGCTTCGAGGTATCGATGTCGATGACGGCCGCATACGGCTTGCAGAGCTCTTCGGCATGGCCGTAGGCCTCGCGATAAACCTCCCTGGCGATGGCCAGGCCGGATCCTCCCGCTTCGGCCAGCCCGATGATCTCCTCTAGCCAGGTCGTTCCCGCAGTCTTCAGATGTACGCCGGCATCGAACTTCAGAACCGCCTCGTGAATCGCCCGATAGATCGAGAACTTATCCGAGCCCGAGTGCACGCTCAGCTTCAAATTGTCGGGCAGGCCGTACCGTTGGACCGCAAACGCAATCGCCGCCAGATCCTCCTCAAACTCCCTGCTGAACTGCGCCACGTCGCCCACGTAGTCCACACCCTTGTTGAAGCGCCCCGTAAATTTCGGCGCGATGGTCTGGATGGGGATCTTCTCATCCGCGATCGCGGCCAGAATGATCAGCAGTTCCACCGGGGTCTGTGGTGCGTCGGTTTCATCCATCGAGACCTCGGGCACAAACTTCCCTTCTCCCTTGACCTCCACCAGGTGACGATAGATCTTGCCCGCATCCTGCACGGCCGCCAGGAACTTGTTGGCCGCGCCTTTGACGAACGCCGCATCCGCCTTGAAGGGTTCCGCGATGCGCGGAATCCGGACCTCTCCCCTCAACTCCGGGTGCCGGGCCACGAACGCCTCGACATCCTCCGCAGAGGCCGCCTTGCCAATCTCCTCCGCCACATCCAGAGTGAAGAAATTGCACGGTGTAACGAACCGGTCCACCGTCTTCAGGGTGATGTGATCCGCGTCCAGAAAATACGGCCCACTCCATGCCAGTGCCTTGACGGCGGCATCGGCCGCCTCGCGCGTCTGGGTGGGCTCCGTGCCTATGATCATGTGCTCGCGATTGCTCTTGTTCCACACCGGCGCGACTTCTACGCCAGATTTCTGGGCCTCAACACAAGCCGCCAGCTGCGCCTTGGCCTGATGTGCGAACCTGTCTCCCACGCCCACCGAGAACCTCGGCAGCTTTAGTCCCTGACCCATCGCCCTCTCCCGTCTCATATCGCAAGCGCTCGCAACCAGCGCTGATCGCCGTCTGTCAGGATACGCATCTGCGGTCAGACCGCGCAACTGATACGTCAGACAGGACGGGAACCCCGCGGCACTGGTGCATCCAGCCTTTCAGATGCGTCCCGGCAGCTGCTCAAGCCTCTGGACTCAATCGTCAGCCAGTGCGGCTTCCGGGGCTACAGCGTAGTTCCTTCCGGTGTAGCTTTGCTGAGCAGAAGAAAACCAGGCCGGTTTGAGACGCAACGTGGCTCGTGTTTCGGCAGTCTTTGCTGGTAAGTTGGTTCGCATGGACAAGCGCTCGATTGTTCGTCAGACAGCTCTGCTCGCCTCTTTGCTTCCCCTCTCGCATGCGATCGCTCAAGGGGCGCCGCCGCATCTCGAAAAGCACGGCGCTGCAACGCAGCTCGTTGTGGACGGCAAGCCGATGCTGATGATTGCCGGCGAGCTGCACAACTCGAGTTCCTCCAGCCTGGACTACATGAAGCCCGAGTGGAAGCAGCTTGCCGATATGGGCCTCAATACGGTGTTCACGCCCGTCTCCTGGGAGTTGGTGGAACCCGAAGAAGGCCGCTTCGATTTCACTGTCGTGGACGGCCTGCTTGCCCAGGCACGGGAGCAGCACCTGCACATTGTTTTTCTCTGGCTCGCTGCCTGGAAGAACGGCGTCTCCGGATACCCTCCCGCCTGGGTCAAAAGCGACCTCAAGCGCTTCCCGCGCGCCATGGAGCACGGCCAGCCTATATCGACTCTCAGTACGTTCTCGCCGGCACTGCGCGAGGCGGACGGGCGAGCCCTCAAAGCGCTGATGGAGCATCTGCGCAGCGTGGACGCCCAGGACCACACGGTGGTGATGATGCAGATCGAAAACGAGGTCGGCGTCCTCGGGAACTCACGGGATCACTCAGCCGCCGCGGATCAGGCCTTCTCCGGTGAAGTTCCGCACGTCCTGATGACCTATCTCGCCGCCCACAAAGCGACCCTCAACGATGAGCTCCGCACGCTCTGGGACGCCAACGGCGCCAAAAGCCAGGGCGCCTGGAGCGAGATCTTCGGTGACAGCGCCCGGGCAGACGAGATCTTCATGGCCTGGCAGTACGCCCGCTACGTGCAGGCCGTCGCCGCTGCCGGCAAAAGCGTCTACCCCGTGCCAATGTACGTCAATGCCTGGCTCGGCGGCGGCGACACGCCTCCGGGCAACTATCCCAGTGGGGGCCCCCAGCCCCGTGTGATCGATGTCTGGAAAGCCGCGGGCGATGCACTCGACATGGAGTCGCCCGACCTCTATGCCTCCGATTTCGCCGACTGGACCCGCCGCTATCATCGCCCCGACAATCCACTCCTCATCCCGGAAACCGCTGGTGGCGACGCCGGTGCGGCCAACGTCTTCTACGCTTTCGGCGAACAGGCGGCTCTCGGCTTCTCGCCCTTCGGCATTGACGCCGGTATGCACGGGGAGACGGGCCCTGGTCCAAACGCGGAAACCATGGCCAGAGGCCGGGTCGACCTGGCCGATAGCTATCACACGCTCCAGGAGATCGCTCCTACCATCCTGCAGGCGCAGCAGACCGGCGACATCCACGGTTTTGTGCTGAACAAAGCGCATCCTGTAGTGGACTTTGTGATGCACGGTCTTACCGTTCACGTCAGCCTGGACGAGGTCTTCGGTCGCGGCGCCGAGAGTGGATACGGCTTGATCCTTGAGGAGAGCCCGGGTCACTTTCTCGGGGCCGGTAAGGGCTTCCGCGTCCTGTTTACCCCGCGCGACGACAAGGCGCCCCTGGTCGGAATCGCCTCGATCGAGGAAGGCCGTTTTCAGAATGGCTCCTGGACCCCCGGTCGCCGCCTGAACGGAGACGAAAGCGATCAGGGAGGCTACTGGCGCTTCGACCCACGCGAGAACCATATCGAGCGAGCCGTTTTGTACGAGTACAAGTAGAGCAAATCTCCTGGGTGGGGCAGTCGCAGACATCAGCGGCCGCTCCACTGCGCGGACAGCAGGTGCAAAGGCAGCGGGTCAGCAAACAACCGGTCCCTGTTCGGGGCGGCTATGGAAGAACTGAAACTGCGGAGGGACTCGGGAATCGGACCAAGGGTGAAAAGTCCACCTTCCAGAAGTCAAGCTCAAACAGATCGCCATCCTCATCCACATTGACCGCGATACACACGAGACTCACGTCAGCATCCTGATAGTGCGCCTCCACCAATTTGCTTGCGACGCGCGAGGACTTGGATGATGCAAACTCTAGAAGCTTGTTGAAAGCACCTCGGATATCCGCGAGGCAAGTACGAAACCCGCAATCAAAGCGGGTTTCGCGAAGCTGGCAAAGCCACAAAAGCCAATTTTCAACAAGCTCCTAAGAGAGCCCATAGCTCCATCATTCATACGGCGAACTTGTGCTGAGAGAAGTTGACGCTCGATGGTGCTGCTGTCCCACCTGCTTCTGCAGTAGAGAAATTTCTTCCTGGTCTAGTTCCCTATACGAAACGCCGCTCATCATAATGGTCCATTCCTTTGGGGCTCAGTCCTGTCCTGATCGCCACTCGGTGTCTTGGCGAAAGCCGGTCCAACGGGTCGCCAATTGCGAACGACCTTATGCTGAAGCCGTAACCGCCGCTCCGCCGAATCGCCCCTGGTAGGCCCACAGACCAAGGCCCGGGTTGGAAATATAGAAGATCTCCTCACCGTCTACCGTGTTCCAGCCATCCTGCAGCCTCTCCGGGTTGTACTTCGCGGCGTACGCCGCCAGGTCCCCATACTCGAAGTGCACCCCTTCGATCTCCTGCCGGGTCAGATGTCCCGGACAGTAGCGGATGGTGAATCGTCCCTCGCTCGATCCGTGAATCAAGTGCGCCGCCGCACTCAAATTGCCCGCGAGGTCCGCGTCGTGCTTCACGGCCTCGAGGGTCGCCGGTGTGCCGCGGTATCCATACTTCCGGATCAGCCGATCGATCTGGCGGTCCTCGCCAAACTCCCGCACACCCGGCGCCAGCACGATGAGCTCCGCGTTGTCGGCCAGCGCCATCCGAGTGCGATACACGCTCTTGTTGCCCAGCCACGTCGAGTGAAACTCATGCGGATCGAGAAATACCACGGCTTTGCGAATCTCACGGTCCATCATCAGGAAGTTGCACTTGAGGCTCAACTCGGCCGCGCACTCGAAGCACCCGGTATCGTCCCCGATAAACATCCCGCGCATCACCAACTCCCCGGCCGCGTTCTTGTTGACCACCGTCTGCACGTAGACGATCTGCGGCAGGGCATCCCCGAAGTGTTCACTGGCATAGTTCAGCACTCGCCGCACCGGCGTATCCGTGCGTCCCATCATCCGCTCCATGCCGTATACCGCGCCCAGGAAGTGCGAGCGGTGAATCCCCATCACGCCGCCCGTGCCGATGAAGATGTTTTTGGAGCCATTGGCCATCCCCACCACCTCGTGCGGCACCACCTGGCCGATCGAGAGGATGAGGTCATGTCCCCCATCGCGTAGCAGCCGGTTCACCTGCGCGGGCCAGGTGTAGTCCAGCTTGCCCTCGCTGACCTCGTGCACAAACGCGCCCGGCACTTCTCCCAGCGTCACGATGTCGTTGCGCCAATCGTGTACGCGAAATAGTCTGCCTGGGGTGTTTCCGAACATGGTCGCGATCTGCTCGCCGGTCATCGCCGTGTGCGTCCCCAGCGCCGGTAGGATATCGATCATCCGCTCACCATAGAACTCCCAGGCCATTTGGGTCAGGTCGCCCGCCCGGGAGTGAAATCTGGTAAAGTCCGGCGGCACGGCCATCACCTTCCGGCGCTCGCCCAGCTTGCAGAGAGCTTCGGACAGGCCTGCCCGAATCTGCTCCGGTGACATCTCCATCTGCGGCGATCCGGCTGCGAAAAACAAACTCATGGATTCCATCTTATGCCCGCGACAACGAACGGCCAGGCATCCAGGGCAGCCCACAAACCATCTCTGATGCCCCACTTCGCATGCGCAAACGGGATTAAATCCTGCAAGCACCGCATGGGCTTGCCCGCTCCCTTTGCGAAGCGCCGCAGGTGCCCGGCGCTGCGGTTGAACAGTGCCCCTGACCCGAAAAGACGCACGCTGTGTTTTTTTCGCTCACAGCAGAATCGCTCTAAAGTTCGCTCTCTCTTCGCCGATATCTCAGGTGGGGCAACAATGCTGCCGGTTGCAAAAACCGGAGGCACTTCAAGCCGGTCGAAGGAAAGATCGCCTCCACGAAGGCCCAACAGATTGTCACACACACTTGTCTGCTGGCAGGCGCTCGTGAAGGTTCACGGCGCCAGCCAGCAGAGATTTTCTCCAACCTCCCGCTTAAGCGCTGCACGCCAGCCAGAGAATTCGATATGCCGATTCGCTGCTCCCGCAAAACTCGTGCCACTCTCGTCTCCGCCGCCCTGCTCGTGGGTGTTTCCCATCTCATAGGTCCTTCGCATGCGTGCTGGGCGAGCGCCATCACCTTCTCATCCGGTTCTGTGGCCTCCGCCGTCAGGATCTCCGTTCCGGATTCAGAGTTTCTGAGTGACGGAGCCTCGGGTTTCGATTCCGGGCTGGGATCTTCAATCTTCCAGGCCAGTGATCTGGTGCTCGGCAACGGGCCCGTGACCGATGCGAAACCTTTTTCCTTCGGGCACACACTCGGGCTGAGTACCGTGCCGGAGATGCCGGGCAGCGAAGCCCGCCCCCTCGCTCCTGGTCTTCCCACCGCACCGGGTGCGGTGAATGAACCGGGTCTGACGAATGCACCTGGCTCGAGAGAGGCTCTCTCCATCTTCGCGGGCACGCCTTCCGGTTTTGGAGACAAACTCTTTACCCTGGATCCCGCCACCTTGACCAGTGCCGCGTATGAGGATCCGACTCCGGTCCGCGTAGAGTTGACGGCCACCGACGCTGAACGTCTTCGGCTGCTGCTGCTGGGAGCCGGGGTTTTTGCCGTGCTGATGCTCGCGGCCGCAGGACATCGTTCCTTGGGGCCAGCGGACGCGAACGTTCCGCCCGTGCCCATGCGCCAGCCAATCCTGGGCAAGGCATGGGTTCAGCGTGGAGCCACCTTCCGCCCCCCGGCGAAAGCCGGAGCACGCTCTGCGCAGCCCGCGGTCTCCTTCTCCGAACCGGCTTGTGCGGACCGCCGTTCCGCTGCAGGTCCGCAGCCCTCCACCGCCTGAAGCCTTCCGGCTTGAAACGATGGCGGCTTCACACCCGAGCCATGAGAATATCCCGGGCAGGAGCATGCGTTCGGTCGCGGTCGTCGTTGTGGTCCTGGCTCTACTCTGTGACTGGTACGCCATCGCTGCAAACTATGACTACAGCGCTCTTGCGGGAGCATATGAGACTGTTAGCCCGGACCAAGCTCATCGCTGGGCAACTTGAGAGCCGCTCGTTTCTCCGGACGAGAGCAGTGTTGCTGTAGGTGTACCCAGGGCTGCAGGTCTAAACGCCGTTCTTTCTCAAGAAAACGGCACTCGTACACTTTAAATTGGGCGCAACGACAGCAATACTGCTCTGAATGCAATACTGC
>CAXUIM010000105.1:0-2203 GCA_964250885.1 uncultured Acidobacteriaceae bacterium | reverse complement strand
GCAATACTGCTCTGAATGCAATACTGCCCTGATGCAATACTGCTCTGATATGGAGTGACCCTGTCAATTGCAGCTCGTCTCTGGGTTTGTTTGTGGTTGCATTTGCGGTTGTCGTCGCTTGTGCCGTTTTCCGAGGGCAGGGCCAGCCGCAGCCGGAGGCAGTATGAGCGACTGGAGGCAGTATGAGCGACGATTGATCAGTCTGATATTCGCGGGTCGACCGCATAGTCATGATAGTCATGATCCGTCGGGAGCTGCCTCGGACTAAGGGCGCGAGTCCGGCTGAGCCTGTCGCATGGAGTAAACGAGGATTCTCCTTGGTGCTTGCTCCGGCTGCGGCCGGCCCTGGTCTCGAATTGGGCGGTGGAGTTCATATTCTGGTTTTGGCTTCTTCCCTATCAAGGAGTTTTTACGTTTGCTCCGGTCGCCAGGGCCTGGCTGGCTGCGGCTTCCGCCCTGATCCCGAAGGTCCAGATAAAGCCCAGCAGCTCGCGGCCCACGGCGGTGACGATCTTGCGCTGGTCCTTGCCCGCCGTCAGTCTGACGTAACGCCGGTGCAGCCGGTTCTGCGCCTTCGGCCCACCGTGACGAGGCCAAGACCTATACGCTCTCCGGCGTTGTATACGGCTTTTGCCGGGAGGCGTCCGGCCTCTCGGCTTACAATCGAATCGGCCCGCTTCAACTTGCTGACCTAACCGCGCCGGAGCCCGCTTCGACTGTTTGCCCGGCGCCAGGTCGAGAATGGCCGCTTGAAGCTGCCGAGCGAGATTCCGAGCTGCCAAACGATTCGAGCCGCCAAACTGGTTCGAGCTGCCAGATTATGAAGAGAACTGCACAAGACGATCTGACTGCGCTGCGCGAAGCCGCCGCCTTCGCCGCGCTGCCGGAGCGCGGGTTTCTCCGCATCAGCGGCTCCGATGCTTCGCGCTGGCTGAACGGAATGGTGACCAACTCGATCCAGGCGCTCGCGCCCGGCCAGGGGTGCTACAACTTTCTACTCAGCGCGCAGGGACGCATCCAGGCCGACTGCACCATCTACCGCGAAGCCGGCGGACTATCCGCCGTCAAAGCAGCTACGCCCATCGCTGAACCCTCTCTACCCGAATTCCTGCTCAGCACCTCGGCCGCGCAGAGGGACGCCATCCAGCAGCAGCTCGACCGCTTCATCATCATGGATGACGTTGAGCTCACCCCCGCCTACACGGATGAATCAAGCCTGCTCCTGCTGGGCCCGGAAGCTCCACAGCGGCTCGCCTCACTCAAGCTGCCGGCGCTCGATCCTCTGCGGATAGCGCATGTGAGTACGCCCCACGGACCGATTCTGATGCTCACGCCGAGCGCCACGGAGGCAGCGGTTCCCCGCTTCGAACTGCGGGCGCCCGAAGGCATCCTGGCTGCCCTGCGCGACGATATGCGCGCGGCCGGCCTTCCGGAAGTCTCCGCGGCCGCTCTCGAGCAGCTGCGAATTCTGGAGGCCACGCCTTCCTTCGGCAAGGATATCGGGGACCGCGATCTTCCTCAGGAGACGGCCCAGGCCCACGCGCTGCACTTTGCCAAGGGCTGCTATCTCGGGCAGGAAATTGTGGAGCGTATTCGTTCCCGCGGTGCGGTTCACCGGACGTTTCTGCGATTTCGCCTGCAGCCCGACGATGCCCCCGCCGGGTCGGAGGGCTCCGGTCCCACCGAGGCCGAAGCTCTGCCTGCCCTGCCCGCACCGCTCCAGGCCGGCGGCAAGCCGGCGGGCGAACTCACCAGCGCCGCCTTTGTGCCGCTCCCCGAAGGCCCTGCTCTCTTTGGCCTGGGCTACGCCCGGCGCGAAATCGTCGAGAGCGGCCAGACCCTCACCTATCCTGGCGGCGCCGCTGTACCCGCCCCGCTGCATGTAAAGAAGTGAATACTTCAGGAATCGAGAATCGAACGCCATGGCCGAAATAAAAGAGTTCGTCATCAACGATCGCCGTAAGTTCACCGCCGACGGCGAGCTTCGCCCCGATGCAAAACCCGCCGATGCGAGCCCCAATCCGAATCCCGCCGCGGAATCCGTGGTCCGTCCCACGGAGGCCGCCGCCTCCCCGGCGGCAACTCCCGTTCGGCCGCCGGCTGCGGCTGCGGAGCCGGCGCCGCCAGCCCCCGCTCAGGCCCACACCCCCAACGGCCCACAGTTCCAGCCCCGACCCCGAGCCACGGAGGCCCAGTTTCCGCC
>CAXUIM010000104.1:0-12709 GCA_964250885.1 uncultured Acidobacteriaceae bacterium | reverse complement strand
GTCCCGCCGCGGCATCGCACAGCCGGCGGAAGGTCAGGGTGAAGTCCGCTTTGTTGGCGGCCATGCGGTCCAATAGATCCTGGGCCAGCAGGAGATCGCCTTTCTGCTCGGTGGAGAGACCCAGCTTGGCCCGCAGACCAGCGGCCCGGGCAGCTTCAAACTGCGGCGCAAACGCGGCGAGAGCCTCATTGGCGGAGCCCAGCGCCGCTTCTTCGCTTTCCTCCTCCTGCTCCAGAAGGGGCAGCAGGGCTTCGGCGAGCCGGGTCAGATTCCAGAGAGCGATGCGGGGCTGATTGCCATAGGCATAGCGCCCCTGGTGGTCAATGGAGCTGAACACCGTGGCGGGATCGTACGCTTCCATGAACGCGCAGGGGCCGTAATCGATGGTCTCGCCGGAGATGGACGTGTTGTCCGTATTCATCACGCCATGCACAAAACCCAGCAGCATCCATTGCGCGACCAGGTGCGCCTGGCGTGAGACGACCCCATCCAGCAGACCGCGGTAGGTTTGCTTCACCTGCGGATACCCAGCCTGTAAGCTTCCTGCATAGTGCCGCGCAATCGCGTAGCCGGCCAGTGTGCGCAAGGCGTCGGTGTTGCGCCGCGCGGCGAAAAACTCGAATGTGCCCACGCGCAAGTGGCTGGCCGCCACGCGAGTCAGCACGGCTCCCGGCTGTACCGTCTCGCGGAGTACCTGTGCGCCGCTTGTGACCGCAGCCAGAGCCCGGGTTGTGGGAACTCCCAGAGCCGCCATGGCCTCGCTCACGATGTACTCGCGCAGCACCGGCCCCAGCGCGGCTCTCCCGTCGCCACGGCGTGAGAATGGCGTTGGGCCGGACCCTTTGAGCTGCAGATCGTAGCGCACACCGTCACGCCCTACCACCTCACCCAGCAGGTTGGCACGGCCATCACCGAGTTGAGGAACAAAGTTTCCGAACTGGTGGCCTGCATAGGCGATGGCCAGGGGCTCAGAGCCTTCGGCAATGCGGTTTCCGGCGAGGATCTGAACCCCTTCCGCGCTGGCGAGCTCCTCCGGATTCAACCCCAGGCGCAGCGCCAACTCTACGTTCAGCTTGACCAGCCGCGGCGCCGGGACCGTCGTCGGGTTCACGCGAGCGTAGAAGTGGTCCGGCAATCGCGCGTAGGTATTCTGGAAGCCGAAATGCACAGACTTAGGAACAGCGCCGGAGGCGGACTCCTGTGTGATCGCAGAGACATCGGGTGAACTCATACAGGTTCGATGCGGCTCGTTCCCTGCCGCTCCGGGCGCTGTTGCTGGAGCGGTCCGGCGGTGAGCGCGACCCAGCGGACGGTCCGACCGCGGGAATCCTGCGAGGGATGACGATCTGGGCCATCCCATCTTCCCGCCTAACTGGCGGCGATGTTGACAGCCGGAGCGATGCCGAATCCGATGGACCTACCGGCGGGAAGGGCGCGGCACAACCGATCGACACGAGATGGCGAAGCCAAACAGCGACGATTCGCAAAGATAGTGAATCCCTCTTGCTTTTAGACACTATAAGATATATCTTGATATTGTCTAAGGAGGACAAGACATGTGGAATCGATATAGAAACATCACGGAAACGCAGTACAGTACACCCCAGGATTGTGGCCGGGGACCTTTCGAAAGGCACGGGAGCCCGCGTCACTGGCCGGATCAGGGTGAGGGCGCGGACGAGCCGCGCGGCTTCCGCGGGCGCGGACCCGCCGGCTTTGGAGCATCGCGAGGAGGTCATCGCGGAGGACCGTTCAGTTTTGTGCCGCCGTTTGGCTTCGGCGGCCCCTTTGGACCGGGTAATCCGGGCGGACCTGGGGGGCCGGGCCGCCGGCGTGGACTCTTCGACGGAGTGGAGCTTCGTTTGCTCCTGCTGGACCTGATTGCCGAGCAGCCACGGCATGGCTATGACTTGATTCGTGTGCTGGAGGAGCGCACCGGCGGCACGTATTCGCCCAGCCCTGGGATGGTGTACCCGATTCTCACCATGCTTCAGGACATGGGCTATATTGCGGAAGCCGCAGCGGAAGGAGCTCGGAAGGCCTACACGGTAACCCCTGAGGGAACGGCGTATCTGGAGCAGAACCGCGCTCAGGCGGATGCACTCAAGCTACGAGCCAAGGAACTGGGCACATCGCAGCGCGAGAAGGATCGCTCGCCGGTGCGCCGCGCTGTGCAGAACCTGCTCACTGCCCTGCATGAGCGGATGTCACGCGAGGGAGAAGACAGCGGTCTGGTTCACCGCGTCGCGGCGCTGCTCGACGAAGTGACTCAGAAGATCGAGCGCAGCTAACCGGTCCTGAACAGCTGGAGCACGATAAGCCCGGAGCGCCTGTGCTCGAGGCCTCGTTCTTGCAGGAAGCGGCATTGTTCTCTTTTTCGCCTGGACCAGTGACAGGAATCATGCTCTAGCTCGGAGCGCTCCGCGCTTCTATGGACGCGGATAGACCATTTTTGCCCAAGGTGTAGAGGCCAGCTTAGGTGGAGATACCAGCTTCATGGCGTATCGCTCAGAGCGACTGACCAAGAAGACACATCCTCTATTTGGGGAGTGTTTCCCTTGGGCGCCCCGCATCCCATGGCCCTGTCCATGCGGTTACAGGAGGAATCGCAATCACGGTTCGACTTCCGACACATGGGGCGGCCACTTCAACTCGAATCGATGCTGGCTGAGTCGTGGAAGGATCTTGAGCCTGAACTGTACGGCAGAGCGCCTCAACCAGAACAAAGTGAAGACGTGCCGTGTTACCCATGCGGTTGCCTCAAGATAGCTGGACCCACTGGCCTCAAGGCAGCAGACTATTATGTCTACCTTCATGAGAGGTACCACGCAGTACATCTGGCGATCGTCCGAAAAGATCGATGTGCGCGTTAATAGAATCAACCTGGACCCATCATAATGTTCAGTTGCCTCTCCCGATGCATCATCATCCACTCACCGCTCTCCTGCAACGCCGCCTTGCCGAGATCTCGGATTATATCTGTCGCGTGTCGCCGAGCCGGCACTTTGTAGCTCATCCAGAGCCAGGTTAAGGTTCAAGACGTTTACTCGTGGCTCTCCCAGAAGCCCAAACTGCCTCTGAGTGATGTGGCTATTCACCAGTTGCGTTATCTCCGAGAGCGCAAAATGTCGTTGCTGTGCTACGCGCCCAGCCTGGTATAGCGCGGCGGCTGGTGTGATGTCGGGGTCGAGGCCCGAAGCCGAAGCCGTAACCAGGTCCACGGGAACAGGAGCGCCATTGCCTTCAGCCTGTACGCTCGCGTTGACACGGCTGATGAGCGCCGCGTTGGTAGGACCGTAGTTGGAGCCGGAGGAAGCCGACGCGTCATACCCCGTACCGGCTGCGGAGGGTCTGCTGTGGAAGTATCCCGGGCCGGTGAAGGGCTGGCCGATCAACTCGGAGCCAATAATCTGCCCGTTGCGCCGGATAAGCTGGCCATTCGCTTTGGCAGGCATTGTGATGTGCGCGATCCCGGTGATCAGGAGCGGGTATCCAACTCCCAGCGCCAAGGCTGTGAAAACGGTATACAGACATGCGGTGATGAAGTGTTGCTTCATGATTTGCTCCGAAAAAGGTGGGCGCGCTTAGCAGGTTAGGCGAGGTGAAGCGCAACGATCAGCAGGTCGATGATTTTGATACCGAGGAAGGGCGCGATCAGGCCGCCCAGACCGTAGACCAGGAGGTTGCGTTGCAGCAACGCTGCCGCCGACATGGGCCTGTAACCCACGCCGCGCAACGCTAACGGTATCAGGCCGACAATGATGAGTGCATTGAAGATGACGGCTGAGAGCACGGCTGATTCCGCGTTATGCAAATGCATTATGTTGAGCGTGTTCAGCACGGGAAAGACGCCGGCGAACATCGCTGGGATGATGGCGAAGTACTTGGCCACGTCATTGGAGATGGAGAATGTGGTCAGTGCGCCGCGGGTCATCAGAAGCTGTTTCCCAATGGCCACAATCTCGATCAACTTGGTGGGGTTGGAGTCGAGATCGACCATGTTCCCCGCCTCCTTCGCGGCCTGCGTGCCCGAGTTCATGGCGACGCCAACATCGGCCTGAGCCAGCGCCGGTGCGTCGTTGGTGCCGTCTCCCGTCATGGCGACGAGCTTGCCGTCGGCTTGCTCGCGCCGGATCAGGTCCATCTTGTCTTTGGGCCTGGCTTCAGCGAGGAAATCGTCCACACCCGCCTCACGAGCGATCGCGGCAGCCGTCAACGGATTGTCGCCCGTAATCATTACAGTACGGATGCCCATGGCGCGAAGCTGCTCGAAGCGCTCCTTCATCCCGCCTTTGACAACATCCTTCAGATAGATCACACCCATGGCGCGGCCGTTTTCAGCGACCACCAGTGGAGTACCACCCTTGCGCGCGACCTCTTCCACTGAGCTACGAACCTGGTCTGGTAGGGGAGAGCCGTTCTCCGCCAGGTAATGCGCTATAGCGTCCACCGCACCCTTGCGAATGGAGCGTCCCTCAACCTGAATGCCGCTCATGCGCGTGGCTGCCGAGAACGGGATGAACTCCGCCTTAAGCTGGCCTAATTCCCTGCCACGCAGCTGATAACGCTCCTTGGCGAGCACCACGATGGATCGGCCTTCGGGCGTTTCGTCGGACAGCGACGAAAGCTGCGAGGCGTCGGCGAGTTGCTGTGCCGTGACACCCGGCGCGGGAATGAACTCCGCGGCCTGACGATTGCCAATCGTGATGGTGCCTGTCTTGTCGAGCAGCAGGGTGTTGACGTCACCGGCCGCTTCCACTGCGCGGCCCGAGGTCGCCAGCACGTTGTGCTGCACCAGGCGATCCATGCCCGCTATGCCTATGGCGGACAAAAGACCGCCGATGGTGGTGGGAATAAGGCAGACCAGAAGCGAGATCAGCACGAAGACGGTCTGCGGCGCGCCCGAGTAGATCGCGAACGGCTGCAGCGTGACCACCGCAAGCAGGAAAATGATCGTGAGACCTGCAAGCAGAATGTTGAGCGCGATTTCGTTAGGCGTTTTCTGCCGCTCGGCACCTTCTATCAAGGCGATCATGCGATCGAGAAAGGTTTCGCCAGGGTTGGATGTGATGCGGATCTTGATCACGTCGGAGAGCACGCGCGTACCGCCAGTGACCGCCGAGCGGTCTCCACCAGCCTCGCGGATCACCGGCGCGGATTCACCTGTGATCGCGGATTCATCGACTGATGCAACGCCCTCGACGACCTCGCCGTCACCTGGCACCATCTGACCCGCGGTGACGCGCACCACATCGTCCACGCGCAGTTGCGAGCTGGGCGCCTCTTCCACCCCGCCAGCCTTGTTCAGGCGATACGCGATGGTCTCGCTCTTGGCCTGGCGTAAGTCGTCGGCCTGGGCCTTCCCGCGACCTTCCGCCATGGCCTCCGCAAAATTGGCAAAGACTACGGTGAACCAGAGCCACAAGGTGATCTGCAGATCGAAGCTGAAGTGGCCGTGGTGGGTGGCGAGGTCTAGGATCAGCAGAATGCTGGTCAATATGCTGCCGAGTTCCACAACGAACATCACCGGATTTTTCATGATCACCCGCGGATTCAGCTTTGCCAGTGCATCGACGGAGGCGCGACGAACGATCTTTGCGTCAAACAGGGAGCGACGTTTGGATAAGGTCGGCATGGAGGATCTCTTTCAGGTTGTACGCGCTTAGGAAAAGTTGTACGCGCTTAGGAAAACATGTGGCCTGCGTGCTGGAGAAGATGTTCCAGCACCGGGCCGAGTGAGAGCACGGGAAAGAAAGTCAGCGCGCCAACAATGACAATCACGCCGGTCAGCAGCACCGTAAACAGCGGTGTCGTAACCGGAAAGGTGCCGGCTGAGGCGGGAACGATCTTTTTGCCGGCAAGATTGCCCGCGATCGCAAGCATGGGAATCAGCATCATGAAGCGGCCGAAGAACATGGCTACCGTGAGTGAGCCGTTATACCAGTGCGTGTTGGCATTGAGACCAGCAAACGCCGAGCCGTTGTTGCCGGTCGCCGAGCTATAGGCGTACAGAATCTCGCTCAGGCCGTGAGGTCCGTGATTGGCCAGACTGCTCAGACCCAGGTTCGGCATCAGCACCGTGACGGCGGAAAAGCCGAGGATGATCAGCGGGAAGATGAGCAGATACAACATAGCCATCTGGACGTCATAGGCTTCGATCTTCTTGCCCAGGTACTCCGGAGTGCGGCCGACCATAAGGCCCGCGATGAAGACTGCCATGACGACGTAGACGAGCATCCCATAAAGCCCGGCGCCCACACCCCCGAACACGATCTCTCCGAGCAGGATGTTGATCATGGGCACCATGCCGCCCAGAGGCGAGAAGCTGTCATGCATGCTGTTGACGGCGCCGCAGCTGGCATCGGTGGTCACCGTGGCAAAGAGCGCAGAATTCGCGATGCCGAAACGCACTTCCTTGCCTTCCATATTGCCGCCGGCCTGGGTCTGCGACACCTGAGCATCGACACGATGCAGAAGCGGATTGCCGTGCGCCTCAGCCCAGTACGCCGTGAACGTACCGGCGAACCAGAGGACGACCATGGCGGCCAGTACAGCCCAGCCATGTTTTGGCGATCCCACCATCTGCCCCAGTGTGACGCACAGGCCCGCCGGGATCAGGAAGATCGACAGCATCTGGAGAAAGTTGCTGAGCGGTGTGGGATTCTCAAAGGGATGAGCACTGTTAGCGTTGAAGAAGCCGCCGCCGTTGGTGCCCAGCATCTTGATGGCCTCTTGTGATGCTACTGGACCTTGTGCGATGGTTTGGGTGCGTACCGTGGTGATCTTGCCGTCCGTTCCGGTTACCTTCCGCGCCTCCAGTAGCTTGATCGTGTCATACGTCCTGAGGTTCTGCACGACCCCCTGAGATACCAGACCCAACGCGAAGACGATGGAGATGGGCAGCAGAATCCAGAGGATGCCGCGCGTGAGGTCCACCCAGAAGTTTCCGAGCGTCTTCATCTCTCGCCGCGCAATGCCGCGGATAAATGCCACCGCGAGCGCCAGGCCCACAGCGGCGGACCAGAAGTTATGCGTCGCGAGCGCGAGCATCTGGGTGAGATAGCTCATGGTGCTTTCGGGCACATAGGACTGCCAGTTCGTGTTAGTGGTGAAGGAGATCGCCGTGTTGAGCGCGAGGACCGGTTCCACACCCGCGAGGTGCTGCGGATTCAGCGGCAGATAAACCTGTAGCCGCTCCACCAGGTATGTCATCAAGGCGCTCATCGCACTGAAGATGAGCATGGCTGCAGCGTATTCAGTCCACCGCATCTCTTCATCGGCACGCACGCCGGTGGCCCGATGCACGAGGCGCTCACAGGGACCCAACACGGGGTCAAGCCAGGTGCGGCGGTGCTCAAAGACACGAGTCATATAGCTGCCCATCGGCTTGGCGAGCACAAGAACAGTCACGATGAACAAGACGATTTGAAGCCAACCGTTGAGAGTCATAACGTTAGAACTTCTCCGGACGAAGCAAGGCGAACACGAGGTACATCAGCAGCAGAATCGATAGCAGAAGCAGCACAATATTCAGGATCATGGGCGGCGTCCTTTCAGGCGATCGCAGCCGGTTACATAAACAAGCGAGAGTGCAAATAGGATTGCGATCGAGATGACGGAGACGATGTCCAGCATAGAACCTCCCAGGCCTTTACCAGCCAAGAGACAGGGTACGAGAGCGTTGTGCCCGAATTTGTTAAAAGTCGGTAAGGGCACGTCGATTTGTGGGCTTCAGGTGAGTAGTTTTAGAAGTGGTACGTAAGGTCGGCCGCCACGATGAACTGCGTTTTTTTCGTGCCGAGGTCATAAGCCGGGAGCTCGTACGAGTGCTCCAGGCGGATCTCGGGGCGGAACAGAACCGTCGATCCGATCCAGTGTCCGTAGCCGATCAGATGCTCGGAGTAGGTGGTCGCGTACCCTGTTCGCTGGCCCTTGATATCGTCCACGAATTCGTTGCGGATCGAGAGATAGCTCCTGGTATTGAACTCATGCTCCAGGTAGTTCACGACGGCCGTCTCCGGAGCAAAACAGCTTCGCTCAGCATGGGCGCAAAAGGCCCCGTTCGCGCCGGTCTCTGGCTTGATGGGATTGGCTACATTGCCCGCGATGTTGGGCACGTCACGCTCGTACATGTACCACGCCTCGGTATCGGTATGCCAGCGCGGGTTGAGCTTGTGATACCAGGTTTCGTAGTAGCTCTGCAGATTGTTGTAGGCGTACTTGCCGTCATTGAAGGAGTTCGCACAGGTGTACAGCGCGTCGCCTCCCTTCCGCCATGTGTAGTCGACACAGGCCGTGCCCGTAGGCTTGACGTCTTTGGTCCAGGGAGCGACGTCGTTGCCGCCTGAGAAGCCGCCCTGCACCAGCCAGTGGTCGGAGAGCTTGATGCTTGCGACAATACCGGTCTGCGTATAAGGATCGATCGTGTAGAGCAATGAGTGAGAGTAGGTGTAGTTGTTCGGCGCCAGCTGAGCTTCAATGTCCGGCAGCGAGATATAGCGCCCGATACGAATATTCATGCCCCTGGCGACGTGGGGATTGTAGATATCGATGTAAAACATCACAGGGTCGTAGCCATACTCATGATTGAAGTCCAGCAGTTGCTGCGAGAAGATGCCTTTGCTGGTGGTATAGCGGTAATCCTGACCATAGAGCTGGGCAAAGCGGAAACCCACATCCACGTGGTCGGTCTGCACCGTGTCGGGCAAGC
Source organism: uncultured Acidobacteriaceae bacterium (assembly GCA_964250885.1). GTDB lineage: Bacteria > Acidobacteriota > Terriglobia > Terriglobales > Acidobacteriaceae > Granulicella. The sequence continues at coordinate 3,999 of CAXUIM010000104.1, read as the reverse complement.
GTTCCACATAGAGAACCTGCTGGTCCGGCGTGATGCGGTTGGGATTGTAGAAATATGCTGCCGGCGAGTTCGCGCCATCCCCTTTGTTGGAGGTGCTGACATTGAAGCCTCCGTTGAACCAGCCGTAAATCTTGGTGCGGCTACTGTTGCCGTTGATGGCTTGCATCAGTGGATAGGTCTGCGTGTCAGGCGCCCCGATCACAGGTGTGCCGCCTACCGAGTAGTCAGAGGACGGAAACGGAGGCGAGTCGAGCGGGCCATCGTACCCACGCCGCGGAGCTGCCGGGCCCGCAGGTTGCGTGGGATGCCAGTCGGCGAGGTAGGCTCCTCCGAGGCGCTCAAAGAAATTACCGGAAGAGCCAGGATCGTCGCTCAGATTCTGAGTCGCGGCTGAAGCTGGTAGCGGCGCCTGTGCGGCGGCAAATTGCTGCATGATGAGAGATGAAGCTGATAGAAAAAGAATGAAGCGCAAAGCCGAGGTGCACATGGAGACAAGCCTTTCTTTATTAGTAGAAAGGCGTTGGCTGTAAGGAGTCCGTAGAGAAGGCGTTAAGAAGCTATAAAGGCGCCGCTTCCGTGAGGATCGAAGCGATAGCCGACCCACGGCTCGCTGATGACGTAGCGGGGTGTTCCTTCAAGCTCGATCTTCTTGCGCAGTTGCGCGATCAATACGCGCAGGTACTCCGGCTGGTCCTCGCCGGCCGAGCCCCACACGGAGCGCAACAACAGCTTGTGGGTTAGAACACGATCCGGGTTGCGCGCGAAGAAGAGCAGCAGATCGAATTCCTTCGGAGTCAGGTGCATGGCTTGTCCGCGCACCATGACAACGTGCTTCTCGACGTCGATGACGAAGTCTCCCACGGCGAGATGCAGCTCGCCCGCGGTGGGCTCCACGGTGCGGCGCAGTTGTGAACGCACGCGGGCCAGCAGCTCCGGCATACTGAACGGCTTGATGAGGTAGTCGTTTGCTCCTTCATCGAGAGCCGTGACCTTCATTACATCTGTATCGCGCACGCTGAGCACGATAATCGGCGTATCGGCCTTGCGACGCACGGCCTTTGTCAACTCCAGGCCATCCATCTCAGGCATAGCAAGATCAGTGATGATCAGGTCGGGCTGCTCCTGCTCAAAGCGCTGGTAGGCTTCCAGACCGTTGTTCGCCACCGAGACCGCGTAATTGCTGCTCTGCAGGGAGGCCCGCAGCATGCGCGTGATCTGCCGTTCATCGTCCACCACCAGAATACGTTTCAACTGTCCTCCTGCGTCACGATGTGCAGATCCACATGCGGAGCCTCGGCCATGAACTTCTTCAACGCCCAGTAGTAAAGGTAGGAACGTAAGCCATACGTCGTGGAGCGTCCCACAATCGCCTGTGTGATGCGATGTTCACGAATATAGCTGGCCGTGGTCAGAGCCGTGTCCTTGCCGGTGAGGCTCACAATCTGCGCCCCCAGATTGGCCGCGAGCTGCAGGCTGCCATCGAGCCGGCGCCGGCGCTCAGGGTTCGCGTCACGAGCGTCGCTCACGTGCAGAACATACAGCTCGGCGCTCAGGGCCTCCGCCAGTTTAGCTCCCCGTGCAATCAAGTCACGGGCCTGCGCATTAGCGCTGATGCAAACCGCAATCTTCTCCGAGATGGACCACTGCGAGCCGAGATGCTTGCGTCGCACATACTCCTCGAGTGTACGATCCACAGCGCGGGTCACTCGCTGCAGCGCCATCTCACGCAGCGCGATCAGATTGCCGCGGCGAAAAAAGTTGGCCAGCGAGCGCTCCACTCGCTCCTGCGGATAGATATCACCGCGGCGCATGCGTGTGACCAGTGCTTCCGGCGTCAGATCGCTGATAACGATCTCGTCGGCTCGGTCGAGCACCCAGTCTGGCACCTGTTCGCGCACAGTGATGCCGGTCAGCGCCTGGACTCGCGGCGCCAGACTTTCCACATGCTGAATGTTGATCGTGCTCAGGACATCAATTCCCTGCTCCAAGAGCAGGAGAACGTCTTCATAGCGCTTCGTAAAGCGACTGCCCTCGACATTGGTATGGGCCAGTTCATCGATCAAGGCCACCTGCGGCGAACGCGCGAGGATGGTATCCACATCCATCTCCTCGAAAAATGTTCCCTTGTACTCCATTTCGCGGCGCGGAACCTGTTCCATCTTAGCCGCAAGCTGCGCGGTACCGTCGCGGCCGTGCGTTTCCACCATGCCTACCACCACGTCTTCCCCGCGGCTGCGGCGGCGAATCCCCTCGCTCAGCATGCTGTATGTCTTGCCGACGCCCGGCGCATACCCCAGAAAGATCTTGAACCGGCCGCGATGGTCATCGGCCTCCCCAGCCTGCAGCCAGTCTTCTGGCCTCTTACGCGCTATCTCCTCACGATTCGGCACGCCGTAGAATCCTCTCCATGCACTCGCGACGCTCCGTAACCATCACCCGCTGGGTCATAGCATTTGGCGCCCTCGCCGGAATTGTAACTGGCTATCGACTTTGGCTCCGCGTTAACCCCACCACCGTTGCCCTTACCCTGCTGCTTTATATCCTGGTGCTTGCGGCGAGAATGGGGTTGCGGCAGGCACTCGTCATTGCCCTGGGCGCAACGGCCTGTTACAACTTCTACTTCCTTCCTCCCATCGGCACGTTCACGATCTCGGATCCGCAGAACTGGCTTGCGCTCTTCGCCTTTCTCGCCACGGGTGTCATCGGCAGCCGGCTCTCGCAGCAGGCTCGCGACGAAGCCCAACTGGCCCGAACTCGTCAACTTGAAGTAGAAATGCTGCTCAGGATGAGCCGCGAGTTGCTGCAGACCGAAAACGTCGCCGAACTGGTCAGCTCCCTTCCAACGATGATCCAGCGCGTGTGGGGGTCTACTTCTGTCACTTTGTTTTTACTCGAAGGCGACCGTCTTTACCAGTCCCGGGCCGATCGCCTCTCCGGCGCCGTGCTGCCGCATATGCGTCAGCTTGCGCTGGGCCTGCCCAGCGTGGAGACGGATTCTGACGGGACGATACGGATTCCGCTCCGGGCCGGCGTTCGACCCCGAGGCCTGCTCACCTTGACCGATCTCCAGCTGTCGAACGAAAGCTACCAGGCGATTGGCGGCCTCGCTTCGATCGCGATCGATCGCGCCCAGGCGCTGGAAAGCGTAGCCAAAGCCGAGTCAAGCAAGGAAAGCGAGCGGCTGCGCTCGCTCATCCTGGACTCAATCACGCATGAGCTGCGTACGCCTTTGACCTCTATCAAGGGCGCTGCCAGCACACTCCTCAGCAATGAGGATGTAAGTGCGAACGATCGCCGCGAGCTTCTCTCCATCGTGGACGAGGAAGCCGACCGCCTGAACCGACTGGTCGGCCAGGCCGTAGAGATGGCGCAGCTCGAGGCTCAAGAGATACACATGAACTTTGCGCCTGTCGCATTGCCGGATTTGATCGAGCAGGTCAGAACAACCTGTGGCGGTGTTTCCAACAGCCATCCGGTAACTGTGGATCTTCCGTCGCTTCCCCGTGTTTCCGCCGATGCCGAGATGATCAGCAAGGTTCTTTGCAATCTGCTGGAGAACGCGGCGAAATATTCCAGACCCGGGTCGCCGATCTTTGTCACCGCGGAGCAGAAGAATGGTTTGGTCCTGACGAGCGTGGCAGATCGCGGCGTTGGCATTGATTCGTCCGAACAGGAGCTCATCTTCGATCGGTTGTATCGATCCCGCAACCTCAGCGGACAGACCCCCGGAAGCGGCATGGGTCTGGCGATCAGCCGCGCCATAATTGAATCTCATCATGGCGCTCTCACGGTGACCAGCCAACCAGCCCATGGTTCTGTGTTCACCTTCAGCCTTCCCGTCGCGCACAGCGGCGATGGGGCTAATCAGTAGTACGAGTCAAATGGAACTCAGCCCTTTACTCTCCCCGCGCCCTGAGGTAAGCAGGACCTTCGCCGTGCTGTATCTCTAGGAGCTTGTTGAAAATCGGCTTTTGTGGCTTCGCTAGCTTCGCGAAACCC
>CAXUIM010000103.1:0-12854 GCA_964250885.1 uncultured Acidobacteriaceae bacterium | reverse complement strand
GGATGCACCTGGATGAACTCGCCGTTGGCGTAGAACGCCCCCTGCTGGTACAGCGCCGATTGCGCCGACCCGGTGCAGACCACCGAGTTGGTGGACTTGCCGAAGATCGCCCCGATGCCGCCGGTGCACACGATGATCGCGTCCGCCGGGAAGGTACGCACCTCCATGGAGCGCAGGTCCAGGGCACAGACGCCGCGGCAGACGCCGCTGCTGTCCAGCACGGCGGAGAGAAACTCCCAGCCCTCGTACTTGGTTACCTTTCCTTCCGACTCGTAGCGGCGCACCTGCTCATCGAGTGCATAGAGCAGCTGCTGGCCGGTAGTGGCTCCGGCGAACGCGGTCCGGTGATAGAGGGTTCCGCCGAAGCGGCGAAAATCAAGCAGGCCCTCGGGCGTGCGGTTGAAGGGAACACCCATCCGATCCAGCAGGTCGATGATCGCCGGGCCTTCCGCGGTCATTTGCTTGACGGGCGTCTGATTGGCCAGGAAGTCGCCGCCGTAGATGGTGTCGTCGAAGTGCTTGAGGACGTCATCGCCTTCGCCCTTGAGGTTCTTGGCGGCGTTGATCCCGCCCTGGGCGCACACCGAATGGGAGCGTTTGACCGGCACAATGGAAAACAGGTCGACCTTGCCGCCGCCTTCAGCGATTTTGATGACGGCGGAGAGCCCCGCCAGGCCTCCTCCGATGACGATAATTCTGGGTGTTGCTGCTGCCATCTCTGATCTTTCCTGATGCTGAACGTTCTCGTCTGGATGCGGGCACTTCAAGGAGTTGAGCTGATCTAAGCGGCCCTCTGGCGCCTCACCAACAAAGCCTTCCTGAATTACGATTCGCGCAACGAAAAATCACCGGACCGCGCCGGGCTGCTGCGGATTGGTGGTGCCCGGCAAAGCGGTTGTGGGGGCCGGCTCGGTCACACCGGCTGGCTGCGGCGCCATCCGCGGAATGGGTGCATTGGGGTACTTGTAGACCACCGAATAAATGCTGATCAGTCCCATGACGCAAAGCGCTGTGCCCACCGCACCGCACACGTAGCCGAAGCGCTTGCGGGCCCGATTGCCGGGAGTGATGCCCCACTTCGCGGCGAACAACCATATGCCATAGGCGAAGTGCCAGCAGGTGGCGACCATCGCGATCACATACACCGCCAGCATCCACGGATTCGACAGCTCGACCTGCACCTTGTGGAACGCCATGGCCGGGTTCTCCGGCAGGCTGACTCCCGCAAAGCGCTGCCGCCACACGTGCTGGATGATGTACGCCAGCGCGATCAGCCCGGTAATGCGTTGCGCATAGTAGCCCCAGTTGCCGGCCCACGGGTAGACATTGACGTTGGACCGCCCGCGCAGCCAGATGAAGACCCCATAGCCGGCGTGGTAGGCCAGCGGGATAAATATGAAGACCCACTCCAGCACGCGCACCAGCGGCAGCGAGTTCAGGAACTTGACCTGCTGGGCATAGGCCAGGGGACCGTTCCAGGTCTCGAAATTCGAGAGGATGTGCTCGACCAGAAACGCGCCGATCGGCACAATGCCGGTCAGCGAATGGAGACGTCGCCAGAAGAAGCTGTGTCCTTCGCCGGCGCGTAACGGCTGGACGCCTCGAAGGGGCGATGTACTGGATGGTGGAGCAGGAGGTGCGGCTGCGGCCATATGGTGGGGACTCCTGTGGGTTCGCGATTTGAGGCCGCTAGCGGACGGAGGCACCAGCGCTGCTCTACGTAGAGGGCAGCTTGATTATTTCGCCGCAGAAATTGCGCGGTCAAGGCATGGCTTGACGCAGTGAGCGGTTATCGAGCGATTTGTGCGATGCGGCCACAACGGTGCGCTCAGCAAACCGCCACGCCGGCAGAGCACGCCCCGACGCTGGACTCAAATCCGCTTTTCAGGCGTGAACCGCGGCCAATTCATTCCCGAGAAGCTCGTGTTCCGTGATTTGCGTGAGCAAATCCCGAAACGCTTTTCCGCGATGGCTCAACGACCATTTCTGCTCCCGCGACAGCTCCGCCATTGTCTGCCCCAGCTCCGGCACCAGGAACAGCGGATCGTAGCCAAAGCCGTTCAATCCCCGCGGAGCTTCCAGGATGCATCCCGCGACTTCGCCCTCCGCGCGCAGGATTACTTGCCCGTCGCGAGCCAGGGCCAGGGCACAGACATAACGCGCTCTCCGGTCCGCATTGGGCTCACCAGCGAGCATCTCCAGCAAGCAGAGATTGTTACGTGTGTCTTTGCAACCGGCGTTTGGCTGGCGGCCAAGGTCATCGGCGAAGCGGGCCGAGCGAACACCAGGCCTGCCGCCGAGATCCTCACACTCGAGACCGGAGTCGTCGGCGAAGACCAGTGCTCCCGGAACCAGGCTGGAGTAGGCAATGGCCTTGATCTCGGCGTTGCCCATGAATGTAGGCGCGTTTTCGACGGGCTCCGGCATCAGGTCGATTCCGGGCAACTTGACGATACCAACGCCGACAGTACTGGCGCTGCTGGCGAACTCAACGAACTTGCCTATATTCGTGGTGGCGGGGTGAAGTTGAAGGTTCATTTATTGTTAGAGGAAACCTTTCCCATTCTAATAGCCTTTGCCGCTCCCTGCTGTCCGCCTGCCGCCTGCAACCGCGGTTTTCTCACGGTCTGCGGCCCTAGCGCTGCGCATCTCCCTATTCGGCTGAGCTGTATCTCGTTCCAGGAGCAGAAATTGTCGGCAGCGTGACGCAGGGCCTGCCTCGCAGGGCACGTGGCGGTTCTATTTGGCGGCGGCAGCGGCGCGCGCCGCCGCTGCCTGCAGCATCCCAATCCTCCCATGCGGGCCCACGGCGTAGGGCAGGGAGAGGGCGTTCCAGTGCTGATCGGCGTCGGGCGCGTCCCCAGGGCCGGGTTTCAGAGCGCTCCAGCTGCGGCCCTGGTCGTGGGAGATGTCGGTGCCGTTCGGGCCCACGGTGATCCAGGCCCTGGCTGCGGCATCGTATCCAACAGCCGAGCGGTAGCCGTGCGGCGGGCTCTGGCTGAGCCGAAACCGGCCTCCCCGCGGGTCGCCGAACGCGGCGGTCCGCGACGAGTCTTCGGGGTGCGCGTAATCGCCTCCGACCACCACTACGGAAGCCTTATGCCCCGGCCATGACGGACCGGCGGCGACGGCGAAGGCTCCGCAACTGGCGCACGAAGCGAATGGCAGAGGGACTCGCGAAAAATCTGTTTCGTGACCTGTTCCATGCGATGCGGACACGATCTCCGATCGGCTGCCGCCGGTCACGAAGCTGAATCCCTCCGCGCCGCTGGCCGCGAGGAGGCTGTTGCTGGCGGCGAAGGCGCTCTCCCCGGGTGCAGCCAGGATCACAGCACCGCTCCCGCGCGTGAACTTCTGGAGCTTTCCCGTGTGGGCGTCGATCGCCGCCGAGAAGAGGCGAAAGCGGCCGTCCACCGGGTCGCCCAGCACGAACAGGGTGGCAGAGTCCGGAGCGACCCAAAGCGCATCCCAGAAACCCTTCGGGTCGGGGTTGCTGAAGACCAGCTTCCAGGTCTGGCAGCCGTCGGTGGTCTCATAGAGCCGCGACAGATCGCCGGGGCCGCTGGACATCACCACAGCGATGTTGTTGTCGAAGGCCTGCACGCCGCGGAAATCGAGGTGCTCGGCGCCAGGCGGCGTGGCGCAGATCTGCCACATAAGCCCGCCGTCTTCCGACCGCAGTACGGTTCCGTTGCTCCCCGAAGCCCAGGCGACTCCCTGACTCAGGCTTTCGATGCCACGCAGGTCGGCAGTTGTATGCGCATCGAGCATCTGCCACTGCGCGGACGCGGTTCCAGTGAAAACAAGGATCGAGAACAGCAGAGCACGCATTGCAAAAGTGTACCGCCGGTCCTGCGGGAGGGGCAGCTATGCTCGTCCCGATACTGCGGACGCGCTCCCCATGCTGCTGACGCATCACGCCCTTGAACGATTTACGATCACCGCATGAAGGTTCACACCGAATACCTGACATTCAAGACCGGCGAACACTACCAGATGGTTCACATCACACCGCAGGTCGAGGCGATTGTCCGCCGCAGCGGCGTGGACGATGGTCTCTGCTTCGTTTCGCCCATGCACATCACCGCCGCCATCTACGTCAATGACAATGAGGAGGGACTGATCGAGGATATCGGGAAGTGGCTGGAGGAGCTGGCTCCGCGCTGGCCGGGGTACAAGCATCACCAGACCGGCGAGGACAACGCCGACGCCCACCTGAAGGCGCTGCTGCTGCACCACGAGACGACGCTTCCCATCAGCCACGGCAAGCTGGACCTGGGTACCTGGCAGCGCATCTTCTACGCCGAGTTCGATGGCCGCCGTTCCAAGCGCGTCATTGTAAAGGTGCTCGGAAAAGCAAAGGATTGAGCGGCTTCAATCGCCGCGTGGGCGGCGCCTACTGCGCGGTGAGAATCTCTTCCTCGAGGCCCTGCTTCTCGAACAGCTCCGCATAGTAGCCGCCCCGGGCCAGCAGGCTGTCGTGCGTGCCCAGCTCCGCGATGCTTCCGTCGACCAGGACGGCGATGCGATCCGCCGTGCGCGCGGTGGAGACACGGTGCGCGATCAGGATGGTGGTGCGGCCCTGCATGGTCTGGCGCAGGCCCTCAAGGATCTGCTCTTCCGTGTAGGTATCGACGCTGGCCAGGGAATCGTCCAGGATCAGGATGCGGGGATCGCGCAGGATGGCGCGCGCAATGGCCGTGCGCTGCTTCTGGCCGCCGGAGAGCGTCATCCCGCGCTCGCCGACGATGGTGCCGAAGCCGCGCGGGAACTCGCCAATCTCCGTGGCGATCTGCGCGGTGCGTGCCGCATCCTCAATTGCTTCTTCGCCTACCTTGGCGACGCCGAAGGCGATGTTGTCGGCAATCGTCGTGGAGAACAGGAAGGTCTCCTGGGGTACGTAGCCGATTGCGGAACGCAGCGTCTGCAGCGGATAGTCGCGGATTGGCCGGCCGTCGAGAAGCACCATTCCTGGCGGCGCCTCCTGCAGCCGTGCAATCAGCGAGACCAGCGTCGACTTGCCTGAACCGGTAGGGCCGACGATGGCCAGACTGGAACCCGCGGGAATATCGAGCGAAATGCCGTGCAGCACCTCGCCGCCCGTGATGTAGCTGAAGTGGAGATCGCGGAACGTCACGTGACCCTCAATGGACGCGGGCTCCAGTGCGGCGTTCGCGGCGCTGTCGTCGATGGCAGGCTTCTCCGTCATCAGCGCATCGATGCGGACCACCGAGGCGGCGCCGCGCTGCACCAGGTTGACCACCCAGCCGATCGCGATCATCGGCCACGTGAGCTGCACCATGAAGACGTTGTAACTGGCGAACTGGCCCACCGAGATGCGGTGCAGCACGACCTCCCGACCGCCGACCAGCAGTGTGATCATCAGCGAGACGCCCAGCACCAGCTCCAGCGTCGGCCAGAGCATCGCCATCAGCCGCGCCAGCAGCAGACTGCGGCGTATGTACTCCCGGTTGGAGTCTTCGAAGGCGGCGATCTGCGCCTCTTCCTGAGCGAAGGCGCGAATGAGGCGGGCGCCGGAGAAGTTCTCCTCGGCCTGCGCGGAGATGTCGGAGAACATGGCCTGGATGCGCTCGAAGCGGGTGTGGATGCGCGCTCCGAAGTACTGAACCAGAATCGAGGCAAAGGGAAGAGGAAGAAACGCGAACATGGTGAGCCGGGGGCTGATCCGAATCATGAACGGCAGCGCGGCGGCGGTGAAGACCAGGGTATTGGCCGAGTACATGATGGCCGGTCCCAGCAGCTGACGAACGGCGCTCAAATCGTTGGTGCTGCGGGCCATGATGTCACCGGTGCGATGACGCTGGAAGAAGCTGGGCGGCTGTGCTTCCAGGTGACGGAAGAGATCATTGCGCAGGTCGAACTCAATCTCCCGCGAGGCGCCGATGATGATCTGCCGGGTCAGGTACAGACAGATGGCGGCGATCACCGCAACCCCTAGCAGACGCAGCGCGTGGTGCTCGATCTTGGCCGCCGAGAGCCCGTGGTGCATATCGGTGATGGCGCCCCCAATGAGCAGGGGAATCATCGCCTTGGCGGAGTTGTAGACGATCAGCGCCAGACCGCCCCAGAGATACTGGCGCCAGTAGCGGCGCAGATACGGAAACAACGGGCTGAGGCGGGAGATCATGGTGGGATCCGAGGGGCTGAAGTTTCGGCTTGCGTTGCCTGAGGGCGGCCGCCGGCTTCGCACCGGCGACCGTCTCCCGGGAGTTATTGCTTTGTTGAGGGCGGAGGTGTCGCAGACGAGTTGGGACTCGTGGAGGAGTTGGGACTCGTGGAGGAGTTGGGACTTGTAGAAGAGTTGGGATTTGTAGAAGAGTTGGGACTAGTAGACGAGCTGGGCGGCGTGGAATTGCCGGGCGAGCTCGGCGGTGTCGTCCTGGTCGGCGGCGGCGTGTCCCTGTCCGACGGAGGTGGAACCCGGCCCGCGGGAGGTATGGCCCGCGGCTGCGGCTTCGGCTGCTCGTCGCTCTGGCTGATCAGCTCCAGGTCGAAGATGAGCTCGCTCCGGGCAGGAATAATCGGCGGCCGGCCGGTTTCGCCATACGCGAGCTCATACGGAATAAAGAGACGGCGCTTGCCGCCCACGTGCATGCCCTCGAACCCGGTATCCCATCCTGGGATCACCCGGTGTTGGCCATAGGGGAAGCTGATGGGCTCGCCGCGGTCCACGGACGAGTCGAACTTGGTGCCATCGGGAAGATAGCCGCTGTAATGCACGGTGTACCACTTGTGCGGCTGCGCGAGCTCGCCCGTGCCCACCCTGATGTCTACGTAACCGAGCGAGTAGGTGGTCACGCCGGAGCTCAGGAAATCCCGGACCGCCGGACTGACCATCGGCGAGGCATAATCCAGCTTTACGTCCGGGGTGCGGGTCAGGGTGTAGAGAGCTCTCGCGCAGGATAGGCCCGCAGGGACTGCGGGAATCTTCGGCGAGAGCTCCGGAAGGCGAATGCAGCCGCCCTCTTCGGTCCGGCGCGCCGGCAGGCTGTGGTGTACGGGGGTAGATGGGGTCTGAGCAGGGAGGGAAAACGAGGTGGCGAGAAGTGCCGCCAGGGGAAGCTGGAACAAGATCATTTTCATGTCGTCTCCAGTTTATGCGGAAACTCCCACCGGAGCGGTTAACGTTCTGCCACTTTGCCCGCCGCCGCCGTTTTCCCGCCTGGTGTAGGCGGAGATAGAAAAACCCTTTGTGGGCTGTTTTCGCTAAATCCCGCCGCTCAGGTGGGCGTCCGGAGCAGGAGATACGATCCCGTGAGCCCAAACAGCAGATCGGGAGACCAGGCCGCCATCACCGCGGGCAGTGTATTGACGTCGCCCAGGTTTTCGAAGACGGCGGCTACCACCGAATACGCAATCGCCACCCCGATGGCGGCGCCGATCCCGGCTATGCTGCCACGCTTGCCGGCCGATAGCGCAAACGGAACGGCGAGAATCGCCATGACCAGGGTGATGAGCGGATACGCGATCTTGCGATTGAGCTGGACCCGCAGGCGCGTGGTGTCGAATCCGCTCTGCCGCAGATCGCGAATGTACCCGGACAATTCGCTGTAGGACATCTCCTGGGAGGGAATGTCTTCCTTTTTGAAATAGCTGGGCTGCTCGTGTATCTCGTGAAAGGTATCGACCGTGAACGGTTCGTAGCTGGAGACCGCTTCGCCGGAGAAGGTGCGGACCCAGCCGTTCTCGAAGACCCAGTCGCCGATGCTGTCGTCCCAGCGGACGGTGGAGGCGAATATGCGGCGTTTCAGGGTGAAGGAGCCCGGCTGGAACTCGAAGACGGTCAGGTTGGCGAAGACATTCCGGTCCGGGTCGAAAGCCTGGTAGTAGAAGATGCGTGTGGGTTCGGTGGCGCTGCCGGCGGGGCCGTTCGTCTGGCCGGAGATCCATTTGCGGTCGGGGCGAAGGAAGGTCTGCGCGGGTTTGCCCTTGATGGTGGAGAGCAGGGCCTCCTGGCGGCGGTTCGCCGCGGGCAGGTAGGTCTCGTCGAAGATGAAGAGCGAGACGGAGAGAATGGCAGCCACAAGGAGGGCCGGGGTGACCACGCGATACAGGCTGATGCCGGTGGCCTTCATGGCCGTGAGCTCGCTGGTGCGGTTCAACGTGCCGAAGGTGATGAGCACGGCGACCAGCGAGCACAGCGGGGTCACGTTGTACAGGATATACGGGATCAGGTTCAGCAGGTAGTCGCCTACGGTGACCAGCGGGGTCCGGTAGCGGATGATGTCGCCGATCAACTCGAAGAAGGTGAAGATCAGAAAGAGTGCGATCATGCTGGCCAGCACCATGACGAAGTTGCGCAGGAAACCACCCATCACGTACTCGTCCAGGATCAGCGGAAACTGAATCCGCAGAGCACGGCGAATGCGCTGCATGACGGCGCCGTCGCCGATGGCCAGAGCGCTGGATGAGGATTTGCTGTTGAAGCGATCGGCGAGCCGGGAGATCCACTGACCCAGGCTGGCGAAGACGTTCAGGGCGAAGCCGCCGCGCGACATCTGCTGGATGAGCGCGACGCCCGCAACCGTGAAGAGCAGGTTGGCGCCCCACACACCCAGCGCCGCGGGAACTTTGTCCTGCCGGGCCAGGGCCGTGCCGATGATCGACAGAAAGTAATACAGAAACACCAGCAGCAGGGTGACGACGAAGCCGGTTCCTTTGCCGCCCCGCTTGGAGGACAGCCCCAGCGGAACGCCCACCAGCATCAGCACCAGGCAGGCTGTGGGGAATGAGAAGCGCCGGTGCAACTCGATCAGGTAGGGCCGTGCCGTGGCCGGATTCGCGCCGTGGGCCAGCCGCCACAGCGGACGCATCCCGATCGATTCCATGGGTGTGTTGCGCCGGCTGATATGCGAGTCCTCGTCCTGCTGGCTGGTCTGCATCGGCAGTTCGGTGGTCTGGAAGGTCGAGATGTCGTACTGGTTGGGATTTGCGAGAGAGATGTCGTGACGCGTGCCGTCGGAGAGTTCCATGCGCAGCGTCTGCGGCCCTCCGCTGAGCACGGTGGCCTCGGTGGCCGTGATGATGTGGGGCGAGGCGGGTGTGGTCAGATCCGCCAGGAAGACGTGACGCCAGATGGCCGTCCCATTCGCTCCGGGAAGCACGTCCTGCACGTAAAGAACATAGTTCTTGAAGTCTTCATAGAAGACCCGCGGCTGGACCTCGACCGTGGCCTGGCTGGTCTTGCTGACGTCCTCATACCGCAGCAGCGCCTGCGCGGCGCGCGGAGCGACAAACAGCGAGTTGGCCAGACCCACCACCCAGGAGAGCACGGCGAAGATGCTGACGATGCGAATGAACGCCAGGACCCCAAGGCCGCTGGCGCGCATCGCGGTGACCTCGCTGTCCGCCGCCAGCCGGCTGAGTCCCAGCAGGATGCCGATCAGCACCGCCATCGGGATGGTGACGGTGAGAAAGCTGGGCAGCAGATACCCGACCAGGCGCACCAGGTCCGCGGGGGACGCGACACCGCGTACGGCCAGCTCCATCAGCGGCAGAAGATACCGGATGAACAGCATGAAGGTGAAGAGCACGCCGCCCAGCAGCGCGTAGCCGATGATCTCTCCGAGGATGTAGCGGGTAAAGATGCGCACTGGTGAGCCGTTCGAGGCGCCGGGTCCCACAAACAAATTTTCGTTCGTGGGGCTGGAGACTGGTCCCAGTCTAGCGGATGCAGGCGGATCCTCCAGAAACAGGAGTCAGCTCAGGGCACTATCTGGCCTTGGTTAGCCTCGCCGCAGACGCAGCGAGTTGGTCAGAACGCTCACCGAACTCAGGGCCATCGCCGCGCTGGCCAGGATGGGGCTCAGCAGGATGTGGAAGTGCGGATAGAGCACGCCCGCCGCCAGCGGCAGACCGATGAGGTTATAGATCAGCGCCCAGCCGAGGTTCTGGCGCATGATGTGCCGGGTGCGGCGGGCCAGGCGGATGGCGGCGGGAATCAGGCCCAGATCGTGGTGGAGCAGAAGGATGTCTCCCGCCTCGCGCGCCAGATCGGTTCCGGAGGCCATGGCCAGACCGGCATCCGCCTGTGCCAGCGCGGCGGCGTCATTGACGCCATCGCCGACCATCGCAACCTTGTGGCCCTGTCGCTGGAGCTCGCGGACCATCTCGAGCTTGCCGGCGGGAAGCAACTGGGCCCGTACATCGTCGACGCCCGCTTCCCGCGCGATGGGCGCGGCCGAGGCGGCTATATCGCCGGTGAGCAGCAGGGGATCGACGTGCAGTTCGCGGAGCTGTGTGATGGCGTCCCGAGCGGTCGGGCGCAGCTCATCGATGGCGAAGAACACGGCCTGGGGCGCCCCGTCCAGCAGCAGATACAGCGGTGTGGCATGCTCCAGGCCCGCCGGAGCCGCAAATTCCTGCGGCGCCGTGACTTCCTGCGGCGTAGGAAATTCCCGGCGCGCTGCCGTTTCGGGTGGCCGAGCCCCGGTCGAATCGCCGCCGGACAGCAGCGCCGCGTTGCCAAACGCCAGCCGGTGACGGCGGCCATCGGAGGACACCAGGTCCGCGGATAAACCCGTTCCGGGCAGGATCTCAAGATTTTCCACCAGGGGAGCTTCGGGAAGGTTGGGCTGCCGCGCGGCGAAGTCCACCACGGCCCGCGCCAGCGGATGCGTGGAGAGGCGCTCGGCGGTCGCGGCATAGCGCAGCAGCATGGCACCGTCGAGCCGGGCGTCCCTGGCCAGCACAAACCCGGCGATGCGCGGCCGGCCCTCGGTCAGGGTTCCGGTCTTGTCCAGCGCAATGCGGTCCACGGCCGCGAGGCGCTCCAGGGCCTCTCCCCCCTTGATCAGCAGCCCCCGCTGCGCGGCGCGGCCGAGTGCCACCGTAATCGCCGCGGGTACCGCCAGGCCCATGGCGCACGGGCAGGCGATGATCAGAACGGAGATGGCGATCTCCAGCGCCCGCGCGAAGCCCTGGTGCTGCCCTCCGGTGTTGCCCGCCACGGCCCACACGACGAAGGTGAGCGCGGCGAGGCCCAGCACCGTCGGCACGAAGATCGCGCTGACCCGGTCGGCCAGGCGCTGCATGGGCGCGCGGCTGGACTGCGCCTGCGCCAGCAGCCGCTGCATCTGCGCCAGCGTGGACTGAGCGCCGAGCGCGGTCGCGCGCAGCGCCAGGGGACCATCCAGGTTGAGGGTCCCGCCGGTCACCCGTTCGCCCACCGAGCGCGTCACGGGGAGCGGCTCGCCCGTGAGCAGGGACTCATCGACGGAGCTGCGGCCATACACGATGATGCCGTCCAGGGGAATGCGCTCGCCGGGCAGCACGCGAACGTGATCGCCCGGCTCTACGGCGTCGAGCGGAAGCAGCGTCTCCGGCGCGGAGGCAAATTCAGCCGCGCCGGCCGAGGCGCCGGGGGCGAGCCCGTCCAGCAGGCGGGCTTCGGAGGCTTCCATCTGAGCGAAGCCGCGCAGCGCCCGCGTCGCCCGGTTGCGCGCGCGGGCCTCCAACCAGCGGCCCGCAAGCAGAAAGCCGAGGATCAGGATCACCGCCTCGAAATACACATCGGAACCCAGGCCATGGCGGGCGAACGTCTCGGGAGCCACCGTTGCGGCGAACGAAGAGCCGAAGGCCGCCAGAGTTCCGAGCGCCACCAGCGTGTTCATGTTGGTGCTGCGGTGCCGCGCGGCACGCCAGGCCGCGCTGTAAATCTCCGGCGCGGCGAAGATCATTACCGCCAGCGCCATGGCGCAAAGCAGCCAGCGCAGAGGCTGGGGCGGCAGAGCCATCAGGGCCGAGGGCATAAGCGGATGGAGCCACCGGGAGACACTGTTCAGTAGCGGGTCGGTTGTGCCAGTCCCATGCATCCTCAGGGGCCCTGTGGCCATCAGGGGCATTGACAGCAGCATGGCAATCAAGCCCGCCAGCAGCGCCAGAACGGCGCGCAGCCCTAGACCCCGGGTGTGAGCCTCATCATGGGCCTGGGCCGCCGGCGTGTTCTCGGCCAGGCCGTCGGGACTGCCGGGCAGGGAGGCGTCGTAGCCGGAGTTCCGTACGGCCAGTATCAAACGGTCCAGCCGGCCGGCATCGACCGGTCCTGGCGCCGTGGCGGCGGGAAGCACGACCGCGGTGTGCGCCATCAGGTTCACGCTGGCGGAGGCGACTCCGGGGACCGCCTCCAGCGCTCGCTGCACGTGCATTTGGCAGGAGGCGCAGGTCATGCCCCGTATATTGAGGCGCAGACCGGGTTCTGCCGCTCCATTCATGCGCCGCTCGTCGCTTGATTGGGCTGATTTGCGGGCGCACTCGACTCGACCGTGGCTGGAAAGCCGGCAGCGGTGAGGGCGTCCTGGATCTGCTCCGGCCGGGCCTGCGTCGTAACCCGCGCACGGCCCACCCGGACCTCCTCCGCGTGCGTCCCGGGGAGCGCGTTGAGGGTCTGGAGCACGCGCCGCACGCAGGAGCCGCAGTGCATATTATCGATGCGAAGGGTCAGGGATGCCATACTCATTCGATGCTCCGAGGCCGCTTCCGTCGCGTCGGCAGGAGCGCACCGCCGGCAGATCCTTGGGTCCAACGCTCCATTGGGGGTTGGAATCCTTCAAGGTCCGGCGACGAAGCGGTATCCTACACCGCGAACGGTAAGCAGGTGGATCGGGTTTGTAGGATCGGGTTCGAGATAGCGGCGCAGCCGCACGATGAAATTGTCGATGGCCCTCGTATCCGTATCCTCGTGCACTCGCCAGACGTTTTCCAGCAGCTCCCCGCGGGGGATTACCTTGCCGGGGTGTTCAAGGAGATAGCGAAGCAGATCGGCTTCCATCAGCGTCAGGTGAACCGTTTTGCCGGACATGCGGATCTCCAGGGCCGCGAAATCTATGGTCCGG
>CAXUIM010000102.1:0-12909 GCA_964250885.1 uncultured Acidobacteriaceae bacterium | reverse complement strand
TTCGTACTTGCCTCGCGGACATCCGAGGTGCTTCTTCAACAAGCTCCTAGACGTTCGTCCAGGAGGCCTGCACCCGGAACGCTTATCGGTACAGCGCGCAGTGGATACTTGGAGGTTCTATGCAGCCTGTATGGGAATTACGCGCCGGTCTGTGGCGCCGGAGCGGAGCGAGCGTCCGTGTGTTGCTGAAAGGGGCTCTGCCGTTACTGGCTGCCTGTAGCGTCTGTCTCTCCGCGTCGGCTCAGTTCCGCACCTCGGTACAAGGAGTGGTCACCGATCCGACCGGTGCTGTGGTTCCCGGAGCAACCCTCACGCTGCGGGATGTGCAGACCAATCAGACACTCACCCAGACCAGCAGTGCAGCCGGTGTCTTCAACTTCAATGCCCTGCCATCGGATACGTTTACGCTGACCGTCGATCACAGCGGCTTCGAGAAGAAGGTGCTCGACGATTTGCAGTTCATCCCCGAGCAGAGCAACTCCGTCAATGTGCAGCTCGCTCTCGCGGGAGCCAGCCAGGAAGTTACCGTGAATGCCTCGACCACGCCGGCTGTAGACCGGGAGACGGCTAACATCGGCGGCACCGTCAGCAGCAATGACATTCAGCACCTGCCCTCCTTCAATCGAGACGTTTTTACGCTCACCCAGTTGGCTCCCGGGGTAGTGAGCGATGGATCTCAGGGCTCGGGCGGCGGCGTGTACCAACTCCCCGGCAATCAGGGCGTCAACGGATCCGGCAATACCGGCCAGGCGCCCGTCGAAAACGGCGTTCAGTCCAATGCCAATGGCGAGCAGTATGAGAACAACAGCATTTCGATCGACGGGATCAGCACCGTCAGCGCGGTCTGGGGCGGAGCCTCTGTCATCACACCGACCGAAGATTCCATCGCGAACGTGCGGATCGTTAGCAACGATTACGACGCGGAGAATGGACGCTTCAGCGGCGCACAGACCATGGTGACCTCGAAGAGCGGCACCAACCAGCTGCACGGGAGCCTGTTTATCGCGATTCACCGGCCCGGCCTGAACGCCTATCAGCGAAGCACGCCGGTCGGAACGCCGGTAAAGGATACACAGCGTTACAACCAGTACGGCGGAAGCCTGGGCGGACCGGTCATCAAGAATAGACTGTTCGCCTTCTTTGCCTACGAGGCGTCTCCCGACTCCTCAAACTCTACCGGGAATGGCTGGTACGATACGTCTGCATTCGACGCTCTGGCTCCATCCGGTTCGATCTCATCGAAGTACCTCAGCTATCCCGGAGCGGGCGTGAGCGCGACCGGCTTGGCCGCGAATGCGGACAACTGTACCGCCATCGGACTTGTTCAAGGCGTGAATTGCAATGCCATCGCCGGTCAGGGACTCAATATCGGATCGCCCTTGACCACAGGTCTGGGAACCCAGGATCCTACCGCGACCGGAAGCTCGGCGAACCCTGGCGTCGGCAGCGGACTGTCCAACGTTGCGGATATCGCGGATTATGTGACCAGTAGTCCCTTGATCTCCTACTACCGGCAGTTCAATGGCCGTCTCGATGCGCAAGTGACCCAGAGAGACCACCTCGCCTTTGCCATCTATTGGGTGCCTTCGGGGACGTCCTCCTACAACCCCGGGGCCAGAGCCTATGACCTGTTCCATCACCAGGCGATCAACGATGCCTTTTCGGTGATCTACAACCATACCTTCTCCCCCAGCCTCCTCAATGAAGCACGCGCCAATGCCGGCGGTTGGCGCTACAACGAGATTGCGTCCAATCCTCAGTCCCCGGTCGGCCTGCCGCAGGACACCGTCGATCCGATTGGCTCCATCACCATTGATCAGTTCGGCGCTTCCCTGGGTGCGATCTACAACCAGTGGACCTACGGGTATCGTGACGTCGCCACGAAGATCGTGGGCGCTCAGACCATGAAGTTTGGCGGCGAGTACACCAACCTTCATTACCTGAACGACCCCATCGGGCGCCCGAACTACAACTTTTACGACATCTGGGATTTCCTGAACGATGCTCCCCAGTCCGAGTCGGGGAACTTCAATACCGTGACGGGAAATCCGGGCGGGAACCGGCAGGACTTCCGCGAAAATCTGCTCGGATTCTTCTTTCAGGACAACTACAGGGTGCTTCCTACGCTGACACTGTTTGCCGGTCTGCGCTACTCCTACTTCGGCTCACTCTACGACAAGCAGAATAACGTCAGTGCCCTGGAATATGGCTCCGGCGCCAGCCTGCTCACGGGAGTCCATATCCGCGAGGGCGGTGGTGTGTGGACTCCGCAAAAGGGCAACCTGGGTCCGGAGATCGGCTTCAATTGGAGCCCATCCAGCTTTCACTCGAATCTGGTCCTGCGCGGCGGGTACGGACTCAACTACAACCAGGAGGAGATTGCGATCTCGGCGAACGTGAATTCGAACCCTCCCGCCCAGGGTTACTACGACTTCGCCTACAGCAGCCCAACCAATGCCGGCGCCAATGGCGCGGACATCATCTACGCGCTCTCCAGCAGTCCAAAGTCTCTGACCGGCTATCCATCAAATCCACACACCATCACCACCTATACCTCTGCCCTTCTGCCCACAACCGGCAATGCATCCGTTGCCGCATTTGGCTATACGAATGGCGTGCTGCCCACCGGATACACGCAGCACTACTCCTTGACTGCCGACTATGAGATTGGGACCCAGTTGGTGGCTTCCCTGGGATACCAGGGAAGCACGTCACGGCATACGCTCGTGCAGGAAAATCAAAACGCGAGCGCCCTGGCTCAAGGTGTGGCTCTTAACCCGCTCATCACCACTCTGGATCTCTACGGGAATCAAGGCTCGTCCAATAACAATCAGTTCCTTGCCGAACTGAAGCATCCCTTTGCGCATCAGTTCACCGTCGACGCGCAGTTCTTCTGGGCCAAGAGCATGGATCAAAGCTCTGGTCCTTACGAGGAAGAGCCCTATTACCCGGACAATCCTGTTTACTCCTACGCGCGCTCCGACTATGACATCGGGAAGTCGTTCAAGACCTTCGGCGTCTGGCAGCCGGTCTTCTTCCGCGGGGAGCACCGCTGGGCGGAGAAGATTGCAGGGGGCTGGTCCTTGAGCGGCATCCTGAATCTGCACACCGGATTTCCGTGGACGCCCAACTATGGAATCTCCAACTCTCTGTACTGCTCCGACTGCGGGTATTACAACCTGCGTCCCTCCTATCTTGGCGGAGGAGGACACAACCACAGCAACAGCGCCTTCGAGAACGCGACGAACTTCACCAACATCCTGACCGGCGCGGCCACTACGACCGCGACCGTGAATGGGACCTCGGGAACAACCGTCGCCTACTCGAACAAATTCTTCGCCGTACCCAACTTCGCTCCGGCGATGAGCTATGCCGGTAGCGGCTTCCCTGCGGTGAATGACGCTCTGCCGCCGCCTCCAGGGATCGGCCGTAATGCGTTCACCGGTCCAAGCTATCGGGACATCGATGGATCGCTGACCAAATCCTTCGGTCTCCCCAGCAACCGAATTCTGGGTGAGAGCGCGAAGCTCGAGATTCGCGGCGACTTCTTCAACCTGTTCAACCTGCTGAATCTCAACCCGGCCAGCATCTCCAACAACATCAATACCTCCAACTTCGGTCGCGACACCTCTGCCCTGGGGTCGAGAACGATCGATATTCAGGCGCGCTTCAGCTTCTAAGGATTTCTCCTGCAGGTGATCGGGAAGGTTCGCGTTCCATGGCGGTTTCCCCTCCAGAGACCGGCGTTCGCACGATCTACCCGCGTAAGAGAACAGCAGAGATGTTCCAGCGGCTCGCTTACAGCTTCTAAACCGCCGCCCGAGGCAGAAGAGAACGATGCATAAGAGATGGAAGACCGGACTTGCCGCGCTCGCCCTCATGTCCCTCACCGGCGGTCGGCTCTCCAGAGCTGCGGTTCAGGCGGGCGCAAGTCCGGGCTCCGTCAGCCAGGCGATCGTAATCGATGCGAACGCACCCACCACTCCGTTCCCGCATTTCTGGGAGCAGACCTTCGGCTCCGGCCGCGCCATTCTCTCCCTGCGCGACGACTATCGCAGCGATCTGCGCACCGTGAAGCAGGCCACGGACTTCCAGTCCATCCGCTTTCACGGCATCTTCGATGACGAGGTCGGTCTCTACGACCCGGATCGTCAGACCAAGAATCCCGGTCTTGCCGCCAAGGCCGCCAACGACGCCTCTGTCTACAACTTCTCCTACATCGACGAAATATACGACGGTCTGCTGGCGAACGGGATTCGTCCTTACGTGGAGCTGAGCTTCATGCCGAAGAAGATGGCGGCAAATCCCGCGGAGCTGCATCCCTTCTGGTACCACCCGAACGTGTCTCCGCCAAAGGCCTACGCGCTGTGGGACGCCATGATCCGCGCCTTCGCCACGCACCTGGTGGAACGCTATGGTCTGGATGAGGTAGCCAGCTGGAAGTTCGAGGTCTGGAACGAACCCAATCTCGACTTCTGGAGAGGAGACCCGAAGCAGGCCACCTACTTCGAGCTCTACGACCATACCGCGCGTGCGCTCAAGTCGGTTTCCCCTCGTCTGCGGGTGGGCGGCCCTTCCACTGCACAGGCGGCCTGGGTGCCGGAGTTCCTCAGCCACGCCCACTCCGCCGATGTACCCGTCGACTTCGTCTCCACCCATGTTTACGCCAATGACACTGCCCGGAACGTTCTCCACACCGACGAGAACGTTGCACGCGATCAGATGGTCTGGCGCGCCGTGAAGATGGTGCATGAGCAGATCGCGCAGTCTCCGTTTCCGAAGCTGCCGCTCATCTTCTCGGAGTACAACGCCAGCTATGCTAATGAACCGGATGTAACCGACTCACCGTACATGGGACCCTGGTTGGCCAACAACATTCGCCTGTGCGACGGCTTGACTGAAAGCATGGCCTACTGGGCCTTCTCCGACGTCTTCGAAGAGCAGGGGGTGGTCCGCACTCCGTTCTATGGCGGCTTCGGCCTGATCGCGGCGGATCGCATACCCAAGGCTTCGCTCAATATCTTCCGTTCCCTGCATCAGCTCGGCAATCAGCGCCTTGCCGTGGCCTCCGACTCGGCGCTGGCCACGCGAACGGCGCAGGGAGGGCTGGCCGTCGCTCTGTGGAACTATGCTCCGCCCGCTGGAACCGGGCCGACGTACACGATGCCAGCCGGACCCGCCGTTCCGCCCAGGACCTTCCATCTGGAGTTCCGCCACGTAGCGGCCGATGCCGCCGTTGAGGTGCTGCGCGTCGACGACGATCACGGCAACGTTCTGAAAGCCTTCAATGCGATGGGCCGGCCTCCCGGCGATCTGACGCAAGCTCAGATTGCGAAACTGCGCGCGGCCGGGGCGATGGCTCCCCCGGAGCAAGTCCATCTGCATAGTGGGATTCTGGAGCTGAGCGTACCCGCCCATGGCCTGGCCGTCCTGTTGATCGGGAGATAACCATGCTTCGTCGCGATTGTCTGCGATTGCTTGCCGGGGCTGCCCTGTTGCAGCATTGCTCCCGTTGCTTTGGAGCTGACGAGAGTCTTCTAGCCCCGCTTCCCCTGGGGAAATGGGCCGCAACCGCTGAGGCTTCGCTCGCGCCCGCGGACGCTGCCTTCCTGGAGGAGATGCAGCGCCGCGGCTGCCTGTACTTTGTCGAGCAGGCGAGCCGCGGTAACGGCCAGGTGCTCGACCGCGCAGCCAATTTCAAAACCAAAGGCGCTCTCGACCCGCGCCGCATGGCCAGCATCGCGGCGACCGGCTTCGGCCTCAGCGCCCTTTGCATTGCGGAGCGGCGTGGCTTCCAACCGCGCCCGGCGGTACTCGATCAGGTCCGGCGCACGCTCCGCTTCCACTGCAACACGCTGCCGAACGTGCACGGCTTCTACTATCACTTCAATGACATCGAGAGCGGCGCCCGCTACCGCGAAAGCGAGCTCTCCTCCATCGATACGGCGCTCCTGCTCTGCGGCGTGCTCACCGCGCGCGCCCACTTCGGGTATGACTCCGAAATCCAGCATCTGGCCACAACGATTTATAGCCGTGTGGACTGGCCCTGGATGCTCAACGGCGGGCAAACCTTCTCCATGGGATGGAAGCCTGAGAGCGGCTTCCTGGCCGCGCGCTGGAACCACTACTGCGAACTGATGATGCTGTACCTGCTGGCGATCGGCTCCCCGACTCATCCCATCGACCCGGCCTGCTGGAACGCCTGGACGCGGCCGGTGATGAAGTACGCCGGCTTCGAATACATCAGTGCCGCCGATCCGCTCTTTGTTCACCAATACAGCCAGGCCTGGTTCGATTTTCGCCACAAGCGCGACCGATGGGCCGACTACTTCACCAACTCCATCATCGCGACTCACGCTCATCGCGCCTTCTGCCTCAATCTGGGCCCACCCTACTTGCCGGTGTACTGGGGGATCAGCGCCTCGGATTCGCAACATGGCTATACGGCCTGGGGAGGCCCGCCGGGCTTTGGCGGCATCGACGGCTCGGTCGTACCCTATGCCACAGCCGGCTCGCTTCCCTTCCTGCCCGCGGAGTGTCTCCAGGTCCAGCACGCCCTGCAGGCAAACTACGGCGAGAAAGCCTGGGGCCGCTACGGCTTCTGCGATGCCTTTCATCCGCAGGCCAAATGGTACGACCCCGACGTGCTGGGCATTGACCTGGGGATCAGCGTTCTGATGGCCGAGAACCTCCGCACCGGCTTCCTCTGGGAGACCTTCGCCCGCAATCCGGAGGTGGGCGTCGCCCTGCGGCGCGCCGGCTTCCACGCGATCTGAGAGTCCCGGCGAAAGCCCGAGGACCAATCCTGGCCAGCCACACGCAGGCCAGATCTCAGTTATGGATCTTCTCCTTCCTCTCCAGCATTTCAATGAACTGCGCAATCTTCCGAACCCGTGTCTCTGCCTTCTTCACCGTCTGAATCCGCCAAAGGACCGCATACCGGTTGGCCCGATCGAGAGTGTCGAAGAAGTCTCTTGCCTGCGGACTGGCATCCAGCGCCGCCTGAAAATCATCCGGCACGGCTGCCTTGCGGGGCGAGTCATAGGCTCGATCCCAGCGGCCATTCCTTTTGGCGTTCTCGATCGCTTCCAACCCCGCGGCTTTCATCTCTCCGCTCCCAACCAGCGCCACCGCCTTGTCCCGATTGATCTTCGACCAGATACTCCGGCTGCCGCGCGGAGCAAATCTCTGCAACCAGGCCTGCTCGCTCTCAGGCCTCTTCTGTCCGTCGATCCAGCCATAGCAGAGCGCCACCTCGAGTGCTTCCTGATAGGACACTGAGTTCGACCGCGAAAGCTTCTTGCCGAGCCGAAGCCACAAACCCGGGCTGTTGCGGTGATTCTCATCGAGCCAGGCGGCCCAGTTCTGCTTCGACTTGAAGCCCCTGATTTCCGCCGCAACGGGCGTGTTCTTCTTCGCAACGGGCGTGTTCTTCTTCGCTGGAGAAGCGTGTTTTGAACGAACCGAAGTTGCCATCGCCGGCCTCGCGTAGCAGGATACGACGAGATGCTCCGTGCACCGAGCTTTTTATCCGAAGCAATTGGCGGCGCCGGCAGCTCACGGCATCCAGCAGAAGCCTCCAGGATCCATTTAGAATGACCAAGTCGAAAGGACAGGTGATTCGCTTGAAGCAAACTCCCCACGCACAGGACCGGCGTACGTTTCTGAAGTCAGGAGGTGCTCTGGCCGCGGGTCTGCTCGTGCCGGGCGCTGCGTCCGCCACGGACCCAACGCGCGCGAAGACACTTCCGCCGCTTCCTTTCAATCCCAGAACGCATGATGCGATGCCCACGCGCAATCTCGGCAAGACCGGCTACAAGGTCGGGATCTTCTCGCTCGGCGGCCAGGCAACGCTCGAGCATCCGAACAACTTCGATGTGGCGGTTCCACTCATCAACCGCGCGCTCGATCTCGGCGTCAACTACCTGGATACCTCATCCATCTATGGCGGCCCGAATCGCTGGAGCGAACAGTATGTCGGGCAGGTGATGAAGGCGCGCCGCAACGAGGCGTTCCTCGCAACCAAGACCAAGGAACGCAGCCGCGACGGTTCCATGCGCATGATCGAGAAGTCGCTGCAGCTGCTGAACACGGATCACGTCGATCTATGGCAGTTGCATGACGTCGGCCTGCAGGAGGATGTGGATGCGATCTTCGCCAAAGGCGGCGCTTTGGAAGCCCTCGTCGCAATGCAGCAGCAGAAGGTCGTTCGCTTCCTCGGAGTCACCGGCCACTACCGCCCGGACGCTTTGATCGAAGCCATCAACCGGCATCCATTCGACTGCATCCTGATGTCGCTGAATGCAGCCGATCCGCACATGTGGAGCTTTCAGGAGAAGCTGCTGCCGCTGGCTGTCGAGAAGCAGATGGGCATCATCGGCATGAAGGTGCCGGCGCGCGGGCGCCTGCTTTCGAGCTGGACGCCACCCCCGGTGGAGGCCCAGAAGCACATGTGGGAAGGTTCAGCGATCGCCACGCGTCCGGGTGTGATGACAATGGCCGATGCCATGAATTATGCGCTCACCAGGCCGGTCAGCACGATCATCATCGGCTGCGATAACGTTCCTCAGCTGGAGGAGAACGTGCGGATCGCCCGCGCCTTCACCCCGCTGTCGCATGCGCAGATGGCCTCGCTGGACGCGGCGGCTGCGCCTGTGGCGAAGCAGTCGCTGTTCTATCGCTTTACCGACCGTTCCCAGGGCTAAACAAATTACCACGTGAATGTGGCGGGCTGCACCAAGGCGTGTCACAACGCCTTCGGTGGGGCGGGCGCGTATCCATGGGTCACAAACCATGCACAGGCCGAACGCAGCGCCGCGTCCACGCTCATCACGCGCAGGCCCAGATCGCGCTCCGCCTTCGCGGAGCTTGCAAACATCATCTTTCGTCCCATCCGCACCGCCTCGACGGTGGCCCGCGGCTCGCGGCCGCGTAGCTTGCCCGTAAGCAGCTCATCGAAGAAAGCGAAGGTCATGGCCACGGAATGTGGAACCTTCAGGGAAGGCGACGGCAATCCGGTTATCGCGGCCAGGCGATCCAGAATCTGTTTCAGCGTAAGGTTCTCGCCGCCCAGGATGTAACGCTCGCCGGGCGCTCCGCGCTCCAGGGCCACCAGATGCAGGCGCGCGATCTCGTCGACATCGACCAGGTTCAACCCGGTGTCGACAAAGGCCGGAAAGTTGCGCTTCAGGAAGTCCACCACAATGCGGCCGGTGGGCGTCGGCTTCGTGTCCAGCGACCCGATCGGAGTCGTCGGGTTCAGGATCATCACCTGCTGGCCCGCGCGCGCGGCCTCGAGCGCCGCCTGCTCCGCCAGCCATTTCGATCGCTTGTAGTGGCCGATCATGTCGGCTTCGCTGACCGGCGTGGACTCATCCACAACCGTGCCGTCGGTCTTGAAGCCCATGGTCGCCACACTGCTGGTGTAGACCACGCGGCGTACACCGGCCTCCCGCGCCAGGCGCAGCAGCGTGCGCGTGCCCGCAACGTTGGCCTTGTACATCTCTTCCGGATCGGGCACCCACAGCCGATAGTCCGCGGCGATGTGAAGCAGCGCATCACAGCCGGAGAGCGCCGAGGCGAACTTCTCCGGTTCGCGAAGATCTCCGAGCACCAGCTCCGCGCCAGGGGGAAGATGGACTTGGTTCGACGAAGAGCGCGTCAGGAGGCGCAGGTCCCCGCCCTGTGCGGCCGCCAGCCGCGCTACATGTGCGCCAACGAAACCGGTCGCTCCGGTGAGGAACAGGCGCATGGATCTCTAATCAAGCTTCTCAGGGACAATCTGGATGTTGGTTTCGCCCGCAGCCTTCTTCTCCCAGTACTTCTTGACCCAGGCGTCGAAGGTCTTGCCCGCGGCCGTATCGCGTCCCGTGAACTGCAGGGCCGCGACATCGGCGTAAGGCACCATTACGCGCTCCACCGGCTGACCCGGCTTGGGTGTCGGAATGATGCGGATCAGCGACGCCTGCAGCGTCGGCTCGCTGCGCCGGTCGTACAGGTACCCTTCGACGGTCGTTCCATCCTTGCGGGTCACCGTGATGTCACCGCGATAATCGAAGGCCTTCTCGAGCGCCTCGCGGATCTCGGGCTCGGTGGCGAGCTCCGGAATCCAGCCCTCCAGGTTTTCGCGTTGCCGGCCTTCTACATGCTCCAGCTCGTCAGGAGTGGCGTGCTGCAACTGGTCTATCTTGAGGTGTTCCTGCTCTGAGGTGGCCAAGGTTAGTCTCCCGCCATGCTTGTGAGCTTCGAATCAACGGAGGTAGTGACGACCACCGGCGTGGGCGTTGCCCCAATTTGCACCAGCGGTCCGTGACCCTCGACCTGCCACTCGTTCAGCAGCTTGTTCGCACCCTCGTCTTCATAGCTATCGAAAAACATCGCTTTGGCCGTCCGCAGCAGACCCCGGACGGAACCGAACGTGTAGTTGACGCCCGAGGCTTCGTAGCCGGAGTGCACCATGCAGTTGGCGCAGCGGGGATTGCCGCTCTCCGTGCCATAGTTCGACCACTCCACCGCCTCCATGAGTTCCTGGAAGCTGTCGGCATAGCCATCCTGCAGCAGGTAGCAGGGCTTCTGCCAGCCGAAGACGGAGTAGGTCGGCATACCCCAGGGGGTGCAGGTCAGGTGCTGCTTGCCCATCAGGAATTCCATGAACATGGGCGAGGCATTGAACCGCCAGCTCTTCTTGCGGTTGGACAGGATGGTGCGAAATAGTTTGCGCGACTTGGCGCGGCCGAGGAAATGATTCTGGTCCGGCGCCTTGTCATAGGTGTACCCCGGCGAGACCATCATCGATTCGACGCCCGCCGCCATCAGCTCATCGAAGTGCGCGCGCACCGAGTTCGGATCGGCGCCATCGAACAGGGTCGTGTTGGTGGTCACACGGAAGCCCGCAGCCACCGCCGCGCGAACGCCTTCCATCGCGATGTCGTGTCCGCCCTCGCGGCAGACGGACATATCGTGGTGCTCCTTCTGCCCATCCACATGCACCGAGAAGCTCAGGTACTTCGACGGTGTGAAAAGATGAAGTTTCTCTTTAAGTAACAACGCGTTGGTGCACATGTAGACATATTTCTTGCGGGCCACCAGACCGGCGACGATCTCGGGCATCTGCGGATGCAGCAGCGGCTCGCCGCCGGGTATGGCCACCATCGGCGTTCCGCACTCCTCCACCGCCTGAAAGCACTGCTCCGGGGTGAGTTGAGCCTTGAGGATGTGCGCCGGATACTGGATCTTGCCGCAGCCCGCGCAGGCCAGGTTGCAGCGAAACAGCGGCTCTAACATCAACACCAGCGGATAGCGTTTGCGGCCTGAAAGCTTCTGCTTCAGCACGTACGTCGCTACAGTAAGCGCCTGTGAGACGGGAACGGCCATTCGGGGAGACTCCTTGTGGTTCGTTTGGCATTCGAGGCTGTTGCTTCGCCAGCCACAACGAACCGATGCAATTTTTGCGACGGCCACGCTCCGGACGGGCAGCAAGGCTGCTGGACTGCAAATTCAAAACTCTAAACTTCAAACCTAAATTTCGTTGCTTTCGCGCTGGATCGCCCGGCGGTACGTGGTCAACGCCAGCAGCGGAAAGTACTGCTTGTACAGGTGATAGCCGAGATAAAAAACTCGTGGAAACCCCGTTCCAGTGTAGTAGCTTTCTCCATTGCGGCCGGGAACAAGTTCATCCCAGGACCCATCCTGGTGCTGGCGCTCGATCAGCCAGCGGATGCCTTTCGCGACCGAGTCGGAGCGGGTATCGCTGGCCGCCAGCAGACCCAGGATCGCCCACGCGGTCTGCGACGGCGTGGAGGGCCCGATGCCGCGCTGGTTGGGATCGTCGTAGGTGCCGCAGGTCTCACCCCAGCCCCCATCGGAATTCTGCACCATGCGAATCCATTCCGCCGCCTGCTGCACGGCCGGTTCCAGGTAGGAGTACTCGACGGCCTCCAGGCCCCGCAGCACAAGGAACGTGCCGTACAGGTAATTGACGCCCCAGCGGCCGAACCACGAGCCATCCGGCTCCTGCTCTTTCAGGATGAACTGCAGCGCCCGCTCCACGCGCTTGTCGCTCCGGGTGTATCCATAGCCGGCCAGCATCTCCAGGATTCGGCCGGTGATATCCACGGTGGGCGGATCGAGCATCGCGTTGTGGTCGGCGAACGGAATGTACTGGAAGATCGTCTTGGTGTTGTCCTTGTCGAAAGCCGCCCAGCCACCGTTCTTGCACTGCATCGCCAGCACCCAGTTGATGGCCCGCTGCTCGACTTCGTGCTGGTACCGCTCGCGAGGGTTTTGCACAGCTCTCAAGCCGAGCAGAACTTCCCCCGTATCATCGACATCCGGGTAAAACTCATTGTTGAACTGGAAGTACCATCCACCGGGCTCGACGTTCCTGACCTTCTCCGCCCAGTCACCCTTGTGGCGCACTTCCTTGGACAGCAGCCAGTCGGCGGCCTTCAACAGCCGGGGATCGGTGCGGGAGAGCCCCGCATCCCCCAGCGTGGAGAGCACCTGCGCCGTGTCCC
The DNA here is from genome assembly GCA_964250885.1 of uncultured Acidobacteriaceae bacterium. Taxonomy (GTDB): domain Bacteria; phylum Acidobacteriota; class Terriglobia; order Terriglobales; family Acidobacteriaceae; genus Granulicella. The sequence continues at coordinate 394 of CAXUIM010000102.1, read as the reverse complement.
ATACCGGCGAAAAGCAGGGCTGCATCCGAAACGTGGCCACGGGGTAATCCGGCGTGCCTTCGGGGCAGTCAATGCCCAGCTTCTCGAACTCGTCCATGGCGCGGATGACCTGCGGATCGTCGGCCGAGTAACCGAGGTAGCGCAGCGCCACGATCGCGTTGAGCATCGCCGGATAAATCGCTCCCAGGCCGTCGGACCGCTCGAAGCGGGCCAGCATCCATTGCTCGGCCCGCTTCAAGGCCTTCTTGCGGAGCGGCCGGATGTGAACGCGCTCCGCCCAGTGCATCACCCGATCGGTGAACAGGAAGAAGTTACGCCACGAGAAGACATGGTCGGAATCCCAGCGCAGATGCAGATTGGCATTCGCCCGGCCGCCCACGTACAACTCGTCAAT
>CAXUIM010000101.1:0-12951 GCA_964250885.1 uncultured Acidobacteriaceae bacterium | reverse complement strand
CCGAAGTAGTCGAGCCCTGATTCTGTGTCCCGTTCTTTGCCGGTATAACGAGGGATCCCTCAGTAGGTAATGTGAAGTCCCATGGTGAGGGCACGGGAGCCGCCGATGGTTCCGGTGACCGAGCCAAAGTTGGCGTCGTTATTGGGGCAATACCCGGTCTTTCCGATCTCGCCGCTGGCCGTGCAGCCGCCTTCGTTGAGCATCTCCTGCAGCGGCACAGTGATCGATTTGCCCATCCCGTCGTATACCGGCTTCTGATCGAGATGAGCGAGGGCCGACTGCTGCTCCACCGTGCTGTTGCCGGTGCCCACTTGCCCGTACGTGTATCCCGCTGCGCAATCGTTGTCCGCGATTGCGAGTGCCGCGGTGGAACAGGCATATTGCGTCTGACGGATGTGCGCGGAGTCCTGCGGGATGTCTTCGCTGGTAGTGTTGAACACGTTGAAGACGTTGAAGGCGTACTGAATCCCGATCCGGTCGGAGACCTTGAACGTTTTACGGATCGAGATATCAAGCCGCTTCTGCAACGCCTGGCGGAAGATGTTGCGCTGATTGCCGGTGGCGAAGTCTGTCTCGTAGATGTCCACCGGGTCACTTTTGTTGGGGTCCTGCGCCAGGGTCGGCACACCCTTTTCTCCCGGAGCCAGATAGTTGATGGCGAGCTGGCTGGGATCGATGGTCGGAACATAGCTGCCGCCGGTGGAGCGGAATACACCGCGATTGCCCGTCATGGCCGACTTGGGATTGGATGGATCCTGAATCCCGATGACCGGGTTCATCAGGCTGGGATAATTTCCGACGTATGCGCTGCCGACCGCTCCATAGAACTCGTAGAGGGAGTAGGGTTCGCCGCTCTGCACGATCCCAATTCCAGTAAGACTCCAGTCGTTGGTGAAGTAAGAGAGAAAGGTGTGCGCCTGGGTGTAGTTGGGCAGCAGCAGCTGAAAGTTGGCGGTGATGACGTGGGTGCGGTCGAAGTCCGATGAGGCGTAGGACTGATGGATATTATTCGGGTTATTGCCGGTAAAGAATAGGCCGATGTCGCTCTGCTCGTCCAGCGCGTGGCTCCACGTATAGCTGATGCCGGCCTGTACATCGTGCGTGAGTCGCTTTTCCAGATGTGTCTCGAGAGCATCGTAGGCCGATGTACCCACCGTGGAGAAGAGTGTGGCATTTGGGTTATAGCCCACGTACGGCACACGGAAATCCGTATTGCCGCCATCATATGTCTCCCACGGTTCCGTGGTAATCGGGTTGTAATCGTACCCTGTGAACGAGTTGGTGTTCAGTACTTCAAAGCCGTAGCTGTCGGTCTCTCCGCTGGAGTGCGGTGAGGCTCCCAGGATCTGGGCCGGAGCTGAGGTCGTCGCGATCTGCGCCTCATTGATCGGGATGGGAATAACCGAGTGGCGGCCCCGATTTCCCACGTAACCGATGGAGATTCCAAGATCGCTGCGCGGCTGCCACTGCATCTTCAGAGTGAAATTGATGGTATACGGCAGAACATTGTTCTTGTTGTAAGAGCCGAAGTTGAGCGGCGCCGGACAGCTCTGATCTTCTTCCTGGCCGATGCCGCCGCAGTTGTAACCATAGCTGCCCATGGCCGTCATGGCGTTCAGTTGGGTCTGCAGCGCTGCGTCCTCAGTTGCCGGATTCGCATTGGGCGCCGGGGTAATCGAGTGCGACGCGAATGGGTTGGCCAGCGTGTCGGATTTCCCGCTGGCCGTCGTATAACTGGCCAGGGGAGCCGACTCCGTGACGCCGAAAGGGCCGCCAATGCCCGTGCCGGCTGGTTGCGACAGATAGCTGAAGAGCTCGCCACGATCGTAGTAGATACCGACGCCTCCACTGATCACCACCTTGCCTTCGTCCGCCTCCGGCGACCAGGCGAACGCGACGCGTGGTGAAACGCCCCATTGACGTCCGGTCAGCGTGGAGTCGCTCACCCCCGCCGTCGGATAGGACTTGTTGTTTCCCGCCACGACGAACCCGGAGTTCAGTACAGTGAAGCCCGTAGTATCCGTCCCGGTGACGTTATAGGTGTTCGGATCGAAGTTGAAGATGTTTCCGTATTTTTCGGTCAATCCCCCGTGATAGTCGTAGCGGACACCGGCGGTAAGGCTCAGGTTCGGAAGCGCCTGCCACCTGTCCTGAACGTAGCCATCCACTTCGTTGGACCGATAATACCGATCCGCCAGATTCTGCCCCGTGGAGGAGATGGAGTTGAAAACGTTAGTTGCCGACCCCGAGACATATACAGAGCCTTCAAGGAAATCCTCAAAGTTCTCTGTAGCGACCTCTCCATGCCCGTTGCGATTGTTGTCGATGTTCAGCTGCGTGTAGCTGTACCCGGCGCCGGCAATGAGGGTGTGCTTGCCAAGGGTAAAAATCACGTTTGTCGAGGGATTGAGGCGGTTCTGGTGATACCCGATGTCCACGAAGGCGCTGTCGGGACCGACATCGACAGTGGGTACCCCCACGGTCGCATTGGTAGCGAAGCGCTCCAGGCTCAGTCCGGGCAGAATGCCCGGATCCAGATAGGAAGAGGAGGGCGACCCGGTACCGATTCCAAAGTTGCCGCCCGCAACGGCCTGGTTGTAGTAGGTGTAGGTCCCGGCGCGCTCATACCCCAGGCGCTGTTCCCAGTTCAGCCGCGATCCGATGGAGATGGTGTTGTCGATCGCTCCAACCTGCGCGCTGTTGGCCGTGGTGGTGGGGAAACCCCCGGTCTCGGAGAAATCGTAGGGGCGGGTATCCGGATTGTTCTGGTAGTAGTACTTGAGCGACAACCGGTCGTTCTTGGTTACGTCGTAATCCAGTGAGGCAGTGGCCTGATCTCCGGCCAGAACCGAAACTCCCTTCAACGTGACGTTTGGCACATCGTACTGATAGGGCGCAGTGGTCTGGGCCGAGGGAATCAGGTACTGACCGTTGGGCAGCGTAGCCTGCAGCAAGCTCACGGCCTGCGGGCTGAAACCCGAGAAACTGCTGGGTACAGCGCCCCCGTTCCAGGAGGCGAGGGCATTGGTCAGACCCGTGGTAGAGCGGTCGTTCGTCAGCCCTGAAGGCACGGTCATCTGCGACAGGCCGGTGGATTCGTCCGAGGCATAGAGGTGCTGATATGCCAGGAAGAAGAACAGCTTATCCTTCTTGATCGGGCCGCCCAGGCTCGCGCCCGTAGTCCAGCGATGCAGTTGCGGATTGGCCAGCGATGCCGGGAATGCGCCTATTCCCTGCTGCGCCAGCAGATACTCCTGCTTGAAGAAGAACGGATCGGCGTTGGCGTAGTTGTTCGCGTAGGTTCCGTACACCTGGCCGTGGAACCTGTTGGTTCCGCTCAAGGTGTTCACGTCAATCTGCGCGCCGCTGGTTGCGCCCTGCTGCGCGTCATAGAGCGAGGTGTTGACCCGCAACTCCTGGGTGAACTCCGGCGCGGGCGAAGGCAGGCTGTTTCCATTCGAGCCGAAGACCGAGTTTCCGGTCTGGCTGATACCGCCGATCGCCGTGCCCTGGCCGATGTTGAAGTTGTAGCGCTGCGAGACCGAGGCGCTGGAACTCTTGCCGTTGAAGAGATTCGTGGAATCGACGCCGTTGACCTGGAAGGTGTTCGAGGTGTCACGCTGCCCATTGGCCCAGATGGGCTGATTGCCCAGACCTGCATTCGTGTCCAGGCTGCTGAGCAGTTCCGAGTTCACACCCGGCGATAGCACGGCAAGCTGCGTAAAGCTGCCCGTGGCCAAAGGCGTCAGCGCGATCTGCTCCTGGTCGAGCGTATAGCCGTTGGTGGCGTCGGTGGCGTTCAGCATCGGATTGGCCGTGACGTCCACCGAGGTCGCAATCTGCCCCACATTCAACTTCACGTTCACGGTTACGGCGCGTGCCTCCTGCACCCCGATGTTGGAAAGCTTGGTCGTATCGAAGCCATCATGGGCGGCCGCGATAGTGTAAGTTCCAATGGGAAGATTGAAGATCTGGAAGTAGCCGTTGGCGCCGGCTGTCGCAGTCCGGGTTATGCCAATGTCTGGATCTGTGATGGTGAGGGTCGAGCCCGGAATAGCCGCTCCGGAAGCATCGAGGACGGTTCCGTTGACCGATCCCAGAGTCTGTTGCGCGCTGGCTCCCGTCGAAAATGACAGCATAAGTGCGAGCAACAGAGAACAGTACCAGGCCAATTGCCTCCCAAAATCACATTTCATCGGCTGCATCCCTTCTATGGTCAAAATCTGGCGTGCTCAGCTTCATGGGGTGGCGAGGATTTCTCCAGCAGGTGTAGAGAGCTTTCGGGTTCCATGGGCCGTTTCCCGTCGAACAAACGCCGCTCACACGATCAATCCGCTGTATAGCAACAGGAGAAATGCTCCAGAAGTTCGGCCTGCACGTGCCGGTAGAATGCACCGTCCGGAGAAGCGTGGTCATCAATTCGCTGTAAAAACAGTGCTGTTGAAGCATTGCTTCGTTCTGAACGAAGAAACTTCAGGAGCATGCAAGGAGCGTGCCTCTTGCGACTGAAATGGCTTGATAACGAAGATTCTATCGCATATCGATAGCTTGAGGGCACGGCTGGTGATGGACGTCGGAAATCAGCCAACTACCAATTGCAACGTGCGCAGCCGTACGTTGGCGCATGCGAACCCGCTGTAAGTGTGCGTCGCCTATCCGACAGTGACGGGGCTGCCGATCGGTATGAACACCGGGGGGCCAACGCCTTCCGTTCCATGTACCGTGCCCGAGCACAAGAGCCACACGCCGGAGTGTCAAGCCAGCGACCAGAACGCGGAGCAACTTGCTGGCAGCTACACTACAGGTTTCTCCTCCAGGTGTAGAGGAGAGCTTCGGGTTCCATGGCCGTTCCCTCATGAAGTCCGGAGCCAGCGACCCCGCACCGCGTCCTGAGTTCCGCGCCTGTTTCGAACCATTGAATCCGGGACAGTCTACGATCAGGATCCGGACGCCGGGTGTGACAGATCGGTCGATACGTCTCCCTGTACACCCCGCGGGTGGCCCGTTTCCGACCATTTTTCTCGCGATCAGAGCATTTCTCCTGCAGGTGTACAGCGAAGTCTCAGAGTTCGGCGCCGTCTCCCTACTGGAAGCGGCACTCGAAGACCTGTCCACTTCACCGCAAAAGGAGAAATGCAACCTGAACGTGGTGGCGCCTTATCCCTGCGCAATCCGCGCCGTCCAACAGCGGCGCGGTCCTACATTAGCGACCGGCAGCCAATGAAGAGTGCATCGCGAACCCGGGTTTGGGTTCAGTTCCGCGCCGCGCAGCACAATGCTGCCCTCACCTGGTGCGATCGCCAAGGGCCGCGGAGCGGGGCTGCCGCGCAAGTCTCGTGCCGCATGGAAAAGCGGAGGACCTTTTGCGGGCTTCGGCGCGCTCGTCCTGATGTTGCTATCGATCCAGTTCCTGCATGCCTAATCTAAGAGCTTGTTGGAAAAGCACCTCGGATGTCCGCGAGGCAAGTACGAAACCCGCAATCAAAGCGGGTTTCGCGAAGCTAGCGAAGCCACAAAAGCTGATTTTCAACAAGCTCCTAAAGCACACTTCCTGGCTGGCGCCGCTCGATCATCGGCGAGCCGCATACGGCGCATACCTTACCCCGCTTCGATTCGAGGTTATTGTTGACGGTCTGCTTCGCACCGCAACTGACGCAGGTCAAAACCGCTTGATTCATTATCTTCACCGTCCGATTCGGGATCTCACGAGTAGCTGTCCGGGTTCAAATGCAACAACCGGAAGGCGTCCCGGTATCCCTCTTATCGGACTGTAATCGGAAACCTTCAGAAAGTTAGAGAGATCTCTGCGGATTCCGGAATATCGCTAGCAGATGGTGCCGATTTGGGAGCGCCGCCAGAATCCGTGGGGACCCTCATGCAATGGGTTCTCGATCGATGCCCCCTTCAGCAGCCCTTTCAACGAATCCTTGGGCGGGGCTTCTCCTGCCGCTGGGTTAGCGACAGTCTTCGAGTGCCGTTTCCTCGGGAAAACGGCCATAAGATCTGAAGCTTCCCGGTACACCCGCAGGAGAACTGCTTTAACGCCGCCGGGAAGCCGCGGCCGCTCCCGCCGCGCGCTCCACGTGAATGTCCTCCATCGCTGTCGCCTGCTCCCATTCAGGCGCAACCGGATGCCAGTCCACATCATCGCTGGCGAATGCGCGAGCCAAAAAGTTGGGCGTACCCGTCAAGGGTTCCGTCGCACAGTAGATGCGGCAAACCTTGCGAAGAAGCGCCGCCTTCCAGGCGCATCGCGAGACCATCAGATCGGTCACCTGCTCGCGAAGAAAGGAGTTTCCCATGGAATGGGTGGTGCCACCATAGATGATCACCTCCCTTGCGCCTCTCTCGATCTCGTTCTCTATAAAGAACGAGCGCATTACCGTGCCGATCGAATCCTTCTCGTAGCCCGAGGCATTGGTTTGCCAGTACAGGACAGTCACGTTACCCTCGCGCCAGCCGCCGATCAGGCTCAGCCACGTGCCTTTAGAAGTTCGCAGCCCAACGATAAATCCGCCTGGCAGATCGCGAGCGCTGCAGTACTGATGCCTGAACAGCTTCGGGTCAACGGGGTTCAGCGATCCTGCGTTCAAGGCGACCCACTCCGATTCGGGCAGCACCCTGGATGCATCAGCGACGAACTCGCAACTCATCTTGTTCATCAGCCGCTTGCGGTAGTAGCGCAGGTTGAAGCGCGTCGACTTGCCGAGTGTGGCGAGCGTCGCGTCAAAGGTTTCGGCCAGCGGCAGCGCCTTTTGGACTCGCCGAGTGCGCCGCGCCCATCGCACCGGGTAGCTCTTAGGCAAATCGGGAACGCTGGCTGCTTCACTGGTTCCGGTGTAGGTGATCAGTGCAAACTGGGCTCCGTGATCCAGCATCGCACTGGCGGCCGCCGCCGCCGCTTCGGCCCGCTGCCCGGGGGGTGCTATGACGGTGCGAAATCCGGAGATGTCGTCTGTCGAAAACGCCCGTGTCGGAATTCCCAGAATGCGGTACTGAAACAGCAAAACCGCCGCAGACACAGCATCGATGTCGGGCTGCCGCGACCCCGTGTCCGCACGCAGGATCAGGACCAGGTACGGCTCCTTGGCAAGGAATGAAGGTGCATTCAGAAAGTACTCCAGCCAGTGCATCGCGCCTGGCTGATCACATCGAATCGCGAGTTCCGCAAGCAGGGAGGAGCGTTCCAGGATCGCTGCGACTCCCTTATGAAGCTGCACGGAAGGAGAAATCAAAGTCAATTCACAGCCCCTTTTCCGCATAAACTTCAGAATGTGCGTTTCGGAATGCTCAGCTACGACACTTCCTGAATATCGATGACATCGAAATTGTAAACCCGCTCTGACGATTGCATGAGGCATTGTCGGCTGGGTGCCATATGGCCACCCGGTAGAGAGGACCGAGCTATATACTACCCGTTTCTGAGACGAATCAGGTCCGTCGTTTTCCGCCGTAGCGGCTGTCTGGATCGGGAAACGCTCTCTCCCTATTCAAGGCGTCGGCATGAGCCGCCACAGCAGTCCCAGGCCACTGTAGGCCCACGCTGCAGGCAGCTGGTGCTACAGCAAAACAGTGAGGAGCGCCGCCTCACGTCTTCAGGCGCCTACCCACCAGAAGAGATCTGCGGGAGTGCTTGCCGGTGCGGGAAACAGCGCTGACACTCGCGCCTCTGCACACAGCCGCGACTAATTCACTCGATCCGCTTCGTACGGGAGGATCGCTCTGAACCTTCAGGCTTTGACGAAGGGTCTTGACGCCTTGCCGCGGGATGCAGGTTCCTCCTCGAAACCTTTGTCTGTAAGCAAATCAAGAAACAGACGGAGGTTGTACGAAGCGTCCTTGGCGGTAAGGATCAGTTTAGCGACGGTGCTGAAGACCTCATCCACAGCCTTGGCTGAATGGGTACCGGTTGCGGATTCGGATGGCGCTTGCATCACCTGCACCAGAGCCGGCAGCTGCAGCCAGCAGAGGAGAGATTCGAAGCTTTCCTTATGGAAATACTCTTGCTCTCCGGCGGTGTTCACACCCAGCAGCCAGCGTACATCCGGATCGCGCCAAAAGTCATCGGTTCGCAGCGCGACGGCCAACGAGGGTTGCAGCGCACTGTTCAACAGCACTCGCACTCGAGCCGCCGCACGCCACGTCTGCTCTCCCTGTAGACCGATCGAGGAGAACGTATCGGCAAGCGCATGCCTCAGTCTCAATTCGTCGTACAGCCGCAGTGCGGATGCAGGCGAAGGGAGGGCGCCCAGTGCAATCCAGGCAAGGACAGGCCCCCAGACTTCGGCGGGTGCGACACTCGGTTCCGTCCCTGGCAGCACGCAGCGAACAGCGCTCTTGACCGGTTCAGGAGAGAACGATATCAGTAACGGCAGGTAAAGGGACGCGGCCGCCATCTCGGCACATTCCCGGACCTTGTTTTCTTTACCGTTGTTTGCAGCAGAGGCCGACGAAGCGGAACCCGGAATCGCCGTATCCGTCATCGCTCCCTGGCTTTGTTCCAAGGACGAGAGTTCCAAGTACGAGAGCCTTAGAGCTGTCTCTGCAAACATCTGCGACTTAGCTACAAATTCGTTCAGCCGGGGATCGGGAGAAGCGCCGCTCCCGCCATTTGCAAACGAAGTCTGCTGTTTGGGCGACGGCTTCCCGCTTGCCGCCCCATTCTCTGGCTTGGGCTTTTCCTGGGCCTTCCGTGCATTTTCCAGGAGTTCCACGGCCGCGTGGGAGAACACGTGCACGTTTGCCGCACTGATCACATGGTGCAGCGCATCGACCAGGGGCTGCAGCCGAAGCTGAGACATCGCCTCATGCACACTGTGAACACCGGAGCCGTTCAGAGTATCGCAGAGCCGGTCCCACGGCTGCGTCTCCGAGGGCTGCAGCTCGCGCCAATTCAGCAGCACGACGTGTTGGTATCCCCGCAGCTCCAGAGTGAGGCCATGATCCCGCAGCGATGAGGGCCGGCGCAAATATTCCAGGTCCATCACCGTGTCTCGATACGCCAGAAGAGTGGAGCCGTCATGCGGCAGGTTCAAACCGTCGGCCAGACTCCTCTGGCGCAGCGCACCGGTGTGCTTTTCCAGAAAGGCAACCGAGGCGTGGATCGTTCCCTCGGTCGAGCCGTAGCTGTTGTTATACAGAACGACCGCGCGCTGATCTCCATGGCGATTCGAGTAGGCGAAGACGTTTTCATTCACCGTGCCATATCCGGTCCAGAAGTCATACAGCACGAAGTTGGTACTCTCGGCAAAGAGCTGCCGGTTTTTCAACAGCGGTGCAATCTGATACTGATGCCTCGCTACCATGCCCTCGTCGGGATACTCATCCAGCCGCGCCTGCTTGAAGTCCATTCCATAGCGTTCGGTATAGCCTTCGATCTGTCCATGGCCGAACATGGGCAAGCCGGGTAGTGTCGCGAGCAGCACGGAGACACCAAAATACTTGTCCCCGGAACCGAACTGGTCGATGGCAGTCCGCTCATCCGGGTTACTCATAAAATTTACATAGCGTTTAAGAATGTCCGGATCGAACTCCACCGTCTTCTTCAGATACGAACGGTACTTCGCATTCTCTTCATCGCGAAGCATGTTCATGAAGGCGCTGTTGTACACGCGATGCATGCCCAGGGTGCGAACGAAGTAGCCCTCCAGCAGCCAGAAGGCCTCCGCGAGAAGCAGAGTGCCGGGAACTTCGGCGGCCACGCGATCGACAACCTCGCGCCAGAATTCGTGGGGCATCAGGTCATCGAAGGCTTCCTGTGAGATCGCATCCTCGGCTCGGGACGGGATCGAGCCTCCAGCTCCCGGAAGGGGAAACCAGAGACGCTGCACATGGCGTTTGGCCAGCACCATCGCGGCGTCGAACCGGATGATGGGAAAGCGCCGGGCAACATCCAGGATCACCTGGATGACGTGCTCCCGAACCTCCGCCTTGGAGTAATCGAGTTGCGCCGTATCATTCCAGGCGAAGGTGGTGCCGTCATTGCCGTGGTATACAAAACGCGTGTTGCCCTCGCGATGGTGGCGCAAACGGAACACGACTGCGGCATCGGTCTGGTCGTAATAGTGATCTTCGATCTTGATCTCGACGCGGCTGTCGGTAGAGAGATCTGGACCTTCGAAGCTGTAGGTCGGGAACGGACTCTCCCAGCGTGACAGAAACCACTCCGGATGATCGATGACCCAGCTGGAGTCGATGCCCATATGGTTGGGAACCATATCGCTGGCCAGCCGCAGACCCGCTCCCGCGGCGCGGTTGCGCAGGTTCTCATAGGCGCCCTCGCCGCCCAGATCTTCAGCGATGAGGTAATCCTTCAGAGAGTAGGCTGAGGCCACGGCATGGCTGTTGCCGCGCAGCCGTTTTATGGTCTTTGACGCCTGGCTGCGCTCCCACAATCCGATCAGCCACAAACCCGTGATGCCCCGATCGGCGAGCATCCGCAACTCCTCATCGGGGATCTGGTCCAACCGATAGATGTGCCGAGCGTACTTCTTCGACAGCTGTTCCAGCCAGACGTAGGTATTCTTGGCGATCAGGACGACGGTCGGCATCCAGGCCTGATCCGCGCTAAAGGCTTCATATTCGTTGAGAGGCGCCTGGTAGTCCGCGGCATAGCGGCGACGCCGAATGCCATCCGGCCCGATGACAAACTCGGAGTCAAAGCCGATGAACTCGTCACCTACAAAACCTTCGCCTCCGCGTCCCGGGGCCCCGTGACGGTGGTTATCCGGACCGGCCGGATGAAAGCGCATCCAGATGGCGACTTCTTCTTCGCGCAACACGTCGATGGCGAGTAAAACCCGGCGCAGATCGTCTCCCAGGTACTCCGACCACTTCTCGCGGATGAAATCCAGTTGCCCGGTCAGCGAATCCGGCGCAGCCAGCATCGGGGCGCGCAGCGCATCCAGCAGCGTTCCCAGGCCCGGATCGATCGGCGGCCGCGTCTCAAAGAAACCAGGGAGACTGGCGGTCGCCCCTTTGTAAGCCGTCTCCGACTTGAGTTCCTGATCTCCGAACAGAATGCGAAAGGGAGCAAACGCCGGGTTGGCGTTGGCGAGCCACAGCAACAGCATCTCTTCCAGAGCGGCCTCGCAATTGCTTCGGCCCTCGGTTTGACCGTTCAACCACTCTTCGGCCGTCAGATCTCCGCGGTAGACGGCGACCCCGGGAAACTGCTTGGTGAAGACCACAAGAAGATGCTCCACCTCAGCAGGGGACAGCCGCTCCTTGAGCCAGCCCACCGCGGCGGACATGACGTTGGGGTCTCTCTGTTCACGGTAGCGGGCGATCAGGGCGTGACTCAACTCGTCGATCAGACCCATGGCGAAGAGCGCCCCGGCGTTGACAGTGGTCTCAGAGCTGCTCTGCGTTCCCTGCAGATCATTCAGACGCTGCGCAAGCTTGCGGGCAGCCGCCACGTTCGCGAAAATGACATTGCCGGTGAAACCGAACAAGAGATCGTCCAAATCCAATTGATCTCGGATCGCGCTGGAGATATGGAATTCCATTTACGATGGTCCTCTGACAACGTGTGGGAGCTGGTAAGACGCCTGTACGGCTCAATTGTCACTGTGGCATCGGGTACGAACTGGTCGTTCCGTACGATTCTAATCGTCACCCGTGCACGCTGGGAACCTGACCAAGAGATGCAAAGGAATCAGCCCCGGTTTCCCGATTGCGCAGACGGAGAGTCCGGCAATTGGCGTACGCAGCGCGCACTCCAAAGTAACTCAACGTTCGTATCACAAGTTTCTCACGAGCGCCCGGCGACGGCATTTCTGCGCGTACTCTGTATCCATCCGCGGCGGCACGCATCCATCCGCGGCGGCGCGGCCAGATATAGCCTGGTCTCCTCGTTTGGCACTGTCCGCAACTGAAGACCGGTAAGAACTTATGAGCGCCTGAAATGGCATAAAAACGCTGTCCAGCAATGTATTGGCGCGTTCCGAAAGAAGGGCAGCGGCTGACGGCAACTGATCGATCGGCGCATTTGCCGGTCGCTTTGAGTACTGTTGAGGTTGACCCGGCGCTTGCATTCGACGTCTTCTGAGGATGTTGTTCGCTGCACAAATGCACGTGTTCCCTGCAAACAGCTGGAATGCGGGCCGCGAAGCTGCCAATGTTGCAGGATAAGAGGGAGGCCAAAGAGCTCCCACGCCCGTGACAGCCGGCATCACGAAGTCGGCGAAATGTCAGCGGCGACGGGTGATCGGCAATTCCTGGACAACCAGAGCACGCAAGTCGAAAATGGATCACAGTCGGTTGCGGCCCAGCTGCGACTGAGGTTCTCGAAAAGTGGAGGACGACAGGATGTGGATACCTCACGACGGTCTCCTGAGCGCGGCGAACGTTCATTCCATGCTCGGCTTCATTCAATCGTCTCTGGCAGGATTGGGCCTCGGGCCATACAGCCATGCGGCCTTTGTGTGGGTGTTCTTTGCCGCATGCGGAGTCACCGAGCTGGCTATCAGCTTTTCCATCTGTACGCCCCTCGAGCGATTCTGGCCGCTGACCAGCTGGCCGAAACGAAACTCCATCGCCGCCGATGTAGCCTACGCGTTTTTCGTCCGCATCGTCTTATTTCCTCTGATCGCCTACTTTGAATTCAATTGGCTGCACCAAGGTCTCGATGGATTTCTGCGGGCCCACGCCATTATCCCGCCGTCGCTTGCGGGGCTGATCCCCCGATTAGCCTCCTGGCCCGCAATCATCTTCATCGCCAACTTCGCGATTCTCGATCTCGCCGACTATTGGCGTCACCGCGTGTCGCACCGGGTTGCATGGTGGTACGGCATTCACTCACTGCATCATGCCGAGGAGCAGTTGACCTTCTGGTCCGACGACCGGTCGCATGTTCTTGAAGACGCCATCACCTACGTGTGGCTCATCACTGTGGGGCTGGCCATCGGGGTTCCCTCGATGCAGTTTCCCTTCCTCATTCTTTGCTTCCGG
>CAXUIM010000100.1:5094-13119 GCA_964250885.1 uncultured Acidobacteriaceae bacterium | reverse complement strand
CGCAGCAGCAGCTTGGCGCGCAGTTCAGCTTCAAGGCCTTCCACGATCAGGTTCTTGGCTCAGGCGCGCTTCCGCTGGATGTTCTGGAGCGGCAGGTGGACGCCTGGATCGCCGCCGGCGGTAAGTGAATATCCGCTGCGTTCGATCCGCTGCAGCCTCGAAACGCCTGCTCGACTTATATCCGACATCCATGTGTCCAACGTGCGTTACTTTGCTGCGCGCGAATGAGCGCATTCTGTCGATCGCCGCGAGACCTTTCACGAGGGATTGCATCAATTCAGTACATTCTTCCAACAGGGGAATAAATTCTGTTGACAATGTGTCATGACACTTACACACTAAGGCATCGCCCCTCCGGATCGACAGATTGCAACGTAGGTTGCATAGCTTGTTTGCCTTCCTCCCTGTGTGGGGACGCGTGAAAGGCCTACGATGATCCAGTTCTCCTCTGAATCCAGGCAGACAGCGGCCACTCTTTTCGTGTCGCGGAGGAAACCCAGATGACAAATATCGAGGCCTCTGAAACGCAAGGCCGACAGGGCGGGCTGGCTCGTGAGTTGACCATGCGCGATGGCGTTGCGGTGGTTGTCGGGTCTGTAATCGGATCCGGCATCTTCCTGGTTCCCGGCCAGATTGCACTGCATTTGAGGACGTTGTCCGCCGTGATACTGGTTTGGATCGGAGGCGGTCTTCTCACGCTGTTCGGAGCCCTGTCCCTGGCCGAGTTGGGTGGCATGTTTCCCGCGGCGGGTGGCCTCTACTCGTACCTGCGGGAGACGTACGGAAGACCCGTCGGCTTCCTGTATGGGTGGATGGTTCTCACGGTAATCCAGACCGGGGGCATCGCAACGCTGGCCACAGGCTTGGCCTTGTATCTGTCGCTGGTGCTTCCCCTCACCCATACGGAACAGAAGGCTACCGCAATCGCTTCGATTCTGCTCTTCACCGGGCTGAATCTCATGAGTTTGCATCACGCCAAGCACATTCAGAACATCAGCACGGCGGCGAAGCTGCTGGGTATTGCGGCGCTGGCTGCTCTGCTCTTCTCGCGTGGGCACATGAACCTGCTCATGGCGAGAAGTACAGTCGTTTCACCCATCACCTTTCTGGGAATCGGCGCCGCGATCACCGCGGTGTTATGGGCCTACGACGGCTGGCATGTGGTCTCTTTTACCGCCGCCGAGTTCCGCAATCCCATCCGGGATCTTCCCAGGAGCCTTATCTCTGGCACAGTGCTGGTTGCGTCGGTTTACGTGCTCATCAATCTGGCATATTACAGTGTGCTGCGGCCCGTGCAGATTGCCGGATCGGCGAGCACGGCTGCAGCCGCCATGACGGCGGTTTATGGCGTAGCGATGACGGGCCTGGTCTCCCTGGTAATCGTGGTTTCCATGCTTGGCGCCATCAATGGCCTGGTTCTCACGGGCCCGCGCGTCTACTATGCCATGGCGCGTGACGGTCTGTTCTTCCGCTCCCTGGGCCGCACGAACCAGACGACTCATGTGCCGGTCACCGCGCTGATCGTGCAAGGTATTTGGGCAAGCGTGTTGACGCTGACCGGTGGCTTTGAGCAGCTCTTCTCGATGTTCATCTTCACTTCCTGGATCTTCTATGGTTTGTGCGTTGCGGCCGTTCTCATTCTTCGCCGTGCGCAGCCTCATCGGGCACGGCCATTCCGCACTCCCGGCGCGCCATGGATCCCGCTCTTATTCATACTCTCCGCTGCCGGCATTGTGATCAGCTCGTTTGTGAATAATTGGGAGCATGCGCTGCTCGCCCTGGCATTCCTGTTGATCGGTGTGCCGGTTTACCTGATATTCGAGCGTATCAACCGGGCCGCGCGATAATCCGCTTCAAGGGCAACGATGATGAAAGTTACACAGATAACCGGTTTGCTCGCGCTGCTTCTTACAGGAGCCGTCACTATCACCGCGCAGGAGACCAGGCCGGCTACATTTGAGGCGGCCTTCGATGCGATCAAGGCCCGTCCCGAGTACAGGCACGCCTTGTTCGGCGTGGAAGTCTATTCCATCGATCGCAAGAAGGTGCTCTTCGAATGGAACGGGGACAAACTGTTCACGCCTGGGTCCACCACAAAGCTGCTCACTGAAGGGACCGCCCTGCAACTGTTCGGTCCCGGCTTCCGTTTTCATACCCCGGTGTACCGAACGGGGAAGATCGACCGGAAGGGAGTTCTTAGGGGAGATCTGGTGTTAGTGGCGAGCGGGGATCCTAACCTTTCAGACCGCATGCAGAAGGACGGAACACTGGCCTTTGAAAATGAGGATCACTCCTACGGGGGGTTCGATTCGAAGCTCGTGGCCGGGGACCCACTGATGGCCCTCAAGGAGCTGGCTACCCAGATCGCAGCGGCAGGGATTCGCAAGGTGGAGGGTCACGTACGGATCGACACGAGCCTGTTTCCGGAGGGGGACCGCGAACTCGGAACGGGGGTCACGATCTCTCCCATTTCCGTCAATGACAACGTGATCGATGCCGTGCTCTCCGCGGGCTCCTCGGTCGGAAGCCCAGCACTGATCTCGTTTTCGCCGCAGGTGCCCTTCATCCGGTTCATCAACCAGGTGAGGACCGGCTCGAGCGCATCCACTACTGACCTTGACGAGAAGACGGCAGCCTCCGCGGATGGAGGTCTTGAGGTGACGATCACCGGAACGATTCCCCTGGGCGGCCGGAACTTCATCGCAGCGTACCCGGTGCCCAGCCCGTCACGATTCGCCTCTGCCTTGTTAATCGAGGCACTCGAGAGCCAAGGAATCGGAGTTGCGAAGAAGGAGTACTCAGCCGCGCCCTCGAGTGACGCGCTGAAGTCGTTCTACACACCTCAGAACAAAGTAGCTGAGCGCGTCTCCGCGCCCCTGTCCGAGGAGCTAAAGATTACCCTGAAGGTCAGCCAGAACCTGCATGCCAGTATGACACCCTTCCTGCTAGGCGCTATCCTGGGTCACGCGAAGGAGAACATCGATAAGAAGGGCTTTCAGTTGGAGCATGACTTCCTCACCAGGGCGGGACTTGATCTCTCGGGAGCATCGCAGTCGGATGGCGCCGGCGGCTCGGCAGCGGCCTTCTACACGCCGGACTTCATGGTGCACTATCTGGCGTATATGGCCTCACAGCCGAACTTCGCGGTATTCGAACATGCTCTGCCGGTTCTTGGACGCGACGGTACCCTGTTCAACATCCAGGTGGACTCGCCGGCAGCGGGTCATGTGTTCGCCAAGACGGGCACGTTCGCATCCGAAGACCTGCTCAACAGCAATGCCATGCTGGTCGGCAAAGGTTTGGCCGGCTACACCACTACTCCCTCAGGGGAGCGTGTCGCCTTCGCATTTTTTGTGAATCATGTCTCCATGACCGATGATCCGGAAGACAGCACGAAGTACGCAGGGCAGGCGCTCGGTGAAGTCAGCGCAGCGGCGAATCTATTGCCGATCCAGTCACCAGAAGCGCCGGCAACAGGAGTGTCGAAGAAGTGATGAAACAGAGTCACAGAGAGAAAGCGGCAGTGACTCGTGGTTCAGGAAGCGACGCGCTTCTGGGCCAGCTTCTCATTGACGCTCGGAATGCGGAGCCACGAACCGTCGACCGGATGCGCCGGCTTGTAGAGATAGAATCCCCCAGCCAGGACAAGGCGGCAGTCAACCGGGTCTCCGCGTGCGTAGGAGACTGGTGCCTAGCGATGGGCGCACGTCTCAAGATGCACCGGCATCGTGACTTCGGCGACTCGCTGGAAGCTCGATTCGGACCGGCACGGTCCAGGAAGAAACCCATCCTCTTGCTGGGGCATCTGGACACCGTGTGGGACATCGGCGCCCTTGACTCCATGCCATGGCAAGCGGACCAGCAGCGCATCAGCGGTCCTGGAGTGCTGGACATGAAGGGGGGAGTGGCCATGGCTCTCAGCGCCATCGAACTCCTGCTCCAGCATCAGGTCCTCGATCGTCCGGTTGTGCTCTTGCTGCATGCGGACGAAGAAGTGGGCAGTCCCGCGTCACGCCCGCTTACGGAGCGGATTGCGCCCCGCTGCGAAGCCGTATATGTACTCGAGCCGGGGCAGGGCGATGACGGCGCTTACAAGACAGCTCGCAAAGGCGTAGGTCTCTACCACCTCACGGTGCGGGGTGTTGCTGCTCATAGCGGCGTTGACTTTGCGCACGGCCACAGCGCGATTCTGGAGCTCGCCCGGCAGCTGGATGCGATCGCCGGTATGACCGACGCCCCGCGCGGACTCACCGTCAACCCTGGTGTGATTGGCGGCGGTACGCGCTCCAATGTTGTAGCCGCGGAGGCCTGGGCGGAGATTGATGTGCGCATCGCACAGTCGCGCGATGCTGCAAGAATTGAACGGAAGCTCCGGGCACTGCGGCCGCGCGATCCGGCCTGCAATCTCTCGATTACCGGCGCGATCAACCGCCCGCCCATGGAGAGGACGCGCGCCGTCGCGGCCTTATTTCACAATGCCAGGAGCCTTGCTGAACGTATGGAGCTCCCTGCGCTTCAGGAGGCTTCTACCGGTGGAGGATCCGATGGAAACTTCACGGCGGCCCTGGGTGTACCGACCCTCGATGGCATGGGTGCGGTAGGGTCCGGCGCGCACGCCACGCACGAACATCTGCGCCGAGCCTTCCTGGCCCCCAGAACCGCGCTTCTGGCTGCAATGTTACTTTGAGAGCGCGTTTTAAGTTGCTGCAAACCGAAGGGGGTTTGGAATGCTGTTCGCTTGGGGAGAAGACGGCGTGGATACTCGTGCGATGTAGACGACTAACGGTGAAAACCGGCTAGTCCTGCTGGCCGTTGTCGCAGAACGAGCCGGGGTTGAACGTGACCCGCACCAGGTCACCCCCGAACGCCTTCCCGAGAGGCTCAATCTGCGCTCCATTCGCTTGCAGTTCCTGATCGATCCACTCTTCGACCGGATCATGGAAAAGCACCAACAGCTTCGGGCCGCCACTCTGCAGGTTCTTGAACGGCACAAACGGCAGCTCCGTTGTGGTCCCAAGACTGCGCGAGTACCTGCTGCCCACATCGCGGTTCAGCCACTTCAGTTCGCAACCGGCCGAGTAGAAACCGACGATATGCGGCTTCAACTCTCTCGATGCATAGAAGTGCTCAAGGATGGACTCTTCGATGTTCTGCACATAGATTGTCTGGTCCGGCTGCCCTGCCAGCGCGTGCGCCAGGTCCGGGCTCACTTGCAGACTGGCGATCAATTGTTGCTTTGCCCTCTGCGCTTGATGAGCGCCCTGGAACGCGTTGACGCAGCCGAAAACGAACAGCAGGATCAGCAGCACTTCGCGTCCGCGGCGAAAGAAGCGATATAGCTCCAGCACTGAGGGAACCAGGATCGCGATGCCCACCACCGCGGGCAGCGCATATCTCGGCACGTAGGATCGTGTCACTTGAGCCACCACGAGATCAAGGAATGGTAGAAGAGCGGTTGCCAGTACGGCGGCTTCAACCCACACTGGCCTCGTCTTCCAGCGCGACCAGATCAACTTGCCATAGCGCACAGCAAAGACGAGGAAGAGAACGAAGTAAAGGGCCGACAGGAATAGGAGCTTTCGCGGCGTTAGGGCGAAGACGGACATACCATGGACCAGGAACGCATAAGTGATCGGGAGATTCCGCCATGACGTTTCACCCAGGTCGTAGTAATGCACCCGCACCGGAGCGAGTGCCCGTTCGTACGGGATATTGAATACAAACAGGGCTGGCGCCAGCACCAGTGCGGTAAGGACGCCTTTATCCAGACGCCGTCGCTGATAACTCCGCACCAGTTCTCCGGCCCAGATGGCCAGCGTAGAAAACAGCGCGAAATAGTGGGTCAGGACGCCAATTGCCAGCGAGATGAAGATCCCCACGATCGCCAGACTACGCTTGACGGTCTCCGAGGTGGACCACTGCCAGCTCAACAGCGCAACGGCCATGCAGGCAATCAGCACGCTATAAATACGCGCTTCATGCCCGTAGTCGAAGCTGGCCAGCCACAGGGGCAGCACGATTGCCCATGCTGCAACAGCTTGTTTCCTGGTGAGCCTGAGAGCAATGAAGAAGACGCAGATTTCTGTAACCAAAAGCGCCAGCACCGCCGGAAGACGGAATGTCAATTCCGGGGAGTGAAAGAGGTGCGTGAAGAAATGGAAGACAAAGTGAAAAGCGGGCGGCTCCAGTGAGACCGGAGCGTGGAGCTGTCCATAATTGATGGCTGCCACGGACGGCTTACTGTCCGTATAAAACTCGATGAGCTCGTCGGCCCAGAACGGCCGCACATAGGCATAAAAGATGGACAACGCCGCCGTCGCTACAAGCACCGACCAGAAATAGACGATGGTCTTCCGGGAAAGCTCGCGAAAACGGGACACATCGCCCGATTCAAATTCCATGTGAAGAGTCACTTCCCTTTGGCTATGTAGTTAGAGCTCTTATTCGCCTGGATTCAGATAAGTAAGTATAGATTGACCTCTTCCCGCCAAATGTCCGCCGCAAGACGCGAAACTGCAACGCCTGCGGGGGAAATGCCCTCTTCAGGAGTGCAGCGGCGCCGTACAGCAAGCTCTGCAACGGCGAGATCCCAGCTCGGTTAAGCTGGCACCTCTGCGATCGACTGGGGCTCTGCCATCTCGCGGTCGTTTCGCTGAGCCCGGTACATCTTCGCTTGCTCATAGGCTTTCAGCCGGGACCTCATGATTCCGCCCAACGGCCTGTGTGCCTCCAAAGCATGCCACGGACTGAAGGAAAGCCGCTCATCAACAAAGAGCTGCCGCGCATCGGAGTACGTGTCCTGAGGTCCTGCTGTGATTTGCGCCACGGTTTGCCACGGGCTTTTACCTTCGGGCCACTCTTTGTCCGCGAGTTCGATCGGAAACTCTTTATCTTCTTCTGCAGCATCCGCGCTCTCCGGCGCCAGAGCAAGCTGCACTTTCACGTCCCAGACGGCAGTCTCATGCCGGAAGAACCGCATGATCAGATTCCCGAGTGCGTTGTAGTCTTCGCCAAGATCCACAGCCTTTCCCGTAAGCTCTTTCAGATTTTCGGAGGCCGGCGCGATTCCGAGTTTGCAGACGTAGTCGCCGTATCGCAGCGGGGCGACCGTGGAGAAGCTTTCGCCCAGGATGTGGGTTGCCGCCGCGCCGATGCCTTCCAGCGTCGCGGAGGGAAGGTGCACTGCCTTCAACACGGCGTTCGTTCCGCGGGCTGCGACAGAGACGGCATGTTTGATACCCTCTGGAGTCTCCAGGTTCTTGTCGAAGGTCTTGATCTGTTCCAGGAATTGTTTTGGGCCTGGCGCTGTGAAGGCGTTGGCGTCGATGCATACAAAGTCTTGCGTTGTACCCGCGGCATGACTCGCCACCTTCTCTCCGTCTACGTTCAAGACCTTCAGAGCGAGCCCTCGGGGGCTTGACACGTTGTCCGCCAGCATGTCGCCCGGATTCGTGGAGAAGCGCAGAATGATCGGGTAGCTGCCACGCCGTTCAAACAGGCCCTGCGCCAGACTTGGCGGGAGGTCAGGCTTTACCGCGAGCGTTCCAACCAGCACGCCGTGTGACTTCGCATGGACGGGGCGGTACGCGTGCCGATAGCGGCTCGCCATGGTGCGGGTGATGTGTTGCATGGTTCGTGAGAGCTCGTCAAAGATCACAGGCTCATCCGCTTCGAGCCGTTCGACGGACGGGCTGTACGCAAGATATTCCACTGCTGAAGATGCCACAGGAACACTCCCTAATGTCTGGGCCGGCTGCCCAGACGCACTGCTCAGATGATAGGTTCCATCGCCCTGTCGATCTGCCACCGCTTGAGATGCGGTTCCACAAGCCCATCGCTGCATGGAGCAGGCAAAGCGAGCGGGAAGATGGTGGCTCTGCCCTGATAGACCTGATCCGAAACTCAGCCCAAGAAATCAGGGCCGGCAGAGCCGCGTGAGTGGGAGAGCGCCTGCTCAGCAAAACGCACCGGCTCACCAAAATCCCAGCAGCTCACGCGGGGTGCTTCGCCTCCTCGGCCGGACTG
>CAXUIM010000100.1:0-4994 GCA_964250885.1 uncultured Acidobacteriaceae bacterium | reverse complement strand
GCTCACCAAAATCCCAGCAGCTCACGCGGGGTGCTTCGCCTCCTCGGCCGGACTGGCTGCCATGCTCTCCGGGTTGGGAGAGCTCATCCTTCTCCATAGAATACGCAGCGTGGCGATCACGGGAACCGATATGAGAGCTCCCACGACACCGGCGATCTCACCACCGGCGAGGACGCCGAAGATCTGCACCAGGGGTGAGATCTCCAACGACTTGCCGAGGATGCGAGGAGCGTTTACATAGTCCTGGAAGAGGCGCCAGATGCCAAGGAACAAGATCAGCCACACCATGTGCGGGTAACCCGTAAGCAGGGCGATCACCACCACGGTGACGGCAGCCAGCGCCGGGCCGACGACGGGAACGAACTCGAACAGACCAGCCAGCGGTCCCAGAATGATCGCGTAAGGGACCCGCATCAAGCTTAGAACCAGCGTGTAGGAGATCAGCGTCAAGGATGCAAGGATCAGTTGCGCTCGGATGTAGCTGCCCAGCATGATGTTTACATCTCCAACAATGCCGCGCAGCACTCCCCGCTCCTCTGGAGCGCGGCCAAGATCGACCACACCAGCCGCCATCTCCTCACCATCCTTCAGGAAAAAGAGACTGAGGATTGGAATAAGAATCAGCCACCAGATATGTTGAGCGGGTGAGGACAGCTTGGCCACCACAATCTGGCCGAACTTAAGAACATCACCTTCGTGAGAGACCATGAAGCCTTGGATCTGCGCTTGACGTTGGTAGTTCCAACCGTGTTTTTGGCCGAACTGCGAGACGAGTTGGCCGGATCCGAGTTTGCTGACAAGCGACGGCAAACTCGTGGCGAGAGACTTGGCCTCCTCCGCGATGCGAGGTCCAACGAGGAAACCGAGACCGACGACGACCGCGATGAGGATCACGTACACCAGCGCCACTGCTTTCATACGGCCGCGCAGTGGCTTCTCCAGCCAACCTACGGGAGGAGCCACAAAGTAGGCGAAGAGAATCGCGAAGAGAAACAGGGTCAGGGTCTCCTTGGCGCCATGTAAGAAGGCAAGGACCGCGATAAAGATCAATGCCGTACAGAAAACACGAGCCGCTCTCGGATCCCAGAATTTCGACAGCATTCCCTCACCTCTTTCGAGTTGCTTGGTTTCGAGTTGCTTGCTTTGTGATGCAGTTTGGCGGAACAGCTCTGCCGCCGCGGTTCCCATAGAATCGAGTGAAGCACCGCTGCGCAAATCCAGACTGCCGCATCAGAGTCTGAAAAACGGCGTGCGTGGGCCGCGGTTCAACCCGTGCGCTGGTGAGTCGTCTCGTATTGCGCAGCATGAGTCGTGAACGGTCGACCACACTATGAGCAAGCTAAGCACACATCGTATGAGATTCGGCGCTGAAATCGAGCAGAATGGCGACGTTCGCTTCAGAATCTTCGCGCCGGGAACCGCCTCGGTCCAGCTGCAGCTCGAGAGTGAGAGCGCTCCCTTCGCCATGTCCAGTCCCGAACCTGGATGGTTCGAAGTTGTCTCCACCCAGGCCACGCCGGGCACGCGCTACAGCTTCCTCCTGGCGGACGGCGCCAGGGTGCCCGATCCCGCATCACGATATCAACCGCAGGATGTCCATGGTCCCAGTGAGGTGATAGATCCCGCGGCGTATGCCTGGAACGATGAAAGTTGGACCGGACGTCCGTGGGAGCAAGTGGCTTTGTATGAGATACACATCGGGACCTTCACCCCTGAGGGAACTTTCTCCAGCGCTACGCAAAAACTGGATTACCTCGCGCAGCTCGGAATCACCGCGATCGAGCTGATGTGTGTCACCGACTTCGCCGGCAATCGAAACTGGGGCTATGACGGTGTTCTGCTGTATGCCCCGGATTCGGCATACGGCCGGCCCGAGGACATGAAAGCCTTCATCGATTTAGCGCACCAGAAAGGACTGATGGTTGTCCTGGACGTGGTTTATAACCACTTTGGACCTGAAGGAAACTACCTGACGACCTACTTCCCGCAGATTCTCAGTATGAAGCACACCACCCCTTGGGGTAGCGGGCTTAACTTCGACGCGGAAGGCAGCCGGGAGGTGCGGGAGCTGATCCTGGAGAATGCTCTCTACTGGATTGAAGAGTTTCATGTGGATGGGCTCCGGCTGGATGCCTCGCACGCGATGATCGACGACGGCCCCAAGCACATACTCGACGAGCTGAAGGAGAGGGTTGAGGCTGCACCCGTGAATCGAAAGATTTACCTGATCCTGGAGAATGAATGCAGCATTGAAGACCGGCTCACGCGCGACGCCGAGGGATCGCCGGAGGGCTACAATGCCCAGTGGAACCACGACATAACGCATCTTCTCGCCGCCGTTCTGGGCCGGAGCTGCGAAGAGCGGCGACAGGATGACCAGGGCGAAACCGCCAAACTGGGCGAAGCCTTGACCAGAGGCTTCGTGATCGCGGCCGAGGAGAGCCATGCGGCTCTGCCGAACAATGTTCCTCCCACGGCATTCATTTCGTTCGTCCAGACGCACGATCTTATCGGCAACAGGATCTTCGCAGACCGGATAACGAGTACGGCCGATGCCGCCCGTGTGCGCGCCATTACCGCAATCTACCTTCTCCTTCCGCAGATTCCGTTACTGTTCATGGGGGAAGAGTGGGCCGCTTCCACGCCCTTTCCGTTCTTCTGCGACTATCACGGGCCGCTGGCAGATGAGGTGCGCCGGGGACGATGTGAGCAGTTGTCCAGGCAGAACCCTGCCCCGTCGGAAGATGAGATGAAGCGAGCGCCCGACCCGCAGGCGGACGCCACTCTGCGCTCGGCCCAGCTTCACTGGGAAGAAATTGGCAGCGAGCCTCACGCCAACTGGCTGCAACGGTACAAGCGGCTGTTGCAGATTCGGCAGGAGTGCATCGTTCCCCTGCTCGGCCACCTGCAAATGCAGTGCGGCCGCTACGAGGTGCTGGGCGCGGGTGCGCTGAAGGCGACCTGGGTTCTTCACGATGAAGCCAGGTTGCACCTCGCGGCCAACCTATGCCAGGAGGAGGCCGGCGGCTTCGGCCTGGCAGCAGGAGAGGTGCTCTGGATGGAGGGCAGCGAACACGACGGAACGCTCGGCGCCTGGAGCGTCCGTTGGAGTGTGGAACGAAAGCCGGCGCAGCCTTAGAAGCTCGGCCGTAGCCGCTTCGCCTGATATCGCATCAGGCAGAGTAGAGCGACCATCGCACCGACCATGGGCCCAGTTGATCCGGCCGCGGGGCTTTCCCTTCCAGCCAGAGGACCTTGCCGCGAGAGGGGCTGAGTCCGGCGCTTGCACCGTCGGAAAGGTTCGCATCCACCCGCAATTCACCGCCGCCGGTTCTCCAGACGACCTGCAGTGTGCGGGGGCCGCGCACGTCACAGGCGCCGGCCTTCACAGGGAACCGGCTGAGCAGAGGAACAATGTCGCGCTGCCGCACCTGGAGAAGCTGGCGGTAGAGATCGAGCCAGGCAGCGTGTGCCGGCTCGGCGGTCTCCTCCCAGCGCAGCTTTGCCGACAAGAACGTTTCCTCGGCAAGCGGGTCGGGTACCTTTTTGAGGAACTCCGGATCCTGCCGTTGTTCCGGCGTGGCGAACTGCTCGAGGCGTCCGCGGCGAACAGCCTCTGCCAGGTCGCCGCGGAAATCGCAGAAGTATGGGAAGGGACTGCAGGCGGACCATTCCTCGCCCATGAACAGCATGGGAATCTGTGGGGATAGCAGGTAGATGGCGGCCAGGGCACGGATCACAATGGGCTGACCGATATGGCTGAGGCGTTCGCCCGCGATGCGATTGCCTACCAGGTCGTGCGTTTGCAGGAAGCAGACGAAACTGAGCGGAGAAAGGTGCAGGGGCTCGCCGGGAGGGGTGGCGAAGCCGGACCCGACAGCAGCCTGTCCGGGAGTTGCGAGAGGAAGGAGCGGCGGCTGCGAAGTGAAGCCGTCCACCAGGGCACGGCCCAGCAGTCCCGTCTTGCGCAGGTCCTCTTCGACCGTCCCGCCGGCGCTGAGCCCCAGCGCGGCCAGTTCCTTGGAGTCGTGATTCCACTGCGCTGTGCTGAGAAGGGGCGTGGCAAACTCGTCACGAATGAGGCGTCCCCGCATGGTGTCGTCGCTCTCCAGGATGAGGTGAATGTGGCGATCGCCTGCAAACGACCGAACCCGGTGGGCAAGCTCATCCAGAATATGCACGGAACTGGCGTCCATGATGGCATGCACCGCATCCAGCCGCAGCCCGTCCATCTGGAACTCCTCTAGCCAGTAGAGGGCATTTTCCATGATCAACTCGCGCGTCCGGGCACTATGCCTGGAGTCGAAGTTGAGAGCCTGCCCCCAGGGAGTCGAGTAACGGTCGGTGCAGATGTCCGGGAAGTATTGGGGAAGATAGTTTCCTTCCGGGCCGAAGTGGTTGTAGACCACATCGAGAATGACTCCGATCTCGCGCCGGTGTGCCGCGTCGACGAATGCCTTGAGATCGTCCGGTGAACCGTAGCTGGAGTCGGGCGCGTAGAGCAGAACACTGTCGTAGCCCCAGTTGCGCCGTCCCGGGAAGTCACCGATGGACATGATCTCAATCGCCGTGATGCCCAGGTCCGCGAGGTAGTCGAGCTTGTCGATGGCGGCGCGGAATGTACCCTGCGGGGTGAAGGTACCCACATGCAATTCGTACAGCACCGTCTCCTCCCACGGCCGCCCTTTCCAGGCGGTGCTCTGCCACGCGAAGGCGAGAGGGTCCATGACTTCACTGGGACCGTTCACATCCCGCGGTTGAAATCGCGAGACAGGATCGGGAACGTGGAGGCCGTTCGGCAGAACGAAAGTGTAGCGGGAACCCGCGCTTGCGGCTCGCGTCGTGAGCTCATGCCAGCCGTCCTGCACCGGCGCCATCTCAAGCGGTTCAGTGAGATGTTCCAGCGCCAACCGCACTGTAGAAGCTTCCGGCGCCCACACACGAAACCGTACACTCCCGTCGGTCTGGAGGTCGGCGCCAAAGGGCAGACGGCG
>CAXUIM010000099.1:0-13124 GCA_964250885.1 uncultured Acidobacteriaceae bacterium | reverse complement strand
GAAAAAAACGACACTGCACGCCTGATTCCAGTTCACAGTAAAAGCAAAAATGCTTCTAGCGCTTGGCCTGACCGCGGGACGCCTTCTTGATCCGGGCCTTGTTAGAGCCACGGGGAGCGGTGCGAGGTGCTTTAGGAGCGGCCTTCTTGCGCGCGGCGCGCTTAATCTTCTTGCGCTCGAGTTTGTCGGTAACAGAGGTGGTGTTTGCCATTTGCGTGTCTTCTTCTCTCTTCGATCTGAATCGGTTTTGAAATGCGAGCTAGAGCAATAACAGGTAACCGTGCCCTCGGGAGCAGTGTGCAAGGTGGCTTTCCTTGGTAAAAAGCCACTTGAAGTCCGCAGCCCTGGGTACAGCAACCCTGATATTGCTTTGGTCGCGGCCCGGGGTAAAAGATCTGACCGGCGCGGCAGCGCTTACAGGCGCTCGAGCTGGGCGAACTTCTCGACCAGCTTCTTCATGCCGTGACTTGTAAATTGTACGGTAAGCTTGGCGTCTTCGCCCTCGCCTTCGCGGGCAAAGACGACGCCATCGCCGTACTTGGGGTGCCGCACCCGAATGCCTTTTCCCAGCCCGGTGCGGCCAGTGGGCGCCGGAATATCCATCCTGGGGCGGCTGGGGAACTTCGGTCCTCCCGGCTTGTATCCCGTCCCGGCTTTGCCGAAGAAAGCGGCCGTGTTGTCGAGTGGACCGGTCCCCCGCGCCCGTTCGCCGGAATCGGCCCCGCGCTGGCCGGCTGCAAAGCGCTGCGCGGCGTAGGTCCGGGCCGCTCCACGGCCTGGTTCCTGGCTCTCGTCCTCGTAGCTGTAATGCCCTTCGGATCCGAAGTCTTCTCCGTCACCCCGACGGCTGCGCCGCGGATACGGGGTCGCGTACGCGTTGGCGTAAGGCGCGGGCGAGAGATCTTCAACCAGGCGCGCGGGAACCTCCTCCAGGAAGCGCGAAGGCATGGAGGACTCGGGGCTGTCATTACCATAGCGGCGGCGATAGCGCGCTCGGGAGAGTATCAGGCTGTCCATGGCGCGGGTCATTCCCACGTAACAGAGGCGGCGCTCTTCCTCCATCTGGGTGGGATCGGTCAAGGTGCGGGAGTGCGGGAACAGCCCCTCCTCCATGCCCGCCAGAAAGACCAGGGGAAACTCCAGACCTTTGGCCGCATGCAGCGTCATCAGCGTGACGCGCGCTTCGGCGCTGTACTGGTCGGCGTCGGAGACCAGGGCGGCGTGGTCCAGGAACTCGGCCAGCGATTCGCCCCGGGAGGTGGCATCCTGCGCGGCATTGGCCAGCTCCTTCAGGTTCTCAATGCGCGAGAAGCTCTCCGGCGTGGCCTCATCTTCGAGCGCCCGGATGTAGCCGGATCGATCGTTGAGGAACTTGATCAGCTGGGGCAGGGTTGCTGAATCGCCGGGTTTGCGGAAGGCGCGCTCGTCCTCCTCGGTGACCTGGCCTTCCTCGGGCACGCTGCCGCCGCTCTCGACAAGGTCCGCGTCGTCACTCCGGGATTCCGCTGTGGACGGACCGGCGTCCTGGTCTGCAATGCGCTTCAGCCGGGCCCGGATTGCGTCGCTTGCCGATCGCTTGAGAGGAACCGGCGCGAAGGGGTTGAAGGCGGCCGAGTCGAGCGGCGGCAGCGGCGCATCCGCGGCCCTGCCTGGGCTGCCGGTGTTCTCCGCGGCAATGGTGCTGATCTCCTCGCTGGGGCCGAAGTCGAAGCCGAAGTTGAAGCTGGTATCGAAGCCGGTGTTGGCGTCATTGGCCGCGACGCTGGGCGCGGGCTCTAACTCGGTGGAGAAGCTGAAGTCAAAGCTGGTGTCGTCCCCCGCGGCATCGCCATATTCGGGAATTGGCTCGCCGCCCTCTCCTGCGTCGGCTTCGGATGCGGAAGTGCGGTCCGGCGCGGAGGGCTCTGCGGGGGCCGCCGGAGCACCCTGGGCGGTCTGGGCGTCGGCGATCAGGGCGCCCGCGAAATCGGGGCCCAGCATGGCGCGAGCGTCTTCGATGAGGCGCCGGAAGTTGCCCAGCGCCGCGAGCGCGCGGGCCGGCAGCAAGCGTTCTTCGCTGACCCGATCGATGGCGTCCCAGGTGCTCGAGTTGGTGGTGAGCGCGATGCGCTCCAGGGTATCCATGGTGGTCTTGCCGATGCCGCGCGGCGGTGAGTTCACGACGCGAGCCAGGGCGATCGAATCGTGCGGGTTCTGCACCAGCTTGAGATAGCTGAGCATGTCCTTGACTTCGGCGCGATCGTAAAAGCTGAAGCCGCCCACCATGTGGTACTTGATCTGATATCGACGCAGCGCCTCTTCCACCAGACGCGACTGGGAGTTGGTGCGGTAGAGCACGGCACAGCGCGGCTGCTCTTCGGTCTCGCCCGCGCTGCGCAGATACTTCGCGATGCGGTCGGCGATGAAGAGCGCCTCGTTCTCGCCATCGGGAGCTTCGTAGTATCCAATCAACGAGCCACCCTCGCGCGAGGTCCAGAGATTCTTTCCTTTGCGCTGCGTGTTCTTCGCGACCACCGCACTGGCGCCTTCAAGGATGACTTGAGTCGAGCGGTAGTTCTGTTCCAGACGGATGGTTTGGGTCTCGGGAAAATCCTTTTCGAATTCGAGGATGTTGCGGATATCGGCGCCGCGCCAACTGTAGATCGACTGGTCTTCGTCGCCGACCACGCACACGTTGCCGTGCTTGCCGAGCAGCTTCATCAACTCGTACTGCGGCCGGTTGGTGTCCTGGTACTCGTCGATCAGAAGGTATTTATAGCGGCGGTTATATCGCTCGCGCACCTCGCTGGAAGATTTCAGCAGGCGCACTGTCTCCAGCAACAAATCGTCGAAGTCCAGAGCGTTGGCTTTGGCGAGCTCTTTGCGGTAAATCTCGAAGACGTGCGCGATCTTCTCCTCGAGAGGGTTGGTGCTGGCCAGGAAGTACTCCTGGGGATCGATCATGTGGTTCTTGGCCCAGGAGATGCGGCCCAGCGCAACCCGCGGCTTGAGCTGTTTGTCGTCGATGCCGAGGCGTTTCAGAGCCTGCTTGACCACGGCCTGCTGATCGGTCTCATCGTAGATCGCGAAGCTGCGTGTGAGGCCGGTATTGTTCGTGCGCAGGGCTTCGATGTCGCGGCGCAGAACACGCACGCAGAAGCTGTGAAACGTGGCCAGCGTAGGCTTGGCCAGCGTCGTGTGTCCCAGGATCTTCTCGACGCGCTCTTCCATCTCCTTGGCGGCCTTGTTCGTGAAGGTCACCGCGAGGATAGCGTCGGGCGCAACACCACGTTCCCGAATCAGGTATGCGATGCGATGGGTGATCACGCGCGTCTTGCCTGAGCCCGCGCCCGCCAGGAGAAGCACGGGTCCGTCCACCGATAGGATGCCCTCGCGCTGCTGCGGATTCATGTTGGCAAGAAGGTCGGTCACTGAATCTATTCTAGAGCGATACCAGAGCTCCCGTGGCCTCGGAAGGATCTTGCCAGGTGGCCTTCCTTGAGGAAAAGCCACTCACCGTCTTCCGCCCCGGGTATAGCAACTCTGGTATCGCGTCGAGTCGTCCCTTGGATGTCCGGGTTCCAGACCGCTTCTCCACACCGCGCCGTCACGAACGGATATTTTTGATCCGGTTTTAACCTTTGCACATGCACTGAAACGGATTGAGGATCGTCTATCCGAAGCGTTCCATTTTTTCTGCGACGCCAGGGAACCGGCGGCGCTGGAGGCACGTACAGAACAATGCGATGACTCTCCTGAACCATGGCAGGAGGATCGATCGAAAGTTGCAATCTGGAAATGAGGAAAGTATGAACCGTTTGAAGACAACTATGGTGCTGGCTGCTGCGCTGCTGGCAACTGAAGCCATGTATGCAGCCCCGATAGCGTTTCACGTACCGGTGCACGCGATGTTCAGCAAAGAGAAGACAGTGAGCTTCAATCTGCGGAACGACACCAAGCAGCCCATCAAAGTGATTGCCGGTCAGACGGAGCTGATTCTGGAGCCGGGCAAACCTACGCCTGTAAAGCTGCACGCGGGAGACAAGGTCGTTGCGGAAGAAGCTTCGGCAAGCTTCGCTTCGGGCGCCGTGCTCGCGGTCGCGTCCTCCGAACTAAGCAACTCCACGATTGTGCTCCACTAGAGCACCTTGCCTGAGCTCCACAACTAGAGCACCTTGCCTGAAGTGTGGAGTGGAAGGATTCTGAAGAGTGCCGTTTCCTTTCGAGGGAACGGCTAGCAAGCCGACACCTCACGGCACACTGCAGGAGAAAGGCTCCCCGCGCGAAGCTCATATTCAGAGCTTCCAATATGTGTCAGGCCTCGCGGCAAAACAGAACGCGGAGAATCGCCGAACGATGGTGCGATTCTCCTGTTCTGCTTTTTCTTACGGCGGCGCCTCGCCGCGTTCGCGCCAGAGTATCTGCCGCAGGACACCCATCCAGGTCATCGCCTCGCGGTGGTTCGAGCCAAGTTGCCGGGCTAACTGCCGGACCAGGGGCTCCGCAGCATTCGCGGGAAAGCGGCGGGTGTATCCGATGGCGTGTAACGCATCCAGCAGCAGTTCGGTAAGACGCTCGCGATCGGCGGCCGTGGCGGCGGCTTCGTGCACCACCGGCAAGTCTCTGGCGCCTTCGAAGCCCTCGCGGCTGAGCTCGTAAAGGCAGACGGCGACAGCCTGGCCGAGGTTCATCGAAAGGTGACGCGGCGAGCCCGGCGAGAGGTCTGCAGCTTCCGAAGCCGCGGCGCTCTCCGGGGCCGCGGCGCCAGGCGAAAACATGGGAATCGTCGTGAGCAAGGAGCTATAGCTGAGCTGCTCGTTGGTGAGTCCTGTCTTCTCCGAACCGAAGAGCAGAGCCACGCGGGCGCCGGGAGTGGAAAGTGTCGCTCGCAGCTGCGGCGCGGAATGCTGTAAGGGATGAATGGGACGGCGCAGCTCGCGCTCGCCGACGGCGGTCGTGGCAACCACCAGCGTGCAGTCGGCGATCGCCTCGGCAAGAGTGCCGAAGCGTTGTGCCGCCTGCATCACGTGCGCGGAGGCGACGGCGGACTTTGCCTCCAGCTGGGCGGCTTCGAAGGGGGCCGCATACCCATTGACGATTCGCAGTTCGCAGAAGCCGAAGTCGTGCATGGCGCGAGCGGCCGCGCCGATGTTGCTCGGATTGCGTGCGCCCACGAGCACTACGGTGAGGCGCGCCCGGTCGGCGGAGGTCAACATGGCTAAATTGTAGGCGGCGCGGAGTCGCTAAGCCATGGCTGCATCGGCAACCCGGCGGCGCTTCATACCAAAGCTGCAGATGAAAAGAGAACGGCGGGCAGCAATGCCCGCCGTTGCACCTTCAGTGATCGTGCCTCTAGCGATATTACTTCTGTGGCTTCTCTTTGGAAGGGGCGGGACGCTGGGTCGCCGCGTTGTGCTTCTCGTTGTTGATTTGCCGGCTGTTGTTGTTCTGTTCGCGGTTCACCTGCTGCCGCTGCTGGCCGGTGAGAGCGCCTCCGTTTGCGGTGCGCTCGCCGGCAACCTGCCGGTCAACGTTGGCCTGGCGCTGGTCGGCGCGAGCAGCTTCCCCAGAGGTCATCTGGCCGCTGCGAACGCCATTGGCGATGCGCTGCTGCTGGTTCGTCTCACGCCCATTGACGGTTGGGCGCGCTGCGGCTTGCGGGTTGGCGGGGTTGGCCCGGAAGGACTCCGGTGTGGCCGCGGCCCGTACGGTGGGAGCGCCATGGTTGACGCTGGCGAGTTGACCGCGGTCCTGCGCAGCGAAGCTCTGATGGCTGACCTGATTGGCTGTGGGCTGGAAGTGTTGCTGATGCATGGCCTGCATCTCCTGCGGACTCGGACGAGCCGCAATCCCTCCAGGACCGCCGTTGAAGGCCACCGTGGTGCGGTTCACCACGTTGATGGGCTGGTTGTACACATTGGTAACGTGCACCCCGCCGAAGTTGCCCGCCGCGCGGTTGTAGAAGAACGCCCCACCGTGCCAGTAGCCGCCACCGAATCCGACGCCGCCATAGCCAAAGCCGTAGTTGATTCCACCATAGAAGCCGACCTGGGGACCCCAGTAGCCTTCATGGAAGCCGTAGACTCCACCCGCGAAACCCCAGTAGGGGGGCGTCCAAAGCACGCCCGGCTGCGGCGGCATCACCCAGACACCGGGGACCCAGAAGTAGCCCTCGGGACCGTACGCCCAATAGCCGGGCGTCCACAGGTACCCATCTCCGGGCAGCGGGGGTTGAGCGTACACCGGCAGTGCCGGAGGTGCGAATCCGACCGAAACAAAAATGCCGGCGTGTGCTTGCGCAACGGGCAGCACGGCCATGGGTACGGCCAGCGCCGCTGCGATCAGATAAGTGCGAATGCTCTTGGCGAAAGCCATGACTTCTCCTTGAATCCAGTCACCCATCGCTTCGAGTACCGGAGTCGTCCCATTCCTGGGGCCGCTCATGGAAACACTGAGGTTCGGGACATGTTGCTGCAAAAAGTTGTATTCCGCAAACCGACTTTACACAGCTCCTGCACTCAGAACAACGACCGCGGCACCAATTGCAGCAACAGCAAGGCGCCGATTCGGGATCATCCTTCGGTAGCCGGGAAACGCTCCGGGAGCGCTTTCTCCCAGCGTACACGCGGCGCGCCGAAGTGTTGGCGTTTCCTGAGCCACGCGGAAGTTCTCCTGAGGGAAAGGCGCTGCCCTACACTGGAAGCAGCCCTCCCATGGCAGAAAACTTAGCCCAGACCGTCAAGCAGCAGGCCGACATCGTGCGCATCGCCGGTGAGTACGTGAAGCTCCGTAAATCGGGAGCCAACTGGTCGGCGCTGTGCCCGTTCCACAAGGAAAAGACGGGCTCCTTCTACATCTATCCGGGAACCGCAAGCTACTACTGCTTCGGCTGCCAGGCGCATGGTGACGTCTTCGATTTCGTAATGAAGATGGAGACGCTCAGCTTCCCGGAAGCGGTACGCGCGGTGGCCGCGAAGATGGGGATTGTACTGCCGCAGCGTGAGTTCAGCTCGCCGGACGATGCGCGGGCCTCTGGTCTGCGTAAACAGCTGATCGATATACATGAGGCGGCGACCCAGTACTTTGAACAGAGCCTGCATTCGCCCGAGGCGGCGCGGGCGCGCGAGTACCTGACCGGGCGAGGTGTCACGCCCGAAACGATTACCCGGTTTCGGCTCGGATACGCGCCCGAAAGCTTCAACGACATGCGGGAGCGGCTGAGCCGGTTCTTCCCGGAGCCGGTGCTGCGCTCCAGCGGTCTCTTCAGCGCAAAGGATCAGGAGGATGGGAGTGCGGGGCCGATGTACGCACGCTTTCGCAAACGCATCACCTTTCCGATTGCCAATGAGCAAGGCAAGACAATCGCCTTCACGGCCCGGGCTTTGGACTCTGCCGCGGAGGACACGAAGGCCGGGCCCAAGTATCTGAACTCGCCGGAGACGCCGCTGTATACCAAGGGCCAGGTGCTGTTCAACCTGGACAAGGCCAAGGCTGCAATTCGCGAGCTTGACATTGCGCTGCTGGTGGAAGGCCAGATGGACTGCCTCTCGGTGTTTATGGGCGGCATTGCGAACGTGCTGGCGACCAGTGGCACCGCCTTCACGGAGCACCAGGTGCGTTTGCTCTCGCGCTTCACCAAACGCGTGGTGTTGAACTTCGACCCCGATCAGGCGGGCGCCAACGCCGCGGAGAAGACGATTGGCATGCTGGTGGAGGAAGGCTTTGAGGTGCGCGTGGTCACACTGGAGACCGGGCTGGACCCGGACCGGTTCATCAAGGAGCGTGGTGTGGCCGAGTACGCGACGGCGGTGCGCGCCGCCGTACGCTACTCGGACTATCTGATTGAGAGGGCGCGCGCGGAGTTCGGCGCTCGAACCCCTGAAGCCAAGGTGAAGGCGCTCAACAGGCTGCTGCCGCATATCCGGCGCGTTCCCAACCTGATCGCACGCAACGATTTCGCGGAGAACGCCGCGCAGAAGCTGGGAATCGAGAGCTCGCTGATGCGGCAGGAGCTGAAGCAGGCGGCGGCGCAGCGGCTACAGAGCGTGCGCGCGCCGCAGGTCCGGGGCGTGACGGAGGTCGAGCGTATCGTGCTGTGTGCCCTGGTGCTGCCGGAGGCCGACTCCGCGCGTGCGCTGGCTCAGGAGCGGCTGTGCGCTCATCCGGAGTGGTACGCCGATCTTTCCAGCGCACCCGTGATCGAGGTGCTGGTCAACGCACCGGCTCCCGATAATCCGTTTGAAGCCGCACCCGATGACGCCTCGCGTGCCCTGCTGGCCAGTGCCCTGCACGCAGGCGCGAGCCTGGCCGACGGCGAAGAACTCGGAACGGGCGTCCGGCAGAGCTCGGCGGCCCGGGTGCAAAGCGCGCTGGAGACGCTGCACGAGCACTATCTGGATCGCCGCCTGCGCGAAATTCGCGTGCAGATGGCCGAAGCTCAACGTCGCGGCGACGAGCCCATGCTGCTGCACTTCGCGCAGGAGAAGCTGCGCCTGGATCGCGAGCGGAAAAGTTAGCGCGAAGTACCGGCTGTGGAGCGGAGCACTCATCAGAGCGCCGTCTTCTCCAGTAAGAACGGCGTTGCTATCTGTGGCTCCCAGTGCGCCAGCAGAGATTCGCTTTCGTTGGAACGGCCGCAAGCGTCGGCTGTAAATCCATGATGTTGCTAGAATCGCTTATGCTTCCTCCCGGCCTCAGAGCGATTCCGCTGTTCGCGTGGAGCCGGAGGCTTTCGACAACGCCACTTTACTGTAGCGACAGTGGTATTGAGATCCCTGGTTTTGCCAGGCCGCGGCAGGAAGTCCACTCCGGCCTCTGGATCTGTGGAAGCGCAGAGCGTGCAGCCGGCCTTCGTACGTCACCATTGCGTGCATGGTCTCGGCTGGAATCCTGTGATGGATGACAAGACGCAAAAGAGGCTGATGGTAGGTTTTATCACCACCATCGTCAGCAAGGCTGCATCGACCATCGTCCAGGTTGTGCAGGTTCCGCTGCTGCTGCACTTCTGGGGTGAGACCCTGTTCGGCGTGTGGATGATTCTCACCGCGTTTCCGGCTTATCTCAGCTTCTCCAACGTCGGGTTCGGATCCGTCGCCGGCAACGAGATGACCATGCTCATGGCGCGTGGGGAGCAGGAACAGGCTCTCAGCGTGTTTCAGAGCTGCTGGTGGCTGATCTCGCTTCTGCTTGGGGTTGCCGGGGCGCTGATGTGCGTCGCCCTCTATTTTCTGCCGATGGCGCAGCTGCTGCACCTGACCGCCATCAGCGATCATGATGTACGCTGGTCCCTCTTCTGGCTGGGACTTGCCGTCCTGTTTGGCCAGCTCGAACAGTTGCTGCAGTCGGCCTACCGCTGCATTGCCCGCTATTCGTATGGAAACTTTCTCAAGAGTGGTCTGACGCTGGCCGCGTTTGCGGTGCAAGTGGCGCCCGTGATGATGGGCTACGGCCCACGGACCACGGCCATGGTGTTTGCGCTGGCCAATATTACGGTCACGCTGATTCTGTGCCTGACGGTGCGCCATGACATTCCTTGGATCAACTACGGATGGAGTCATGCATCGGTGCGAGAGATCAATCGGCTGAGCCGGCCGGCCGTGGCCTTCCTGGGCTTTCCGCTGGGTCAATCGTTCAACCAGCAGGGCTCCATCATGGCGGTCAACTATGCTCTCGGGCTGAATGCCGTGGCCGTCTTCAGCACGGCGCGCACCGTGTCCCGGTTGGCGCTGCAGGTGGTGGAGATGGTGAAGAACACGGTGTGGCCGGAGCTCTCAATCGCCTTCGGCGCGGGCAACACGGATCTGGTGCGCACGCTACATCGGCGCGCCTGCCAGATTGCTCTGTTCATCTCGTTGAGCGTAGTCGTTCTGGTGGCGGTCTTTGGCCCGACCGTGCTGCACCGCTGGACGCTGGGCAAGGTGCCCTCCAGCCCGGGATTGATCGGGCTTCTTCTCATCGTGGTTGTCTTCTATGCCCTCTGGTCGACCAGCTCCACCCTGGTGGCGGCCATCAATCTGCACGAGCAGCTCGCGATGGTCTACACATTCGCTACGGGAATCACTGTCGTGCTGACCTACTTTGG
Organism: uncultured Acidobacteriaceae bacterium; assembly: GCA_964250885.1. Lineage (GTDB taxonomy): Bacteria > Acidobacteriota > Terriglobia > Terriglobales > Acidobacteriaceae > Granulicella. The sequence goes on along the minus strand of CAXUIM010000099.1, from coordinate 3,064 downwards.
CGCCCAACGTTACGGCCTTTATGGAGCGGCTGCCTCGCTGCTGCTTTCGGAGATGATCATGGACGCGTATGTGCTGCCTTCTTCGCTCCGCATCGCGCACGATACGTGGGGTGGCTTTCTGCGAGCGCTGGTACACTATCCGCGATCACTGCATCCGGCGGCGCTTCTGGCCAGAGTGCGCCGCGTCCGTCCGTAGCTCCTGGGCAAACCGGGTCTGGACTCCTGACCGCCTTGCCCGGTTGTGGCGGTGAGCCGAGTAAAACTTTGATGTGAGGAAGTTCCTGATGATGTTCCCTGTAGGCGCTCCGTCGCTGCGTTCCCTTGCCCTGTCACTCTGCATTGGTTTCGTACTCCTTCCTGCAATGCTGGCGCAGCAGGTTTACACGGCGCACGATTATCAGCAGGCCGAGCGCTGGATGCCATACAACGTGAAGAGTCTCGTTCATCACGTGGTCGGCGCGGTGGATTATCTTCCTGATGGCCATATCTTCTATCGCGACTCCGGAACTGCTGAAACGGTGTACATGATCGCCGATCCGGTGAAGGGTTCAACCGCGCCGGCCTTTGACAATGCCAAATTGGCCAGGGCGCTCGGCGCCGCCGCGAATCGGAAGGTGGATCCCGCCTCCCTGAATATCTCGGAGTACATTGCCGAAGCCGCCGGCGCCTTTGCGGTGACGACTCCGCTGGGAGAGTTTCACTGCGACGCCGCGGTAAGCCGATGCGTGCAGCAGACGCCGCCGTCGCCGCCGCCCTCCCAGCCGGTCCGGCCCGCTGTCAAGCCGGCGCGAACTCGCGAAGTTCCTCCCCTCAATCTGTCTCCGGACAAGAAACTGGCGGCTTTCGTTCGCGACGATAACCTCTGGGTCCGCGTTCAGGCCACGGGTGAAGAGCGCCAGCTTACGTTCGATGGCTTGAAGGACTTCGGCTATGCCACCGATAACGCGGGCTGGCAACATACCGATGCGGCCATCCTGACCTGGTCCCCCGATTCGAAGAAGATCGCCACGTTTCAGCAGGACCAGCGCAAGACCGGCATGATGTACCTCGTGCCGGTGACCTATCGGCATCCGCAGCTCGAGGCCTGGCGCTATCCCCTGGTTGGCGATAAGGACGTAACCATGATTGAGCCCGTGATCATCGATGTGGAGAGTGCCCGGACGGTGCGGTTGAAGACTCCGCCGCTGGAGCATCGCAGCATGGAATGCGACGACGTAAGCTGCAATGGAGACTCCGAGTGGACGGATGTCGAATTTGCTCCGGACGGCAGCCACCTGGCCTTGGTCTCCACCTCGCGGGATCACAAAGACGAGTGGCTGCGGGTCGCCGACACAGCGACAGGAGACGTGCGCGACGTGTACCACGAGCACGTGGCGACATACTATGGCTGGCAGAGCCAGGTGAACTGGAAATATCTGCCGGGCTCGAATGAATTTTTGTGGTGTTCTGAGCGCAGCAACTTCGCCCAGTTCTATCTGTACGATCTGACCACAGGCAAGCTGAAGAATCAGGTAACGCAAGGCGATGGGCCGGTGACGGACCTGCCGCACGTGGACGAGAAGAACCGCGTGATCTACTTCAGCGCGGACGGCAAGGAAAGAGACGAGGATCCATACTTCACGAACTTCTACCGGGTGGATTTCGATGGGCAGCACCAGCAGTTATTGACGCCCGTAGCGGCCAATCACAAAATTACGGCTTCGCCCGACGGAAGCAGCTTCGTCGATATCTACTCGACCGTGCAGACTCCGGCGACGGCCGTGGTTCGAGACAACGCCGGCAAGGTCATCCTCACGCTGGCGCATGAGGATATCTCTGCTCTGCTGACTGCTGGCTGGAAGCCCCCCACGCCGATCACGGTGATGGCGCGCGACGGCAAGACGCCCCTGTACGGGTTTCTTTGGAAGCCGACCACCTTCTCCGCCGGCAGTGCCGTAGGGAAGAAGTACCCCATTGTCGATTACGTCTACCCGGGACCGCAGGAGGGCTCATGCCGGGGACGCAGCTTCGCAGCCTCTTCGGGAGATAACCAGTCGCTGGCGGATCTCGGGTTTGTTGTGATCTGCATCGACGGCATGGGAACGCCCAATCGCACGAAGAGCTTCCATGATGCGCACGCGTCGACTCCTGCGGAGATGGGGGACGACACCATTCCGGACCAGGTGGCGGGCATCAAGGAACTGGCCGCGCGGTTTCCCTGGATAGACGAAGATCGCGTTGGGATCTGGGGTCATTCCGGCGGCGGAAATGCAACCGTCTCGGCGTTGTTTCATTTCCCGGACTTCTTCAAGGTTGGATGGGCGGAGAGTGGCAATCACGATCAGCGTGAGTACGAAGACGACTGGGATGAGCGATGGGCGGGGCTTGAAGTGATTGGACCGGACGGTGAGGATAACTACGCAGCACAGGCGAACCAGGACTACGCGAAGAACTTGAAGGGCCACCTGATGCTCACCCACGGAACGATGGACGATAACGTTCCACCCAACACCACGCTGCTGGTCGTGGACGCGCTGATCAAGGCGAACAAGAACTTCGATCTGCTGATGATCCCGAACGTGCATCACGGGTATGCGGAAGACGAGCCCTACGTCACTCGGCGGCGCTGGGACTACTTTGTGAGTCATCTGGCGGGCGGCGTGCCTCCGGCGGAATACCAGATGACCCCATATGACGTGATGATACGTAAACTTTACGGACCGTCCGCGACACCGGTTCTTCCGTAATCCATCAGTTGTTCGATGAAGCGAAAAGAGCGCGGCCGGTTTCCCTGGCGGGAAGCGGTCGCGCTCTTAGAGCATTTTTGCTTTTATTGTGAACTGGAATCAGGCGTGCAGTGTCGTTTTTTTGGGGGAAAAACGACGTTGAGGTCGGCGGCTTCGGTCTACACCTAAAGCAAAAATGCTCTTGGCATTCGAAATACCTCAAGCCATGGTGCCGCCCATAAAACGGCTGCCGGTATACCCTCAGACAATTTTCTCTACTGAACGATTTTGCCGTCAGCCGAGGTTGCGGGTTGTGACGACCCAGACTTGAATACAGGAGGCGGCGTCTGTATCTGCCA
>CAXUIM010000098.1:8357-13188 GCA_964250885.1 uncultured Acidobacteriaceae bacterium | reverse complement strand
GACCGCGAGAAGGTACTTGCCAAAATCTCCGAATTGGGTTAAGTTTCAATTCATCTCACCAATTTTTGGTTTGCCAGGTCCCCTCAATCCGCTAATGCGGGGTGGGCCCTGACACCGTTCTATCGGTTGCGCTGATTCTCTGCTCGCGCTGATGCCCTGTTTTCAAAACTGATCTCTTACGCTCCGCATTGGCTTGAAAGGCATATCCGCATCCGGAGGCTTTCCCATGCACATCGCTTTGAAGAAATATCTAGCCGGCGCTCTGTTAACGTCAGAAGCCTTGTTGTTCCTTCTTACTGTTCCGGTGCCAGCACAAAACTTCCGCGGAAGCATCAATGGAGCAGTAACCGACAAAACAGGCGCGTCGCTCGCGGGTGCCTCAGTGGTGGCCAAGGACGTGGATACCGGGATCGTTCACACCACGGTCAGTTCCTCGGCGGGCCAGTTCAGCTTCTCGGATCTGCCGCTGGGGAACTATACGGTCACCGCCACTGAAACAGGCTTTTCGACGGGCATCTACGACAGGATACCTGTGTCCGCCGGAACGACCTATACGCTCGCTGTGAGCTTAGCCATATCGAGCTCGGCGCAGACTGTGGAGGTAGACGCTGCCGGAGTGGCACTGGATACAACGTCGACGGTGTTGACCACCGATATACCGACCCAGATGGTCAACGATGCACCGAGCAACGGCCGCGATTTCACTCAATTTCTCCAATACACGCCTGGATTCGCAGGCTACTCCATCGGAGGCGGCGCCGGTGCAGCGTCGGTGAATGGAACGCGCTCAAACCAGGTCAACTGGCAGATTGAGGGAACCGACAACAACGATCTTTGGTGGAACATCCCTGCCGTCAACCAAGGCGGCGTCTCGGGTATTGCGGGCATCGTGCTGCCGCTGGACGCGATCGACCAGTTCTCGTTCGTTACCAGTGGTATGCCAGAGACCGGACGCAATGCGGGCGGCACCGTAAATCTTTCCATTAAGTCAGGCACCAACAGCCTGCATGGTTCTGGATATTATTTCAACCGTAACGAGTTCTTTGCAGCGAACACGCCTTTTGCCATTCCCGGAACAAAGAAGAATGAAACTCGCGATATTGACTATGGCGGCTCCGTGGGTGGCCCCATCATCAAAGACAAGCTGTTTTACTTCGTGAGCTACGAACACCAAAACTTCGTGATCGGCAACCAGACGGCGTCGACCGAACCCTCGGCTGCTTATCAAGCTGAAGCAGAGAGCCTCATGAGCTTCTATGGCGTTCCCGTGAACCCTGTCTCTACTGCGCTACTTGCGAATCTCTGGCCACGATCGGCGCTGACCGGACCGGCAACCGCGGATAATTATTTCAACCCTGGTACAGAGAACGGCCATAGCTTCAATCCTTTGATTAAAGTGGATTACGACATCAATTCCAAGAACACGGTCAGCGTAAAAGGTTATTTCGGCGACGGTAATCAGACGGCGCCGACCACTTCCTACTTGTCGCCCTACTATGAGGTTGCACCGATCCACGTCGAGAATTACTCAGTCATTTACAACCGAATCTTGTCAACAAAGCTGACGAACCAAGCGTTCTTCGGCGTGAGCTACTTCGACCAGGTGTTCTCGGATGCCGTACACAATTACGATCCTGTCGTAGTCGGCCTGAATACGGGGGTGACCGATTCGAGTCTGCTGGGCGCGCCGCACCTGAGCATATCGGGGTCGGCCTCAGCCTCGGGATTGACAGGCAGCGGAAGCGGGTTCGATGTGATCGGAGCGACCGCGCCAGAGGGACGGCAGGACATCACGGGACACTTCGACGATACGGTCGCATACACGGTTGGCAAACACGAGGTACGTGCGGGTGGGGAGTTCCGCAAAGCGCAGGTATACGATTTCTATCAGACCGGAGCGCGCGGTCAGTTCACCTTCGACGGATCGCAAGGTCCCTGGTCTTATCCTGAGACGGGAACTCTGACAGCCTGCGACACGCTGGCCACCAAGAATCTGGGGACCGCGGCTCCCGGCTACAACGTCGGCAGCAGCTCTACGGCCAGCTTCGATTACAACGTGCTCTATCTTGCGGATTTCCTGGCCGGCTGTCTCGCGCAAGATAATGCTTCGATCGCGGAAGGCAATCAGAAGCGCACCGTCTTCGAGAACACCTGGGACATCTTTGCGCAGGATGCGTGGCAGATCACAACGAAGTTGAATCTGAACTATGGCGTACGCTATGACTATGCGCAGTCGGTGCATAACCCTGACAAGAACCTGACAAGCTTCGATCCGGGCCTTGCGGGAGGATTCGCAATCCAAGGCGACAACGTGCAGAACCTGTTTGTACCCTACAAAGGATCGATCAGTCCGCGCGTTGGTGCGTCCTATCAGTTGGACGGGAAGACGGTACTCCGCGCCGGTGCCGGAATGTTCTTCGATTCGGTGTACATGCTGTCGCTACTGAATCTGCGTGACACGACCGATAATGGCGCACTCGGTTTGGGTAACAATCTTGCGGGCTCGGCCCCTGTTGTGACGGCGCAGGCGACGGGAACGTCGGCGCTTTATCCTGGCGCCGTAATCTCAAGCGGAGTTCCAATTTTCCCGAGCCTGGCCGCGGCGGAGACCGGCGCCGGTGTGACCAATGCGTACTCTGTCAATCCGCATTATCGGCCATCCTATACCTACAGCTATAACCTGAACCTGCAGCGCAGCCTGGGGAACAAGTTCATTGCGCAACTCGGATATCTTGGAACGCTGTCAAGAAAACTGACCAGTGTGCGAGACATCAATCCGACTGCATTGGCGACGCCCGGCAACACGGGAGAAATTCAAAGCTCGCGCCCGTACTATACACAATTTCCTAACGTTGGCGATGTGAATCAGCTAGAAAGCAATTTGAACTCGAACTACAATTCCCTGCAGGCGATAATGCGCAGCATGGCATGGCATGGATTGACGATGCAGGCGGTGTATACGTGGTCTCATGCTCTGGATTACGAGACGGGCCTGATTCCGTACCTGCCGCAGAACAGCTATGATCAGGCGGCGGAGTACGGCAACAGCGACTTCGACACGCGCAATACGTTCTCCGCATTGTTCAACTACATTATTCCGGCTTCTCACATGGGTCCGAGGCGGTTGACCGAAGGATGGGAGCTTAACAGCGCACTGTCGCTCCATGGGGGGCAGCCCTTCAGCGTCGTGACCGGTAATGACGAGAGCGGCAACGGCGACTATGCCGAACGCGAAAACGTGGTGCCCGGCGTCCCGGTATTCAGTGGTATATCGCACGCTATAGTGAAGGCTCCCGGCGCCCCGGGATCGGTTACATGGTTCAATTCGGCGGCATTTTCTGAGCCTGCCGTGGGCACGTTTGGCGACGAGCGACGCAACCAATACTTCAACCCCGGCTTCTCCGACATGGATTTTTCCGTGGTCAAGAACACGAAGATGACGGAGAAGGTGAGCCTACAACTTCGCGCGGAGATGTTCAACATCTTCAATCGCGTCAATCTAGCGCCCGTCGGGGCGCCGCAGACCGCCCCTTCCGCTGCGATCGGTTCCACGATCGGAACATTCTTCGGAGCACCAGGGATCGGGCCGGGTGAGCCTTTCAATATCCAGTTTGCCGGAAAGATTATCTTCTAGGATCGGTTCTCGCAGCCAGGATGCAAGTGGCATCGCTTCAGTCTGCAGGGGAATCGCTTGCGCGCGGTTCCCCTACTCTATTTCGCTGTAGGACTGGCTGAGACCGCAATGTCCCATGCAATATCCCCCGCCGTGCAGACGGGGCCGGGCAGCGCTAACAGAGCGGCTCCCCGCTTGAGCATGGCTGCGCACAATGATGTGAGAGATAGCCATACAGACCGCAGAGAGCCCCAGACGCGCCGTCTGGGCTCTTGCTTCGGCCTGTACCGGCAAAGCGGGTCCAGGTAAATACACGTGGCTGGAACCGCGAAATGCGGGAGTGCGATTTGTCAGGAACTCACCACGCCCACGGCGAGGGAAGATGCCGCACCTTCGGGCGGGGCATCAAGGCGCCGTTCTAAACAACGAGCGAATCGCGGTCCTGATCACGTTTGTTCCTTCCAGCATCTCTCCGCTGCTGAGACGCCGACGGATCTGTCATCACGCACAAGGCCGCAAAAGCGGCAGCTTGTGACCCCGCTCGGATCCATTCGACGCAAGCGAAATGTATTCCCTGAAAGATACAACTCATTTGGTTGATTCCACAATTTTTTGAAAACCGGTAGCTCGTCACACACGTCATCTGAAACGAGGCACAGCGCGGGCGAGAAAAACCAAAGCGCGGGCGGCGGATGGACGAGGTCCGCTGCTGGCGGAGGCGCTGTTTCGAGGAAATCCGTGGAAGAGGCAAACAAGCTAGAAGAGGCGAACAAGATAATCGCTGACTTGCAGATGGTCTTCCTGGGGCTCGTCAGGGCGCTGGTGGATGAACCGGAGGCGGTCACTCTGGAGACCAGCACTGTCGGAGCGGAAACCGTGTTTCACCTATACGTGGCCAAGCGGGATCTGGGAAAAATCATCGGCAAACAAGGAAGAACCGCGCAATCCATTCGCGTTCTGCTGGCTGCGGCGAGCATGAAATACACGCAGCGGTTCGCGCTCGACATCGCTTCGCAGCGCAAGCGTTAACCCATCTGTAGAGCATTTCTCCGGTCAATGTGGATTCACGAGGGTCTTCAAGCGCCTTTTGATCGGGGGAAACGGCCACTCTGAGGCTTCGTTGTAGACCTGCAGGAGAAACGTCCGAATTCTCACGCGCCGGCCACTGCACCTATCCAACTGCGTGCGTAGATCTTCGTTATCTGTAGATCTTCGTTA
>CAXUIM010000098.1:0-8257 GCA_964250885.1 uncultured Acidobacteriaceae bacterium | reverse complement strand
GCCCGGCGGTGGGCTCGTGGCCTAGCCAGGTAGTGTACATCGTATCGAGGTCCTGTGTGTTGCCGCGCGAGAGCACCATGGCGCGAAAGCGATCGCCATTAGCGCGTGTAAGGCCGCCGTGATCTTCGAACCATTGGAAAGCATTGTCATCCAACATCTCACTCCAGAGATACGCGTAGTAGCCGGCAGCGTAGCCGTTGCCCCATATATGCATGAAGTAGCTGGAGCGATAGCGCGGTGGAACCGTGTTGAGGGCCAGGTGAGTCCGCTGTAGAGCGAACGCTTCAAATTGATCGACGTTCTGCAGTGACGCGCTAGCCGGCAGCGTATGCCATTGCATATCCAACTCAGCGGCGGCCAACAACTCCGTCAGGGCATAGCCCTCATTAAAGGTTGCGGCTTTCTTGATCTTCGCCGTGAGTTCCGCAGGCATGGGCGCGTTGGTCTTGTAGTTGCGGGCGTAATGGTCCAGGACCTGCGGGTACGTGGCCCAGTGTTCATTGAACTGAGAAGGAAACTCGACGAAGTCGCGGGGCACGGAGGTGCCCGACAGACTGGGATACTCCGTGTCGGCGAACATTCCATGCAAAGCATGGCCAAACTCATGAAACATGGTCGTGACGTCCTCAAACGTGATGAGGGCTGGCTCGCCCGGGGCCGGTTTGGCGAAGTTGGCGACGTTGTAGATAACCGGTAGTGTGGCGAGCAACTTCGATTGCCCGACGAACACATCCATCCACGCGCCGCCGTTTTTATTGTCGCGCTTGAAGTAATCGCCGTACCAGAGCGCCAGAGGCTTCCCGTCGCTGTCGAAGACCTCGAAGACTCGCACATCGGGGTTGTAGACGGGAATATCGTGGCGTTCCTGGAACGTGAGGCCGTAGAGCTCGTGTGCGGCGTAGAAGACGCCATCCTGCAACACGCGATTCAATTCGAAGTACGGCTTGACTTCGGATTCGTCGAGATCGAACTTCGCCTTGCGAACCTGATCGGAGTAGAAATTCCAATCCCAGGGCTGCAGACTGAACCCGCCGTGCTGTGAGTCGATGAGAGCCTGAATATCCTGGGCTTCGCCGTGCGCTTTGGCGGTAGCCGCCGGCACTAGAGCGTCCATGAAGTGAATTGCGGCTTCAGGAGTTTTGGCCATCTGATCCTGCAGGGTCCACGCAGCGAAATTGGGAAAGCCCAGAAGGGAGGCTTTCTCCGCACGCTCCTTCGCCAGATGTGCAATGGTGTCGCGTGTGTCGGTGGGTCCGCCGCGCTCGGCGCGAGTCCAGGAATCTTGAAACAGAGTATGCCGGGTTTCCCGATTGCTCAACAGCGCAAGATCCGGTTGTTGCGTGGTGTTCTGCAAAGGAAGCACGTAGCCCGTCTGACCGCGGCCTTTGGCTGCAAGTCTGGCCGCGGAGATCTGCGCATCACCCAGCCCCGCTAGAGAATCCTGGTCCTGAGTGCTATAGGCAGCCTCCTTGGTCGCGGCAAGCAGCTTTGTGATGAATGCATTGGACAGAACAGAGTCTTCTTCGTTGAGCTTCCGAAGCTTCGTCTTGTCTGCATCGGAGAGGTTGGCCCCGGCATGAACAAATTGACGATAGTCGTACTCGAGCAGACGCATCTGCTCCGGATCCAGAGTGAGCTTTTCCCGCTCTTCATAGAGCTTCGAGATCCGAGCGAAGAGTCTCGATTCAAGCCGGATAGCATCCTGGTGTGCGGCAAGTCTTGGCGCCTCAATCTCCTGTATTTTTTGCAATGCTGGGTTTGTGTTGGCGCCTGTGATGCCGCTGAAGACTTGCATGACGCGATTGAGAAGCTGACCAGAGCGTTCCATTGCAACGATGGTGTTATCGAATGTAGGCGGAGCGGGATCATTAGAGATCGCCTCGATTTCGGCGCGCTGCTGCGTCATCCCCGCTTCGATGGCGGGCTGATAGTCGCTGTCATGAATGCGATCGAACGGAGGCGCCTGGAAGGGAAGCGTGCTCGGTGCATAGAACGGATTCGCAGGGCTGAAAACTGAAGGGGTCTGCGCGCCGGCGCGTGCACCGGCCGGCCCTGCGAGTGCTTCCACCGCGATGAGGGTGCCGATCGCTGCCCAAATGAAAGTCCTCCTGAGGGCCTGCTTGCTTATCATGTCGAAACGATGCTCCTGAGCGTGTGGACCTATGGGCTTGCTGGTCTACTGGGTGAAATCGTTGTCTCAGGAAGAATACTGTATTCATGAGGAGCCGCGAGCGGACGGCGCGACACGCAGTTCCTGGAGCGGCCGCTTCTTTCATCGCGCCGTGTGAAAATATCAACATTGGCTTTCAAAGCAGAAGAAGTGTTGGCCGGCTCCGCCAACGGATTGCTGAACGTCAGATACGGAACGAAAGCCTTTCAGCCGCAGCATTTGACCCGCGCCGGGCATTAACTGCAAAAGTATCGATTGGAGCAAACATCCATGCACGGGTATTCCGAGCACCAGCTCATTGGCGCTTTTCTGGCGATCGCCGTCATGCTCCTTGTCACGAGAGGTATGGCGGATCTGAGCCGGCGGCTGGATCAGCCGGAGGTGCTTGGTGAGCTGCTGGGAGGCTTTTTTATAGGGCCCTCCGTGCTGGGTGCGCTTGCTCCCGGGGCATATACAACTTTGTTTCTGAATCCAGCTGTTTCGCTTTCGCTTTCGCTGCTTTCCTGGATGGGCGCGATTCTGCTGCTGATGATCGCAGGGATGGAGGCGGATTTAGCGATTCTGCGTCAGAAGGTCGTGCCGGGATCGCTCGCAGCTTTAGGTGCGATCGGTGCTGCACTGGCGATCGGTACGCTTCTTGGGGTGAAGGTATTCGGGCGGGAACCGACCAGCGCGTTCTTCCTTGGGCTGGTCCTCTCCGTTACAGCCGTAAGCGTGGTGGCGAAGTTACTGATCGAGCGTGAAGCCCTACGCCGGGACTATGCGCAAGTGATGTTGGCGGCCGGGATCGCGAGTGAGGTGCTGGTGTGGCCGCTTATCTCAGTGCTCTCGTCGGTCCAGCACCGGGCCAATCCATTTGTCGCAGGGCTCCGCGCAACCCTGCTCGCCCTCGGCTTCTTCGCTTTCATGCTGACTCTGGGGCGGCGCTTTACCTTCTGGACCATGCGGCTTGTGGCCGATGCGATGGGTATTCCCAACGGCGAATTGTCTCTCGTACTTATCCTGCTTTGCATTGCCGCTGCTGCAACCACGCTGATGGGATTGCACCCGCTGTTGGGAGCCTTTGTATTCGGTATGTTGCTGAGCAAGGCGCCACGCGCCACGATCGCTCTGAAGGAACGCATTCAGACGGTGACAATCGCCCTGTTTGCGCCGGTGTTCTTTGGGCTGGCCGGCATGCGCGTGAACCTCTTCCAGCTCCGGGGTCTTCAGTCGCTGAAAGGCATTGCGATTCTGCTGGTGTTCGCTGGCGTGGCGAAGATTGCGTTCGGCTTCCTGGGCGCGCTCGCAGGAAGACTCCCTCTCTGGGAGGCTGCAGCCGTTGGAGTGGGCCTGAACCTCAAAGGGGGAACGGATGTCGTCGTAGCCATTGTGGGAACGGAGCTACTTCTTTTTCCCTCCGATCTGTATACGACTTACGCGGTCGTCGCGATCCTGACCGTAGTCGTTACGCCGCCCCTTATGAGATGGCTCGCAGCGAAGACTCAGCCGGGAGAGTCAGAGCTGAAGCGATTGAATCGGGAGGAGGCACGGAAGCTCGCGTATCTTGCAGATCGCGAGCGTATCCTGCTGCCGCTGGCGCCTGATCTGCTGCCCGCGAGCTCGGCTCGTATCATCGCAGCCATCGCTGCGGCCAAGCAGATGGAGAGCGAGCTCCTGGACATTACCGAGCTGTCGTTTGATGAGGATGTGTCCCTCACTCGTGCGGCTTCGGCGGATACGGTCATTCATGCCTCCAGCTCTCTGGCGCATGCGGCTGAGGATGAGAACGTGCACCTGAGGCGGATCTCTTCTACAAGCGACGATCTGTTCGCATCTCTGCAATCTGCCGCGGAAGGACAACATCTGCTAGCCATAGGAGCTGCGGGGGTTTCGGGAGAGATTGCCGTTAGCTTCGGGGAGCTTCAGGACCGGATCCTGCGTCAGAGTACGACGGACGTGCTCCTCACCATAGCTCCGGACGTCACTCTCCCGCAGATTCGTAGGATTCTTGTACCTATTAATGGGCTGGCGCACTCTTTGGCAGCAGCGGATGTTGCAGCCTACATCGCAAAGGGAACCGATGCTGAGGTGACGCTTCTCTCGGTCATGACACCTCGTCTGGGAACACTCTTCTGGCGTGATCGCAAACATCGAGATCTCCTCCAGGCCGGCTATACCATCACGCGAGAGGCGCAGACGCGAATCGCGCGGCTTGATATTCGTCTACAAGAGCAGGTGGTTCTCTCAGAAGATCCAGCTGAGGCTGCCCTGAAGGAGCTGGCACGACAAACATACGACCTGCTGGTCCTTGGCGGGGTTAGGCGAACCAGCGATCAGGGCATTTCGCTTGGCCGCACCATTGAGCGCCTTCTTCATGCTGTGGCGATTCCGCGGGTAGTGTTGATTTCTCGCAACGTCGATGCCCCTGCGGCCTGAGCGTGTCCCCGACCCGACCGTTCGGGCAGGCTGATGGAGTCCCCGAGGGCTGTTACGGGACTTGCTGTCTCGGATGTGCGCTACGGCAGAAGAAAACCCACGGTCGTCGTTTGAGGTCATCAACAGGAACGAATTCTGCCGCACAGCGCTGGGGCGGGCTCACCTGGACTCGCTTCTACGACGCATCCTAAGTTCAACGCAACCTGAAGGCAACTATGATCATTCCCATTGTTCATGAGGCAGGGTGGTTGGATTTTCTTCGCGAACTGCCCCAGTGGGAGCCGCCATCCTCTCCTGCCATCGTGTTAGCGCCACATCCGGACGACGAGACGTTGGGAGCTGGCGGCCTGATTGCCAGTCTTCGTGAGCGGGGGGTCGAAGTGGTGGTGATCGCAATCACCAACGGCGAGAATGCATATGGAGAAGACAGGGGTCTCGGTGAGATTCGAAAGGTGGAACAGGCGAATGCTTTGCGACGGCTTGGAGTATCAACCGACCGAATAGTTCGGTTGGAATTACCCGACAGCGATGTGACCGCCCACGAGCGTGAGCTTGTAGCCCGACTTCTTCCCCTGGTTTCGGAAGGCACTCATCTTATCGCGCCCTGGCGCGGGGATTACCACCCCGATCATGAAGCATGCGGCAGGGCCGCGGAGCAGGTTTCGCACCAGAGGGGCGCGGTGCTTACCTCCTACCTTTTTTGGACATGGCACCGAGGTATGCCCGATGTGCTGGACCGGGCAGACCTGCGAATGTTCAAGCTGAGCGAGAGCGCCTGTCTGGCCAAAGCTGAGGCTTTGGGATGTCATCGGTCTCAGCTGTCACATCGCTCCGGCGATCCGATTCTGCCGATGAATCTCCTGGGTCCCGCGCAGAGGGGCTTCGAGGTCTTTCTGATGACTGACAAGTCAGCTCGTCAAGGCTCGTTTCCACTGTGTCCCTTACGCGAGAGCGCGTTCAAGTGAAAGTTGGTCTAATGAGAAACGATTCTACGAGCCAGAACTTCTTCGAGCAGAAATACCGCATCGATTCGGATTTCTGGAACTTCGCTTCAAGTCCCTACGAACAGGGCCGCTATGATTCGATTCTTGCGGTGCTTCAATACCGGCGCTACGCGCGAGCGTTCGAGCCAGGATGTTCGATTGGAGTTCTCACGCAACGACTGGCCGGGATCTGCGATCGGGTTGAGGCTATGGATATCGCTCCAACAGCAGTGGAGCAGGCGCGGGAGCGCTGCCGCCAGCTCACGCAGGTAAACGTCATCTGCGGAGCGTTACCCGAGGTTCCTTTCACCGGAAGCTTTGACCTCGTCGTACTGAGCGAGATTGGCTATTATTTCGAGTCCGACACACTGCACTGCCTGGCCACAGACCTGGTGGGGCGCCTTAGGCCCTCAGGAGTCTTGCTGGCCACCCATTGGCTCGGAGTGTCGGAGGATCATCGGTTGAGTGGCGATCAGGTGCATGAGGTGCTGAGATCGCTGCACGGCGTAACGCTGGAGCATTCCGAGCAGCACGTTGGATTTCGTCTGGATCGGTGGGTGAGAACGTGAGCGGGCCTTCATGGCATGTCTGCGTGCTGGTCCCGGCGCGCGACGAAGAAGAGCACCTGCCGCGGTGTCTGCAATCCATTCTGGCAGCCTGTTCCGCTCTGCCTTCAGAGTCAAGCTATGACATTGTCGTGGCCGTGGACCGTTCCACAGATCGGACGCTGGCCATTGCTGAAAGCATTCTGGAAGAGCGAGGCACGGTAGTTTCGCTGCAAGCGGGTGTGGTGGGGCGCGCGCGAGCGCTGGCGGTGCAGCTGGCTCTCAAGCGCTATGGCGGACCCCTGAATCGCTGCTGGCTGGCGAACACCGACGCCGACTGTTGTGTGCCGGAGGCCTGGCTTGTGGATCAGGTTGCCATGGCGAAGAAAGGGGTCGAGGCGGTTGCCGGAACCGTGGATGTAGACAGTTTCACCGAACATGGACCGGGGGTCGCAGCGCTGTTTCGCAGCACGTACGCGATCTTTCCCGACGGGAGCCATCCTCATGTGCACGGCGCCAATTTGGGCGTGCGGGCCGACGTTTACGAGCGCGCCGGAGGTTGGGCCGACCTGCGTACGGCGGAAGACCACGATCTCTGGAGCCGGCTGGCAGAGAGCGGCTGCAGAAGGATCTCGATTGGACGAATGAAGGTGCTCACGAGCGGCCGGCGGATAGGACGCGCCCCGCATGGCTTCGCCGCTGCGCTGGCCGCGCATAATGAGGCCCTGGCGTGAACGGAAGCTCTTTGCTGGAGCGGCTTCGCTCTTTGGTCACTGAGGAACTCCCGCTCCCTGGCGCAGGGCAGACAGCCATTCGGCATCGGCGCCTGACGCAACTCGGCTGCGAAGATCTCTCGCTGGCGCGACTCGCCGAAGCGCACTGGGATGCGCTGGCAATTCTCGCAGAGGCAGGGCGATCGCCCGTACCGGGAGCGATCTATGGCGTTTGGGCGGCGGAGATTCCAAATCAGGCGCTTCAGCTTCAACAAAATTCGCAGGGGCTTCTGCTGAGTGGAATCAAGCCATTCTGTAGCGGAGCTGGTCTTATCGATCGGGCGCTGGTTACCGTGGGATCGAGCGATCATCGCCTGGTGGAGGTCGACCTCAGGAGAGTCTCGCAGCAACTTCGGTTCGATGATTCCGGCTGGAAGACGCAGGCCTTCATTGAGACAAAAACATCGACGGTGACATTCGATGGGGTGCTTTGCGCTGCTCAAGACATTATTGGCGGCTCACACTGGTATCTGGACCGGCCTGGCTTCTGGCACGGAGCCTGTGGACCAGCGGCGTGCTGGGCGGGAGGAGCGCTGGCACTGGTTGAATACTGCAAGGCGCAAGCTCGAGACGATGCTCACACGAGAGCTCATCTGGGAGCCATGGCGGCGACGGCCTGGGCGCTGCGGTCCATGCTTGAGACGGCAGGAGAGGAGATTGACGAGTCTCCTCTGGACACAGTCAGGGCCCGCATCCGGGCACGAATCGTGCGTCATCTTGTGGAGCAGGCTGCGACGGATATCCTACGCCGGCTGGCGAGAGCGTACGGGCCGCATCCCATGGCAATGAACGAACAGGTCTCCCGCCGCTATCAGGAGTTGGACCTCTACTTGCGGCAATCGCATGCGGAGCGAGACCTGGAAGCGCTGGGAGCTGATATCAAGCTTCATCCGGGGTTTGAGTAACGCGTTGAATGCTCCAGACTTCAGGAGCGGATGCTGGCGATAGCGGCGCGATACCCGCTCAGAATAGACTGCCGCTCAAGATGCGATCCGTCTTTGACGACCTTCTGGCCATTGCGCCAGACGCAATCAATGGGCGATGTGGCGCAAGCGAAGACGAAGGAGTCCAGCAATGCATCCTTCTCGCGGTTGAGCAGCGACGGATGATCGCAGTTCAAGCTCACGATATCGGCTGGAGCCCCCTGCGCCAAACCTGTGGAGACACCCATAGCCTGCGCGCCGCCTCTAAGAGCTGCTCTGAAGAGATCGCCTCCATTGGAGCTTCCCGTCTGTTGCGCGAGAACGTTCCTGGAGCGAGAACTGAGTCGTTGTGCGTACTCCAGCATTCGTAGCTCTTCTCGCGCACTGATCAGCACGTTGGAGTCAGTTCCTACTCCGATCCTTCCGGTCTGCAGGAAAGCGGGCG
>CAXUIM010000097.1:0-13227 GCA_964250885.1 uncultured Acidobacteriaceae bacterium | reverse complement strand
GTTGCGCGCGTTGAATCCCGGAACGCTGGCGCCTTCCTGGGTGGTCGGGTATGGGTTCACGAGCCAGTAATCGTCCACACGGATTTGACGTTAGTGCAAGGCCTGGTGTCTTACGGCGATTGACGGGGTCCGGAACGCTCTGCGAGACTGGCGGCTATGCGCTACAGCGGCAAGTTGGAGTTTGCTCAGGCGCGGAAGATTCGCGAGCGAAACAAGCGAAGCTACCGGCTGGCGCACTGGCCCATATGGATCTGGGTTTTCTTCCTGGCGCCAGGACCACTGACATTCGCGATGTTCGCCAAAGGATTTGGGCCAGGCCATGTATTCTGGCTCGCCTTCGTTCTCATCGCAACCGGGATCGCCGGATGGCGGGGACGCTTGCCGGGTGTCGAGCCCCGGCCGTACATCCTGCGCTTCGACGAAGACAAGCCCAATCCCCTGTATCGCCGGGTTTGCTACACCTTTGCGTGGAACGCGGTGTTGAGCTTTGCTCTGCTCAATCTGAGCGGTCTGTTGATTGCCGCGGTGACCGGCACGTGGTACATGAAGCAGATCTACGTTTTTGGCTACGCTCCCCTATGCGCGCTGATCCTTCTGCTGGGTGCGGCGGGCAAGCTGCCTCGCGTCGGGTCGTCAACTCGGGGAGAAGGAACCGAGCGGCGATACTTCTATGGCTCCGTTTGGGCGGTGACCGCGGCACAGGCGGTTCTGCTGGTCTTGTGGAAGCTGTTGCCACAGACGCGCGCAGCGAGCCTGCTGAAGCTGTGCGTCTTTGTCGGGGTGCTATTGCTGATGGGTGCGGCGGCGTATCGCGGCGCTCTGCCGCGAACCCGGCCGATCGTACCGGGTGAGTCCATGGTGGCGGACTAGAAGTTAATAGGATTTGACATACCGCTGGGTGGCCATCCGCCAGGCAAGCGATCCCTTTCTGAGAGATTACTCACTATCTGTGGAACGACCTTCCTGTCAAGGGAGGTAGGTCGCGTGGACTGCAGACATTTCTAAGTAGTGTCGCGCCCCGCGGTTCAGATGATCGTTGACAGCGGACGAATTGCGCCACTTCCATTTTGAATGATTCCTCGGTGGCCTAAAGTATTCGACCGGTTAACCCGAAAAGAATTCCATGTTCGGACGCTCGGGTTACGCTTCGCAATCACTCTATCGGCGCCTCAAGGCTTCCAAGGCTCCGCTGCCTTTCGCCGCGGCACGGTGTCTACTCGCCAGCTGGCTGCTGTTGTTGTGTTCCACTCTGGCTGCGACATCGGCGCACGCGGAGGCGCTCATTTCCGTGTTCCCATTTCCGGGCTCCACGGCGGTCGGCAGCACGTCTGCGACTCTGGCGGTCCCGGTGTCCATCAGCCAGAACGGCACGGCCACGACGCCAATCGTGGTCACCCAGGGAAAAACCGATCTGGACTTCCAGCTTGTGTCCGGCAGCACGTGCCAATCGGGCGGCTCCTATACGGCCGGACAGCAGTGCACCGTCAACGTCGCGTTCGCGCCGAAGTATCCCGGACGGCGCTCGGGAGCGGTAATCCTGGAGAACACCAGCGGAACTGTCCTGGGCCTTACCCTGCTCACCGGCACCGGGACTGGCAGCCTCTCGGTACTTAGCCCCGGAAATATCAATACCGTCGCCGGCAACGTTGCCTGGATCTACAACGGCGATGGGCAGTTGGCGACCGCCTCTTCCATTTTCCTGCCCATGGGTGTGGTTACTGACGCGGCTGGCAATATCTTCATCTCTGATTCCAACAATGACCGCATCCGCCGTGTCGATGCAGGGACCGGAATCATCTCTACCGTCGCAGGGGACGGAAGCCCGGGATATTCCGGCGATGGCGGTCTGGCAACCGCGGCTGAGATTGCCTCCCCCGCAGGAATCGTCATCGACGGCGCAGGGGACCTCTACTTTGCCGATACCGGCAATCAGGCCATCCGCCGCGTCGATGCGGTCACAGGGATCATCACCACGGTCGCCGGCACACTCGGCGTCCAGGGATATTCCGGCGATCATGCTGCCGCTACCACGGCAACCTTGTCGCTGCCGGAAGGGCTGGCCTTTGACGCCGCTCAGAACCTGTATATCGCCGACACCGGAAACAATGTGATTCGTCTGGTCAGCGCAGCGACCGGTACGATCACCACGTTTGCAGGCACCGGTGTAGCGGGTTACAGCGGCGATGGCGGATCGGCCACCGCTGCCGAGCTCGATTCGCCATGGAGTGTGGGCATCGGCACTACCGACGGGTTGGTCTACATCGCCGACCTTACCAACAATGCGATCCGCAAGGTCAGCAGCGGCGGAATCATCGCCACCATTGTGGGCAATGGCCAGGCAGGCTTCTCCGGAGACACAGGCCTGGCCAGTTCCGCGCAACTGGACGAGCCCGCCAGCATCGTCTTCGACCCTGCGGGAAACATGTACATCGCGGACTCCGGCAACAATCGCGTCCGCGAGGTATACGCCAGCAGTGCCGAGATCGAAACGATTGCCGGAACCAATGGCGAATCTTTTGCCGGAGACTCCGGACCAGCCAATAACGCCAGTCTTTATGGACCGTATGCACTCTACCTGGATCAAGCGGGAGACCTGCTTGTGGCGGATATGTTTCACAACCGGGTTCGCAGCATCAGCGCCAACGCGGTTACTCTCCCCTATCCGACCATGCGGGTTGACAAGGTCTCCGCTGCGCAGAATCAGCTCCTCTCCAACAACGGCAATGCCGGCCTGACGATTGCAGCGCCCACCTTGAACCAGTCCACGCTCGCCTCCGCGACCACCACCTGCAACACGGGCGATGTCATTGCTTCCGGCCTGGGTTGCGAACTTGGGGTGGAGTTCGCTCCAACATCCGTCGGCGATCCGGTGACGGGCACGCTGAATGTGAACTCGAACGCGGCGAACACACCTTCAGTCATAACGCTGACGGGAGAGGTGCTCAGCGTAAACCCGACAACGGTCTCGCTGATCTCCAGTTTGAACCCGGCAGTGTATGGGTCATACGTCACCTTCACGGCCACGGTTTCGAGCGCCGCAAGCACATTGAGCGGAACCATGGCTTTCCTGGACGGAACCTCGCCGCTTTGTGGCGCAGCCACCGTGAACTCACAAGGAGTCGCGTCCTGCACCACCCCGGCTCTCTCGGTCGGGGAGCACACCTTCACCGCCAGCTACTCGGGCGATGAAGAAGATGCGGCCAGTGTCTCCCCGGCTATAACGCAGATTATTCAGCAGGTCCCAACCGTGGTTCTGGCGGTAACGCCAAATCCATCCACCGTTACCTCCAGCATCACGCTCAAGGTCACGGCTACGGGACAAGCTGTAACACCCACTGGCGCCGTCACCTTTTATGACGGGACGACAGTCCTTAGCAGCGCGGCTCTTAATACCAGCGGTGTCGTGACCATCAGCACCAGCTCCTTGACCCCCGGCACGCACAACCTCCTGGCCAAGTATGCCGGCGACACGTTGGACGTGCCAGTTACCTCGAACACCGTCAACGACGTTGTGAACACCGCGACGACCACTACAACGATGTCTTCGAGCAGCGCAACAATTGCCGTGGGTGCGTCGATTACGCTTTCCTCCACGGTCACCAGTAATAATGGGCCGATCCCCACGGGAACCGTAGTGTTTAGCGCGGGCAAGACGGTTCTGGGCACCGGCGCCCTGAACAGCGCAGGCTCTACCAGTGTCCTGCTTCCCTCACTGGGAGTGGGCAGCTACAACATCATCGCGACGTACAGCGGCAATAGCGACAACTCCGGCAGCGCCTCGTCGCCGCTGATCGAAACCGTACAGCAGATCGTCACCACCACAACCGCTGCCACCAGCAGCAACCCGGCCAGCGCTGGAGCCACGATAAATCTTACGGCAGAGGTAGCGCTCGGCAGCGGGGCCACCGCGGACGGAGCCCTTACCGGCACCGTAACGTTCACCGACGGTACCGCCACGATTGGGACGGCTACGCTCAACACGGCAGGACAGGCGACCCTTGCGGTGAGCGCCCTCTCCGCTGGCACACACTCGATCGTCGCCACTTACAACGGCAGCACGGATTATGCGATCAGCAAATCGGTTGCGTTTATTCAACAGATCGAGAACACCCCAACCACGACTACAATTTCGATTCCGTCGACCAGCGTACTGGCCGGCGAGGCGGTGACGTTCACCATCGGTGTCGGAAGCCCGACTGGCATTCCGACCGGCTCCGTCACAATCTACGACGGCAGTTCGAGCATCGCTCAGGCGGTTTTGAGCTCCAAGGGAATCGCCACATTCACAACCTCCAGCCTGTCCCTCGGCACGCAAACCCTGAAGGCGGTCTACGGAGGAGATCCCAACTACCTCGCTAGTACATCCAGTTCGTTACAGGTGACCGTCAGCCTCGGAACTACCGCGCTCACACTCGCCGGTCCTTCTTCCGCGGTGGATGCCGGGGTCACGCTGACCGTCACGGCGGCCCTGACCAGTAACGGCGTCGCGCCAACCGGAACGCTGACGCTGCGGGACAGCGGCGCTGTGATTGCCACCCAGAACGCCTCCGGAGCGGGCTCGTTCAGCTTCAGCACATCCAGCCTCCCGATCGGCTCCCATACCCTGACCGCTGTTTACGCCGGCAACAGCGACGATTCCACCGCAGTGTCGTCGGCCATTACAGTCGTCGTGCAGCAGGGGCCCACAAGCACGGCATTCACTACCAGCGCCAACCCCTCGATACTCGGCAAAAGTCTTACTCTGTCGGCCAGCGTCACCAGCGTAAGCCCGAGCGTCACCGGATCGATCGCCTTCGAGGACGGCGGGAAGGTGCTGGGTTCGGTCTCGCTGGTCAATGGCGCGGCAACGTTCACCATAGCCTCGCTCGGCTTCGGGGCCCACACACTTACGGCAGTCTATTCCGGAGATACCAACCACGGCATCTCGACCTCAGCGGGTATCGCGGAGCAGATCGTCGAGCCTGCGACCGCTACCCTGGCCTCCACTGCCAATCCCTCGATCTCGGGATCGAGCGTAACCTTCACCGCGAAGATCGCGGGGGTGGGCGCCACGATACCCACCGGCAGCGTGATCTTCTCCGACGGAAGCACCACGCTGGGTACGGAGATGTTGGACGCTACTGGCGCCGCGGCTTTCCAGACAACAAGCCTCGCCGTCGGCTCCCATACGATTTCGGTCAGTTACACCGGCGACAGGAACTACTCCGCGGCCTCGGCAAACCTTATTCAGACGGTGCAGATCGCGAATACCCAGGTCACCCTGACCGCAAGCGCCAACCCGACGACCTACCACACCGTCCTTGACCTGGCCGCCAGTATTAGCAGTAATGGCAGCGCGGCCATGGGCACGGTAACCTTCACCGACGGCGGGGTTTCTATCGGCTCGGCCGTGCTCAACGGAAGCGGTGTCGCCACCCTTGCAACCTCCACGCTTTCCCCTGGCGAACACACCTTCATCGCCAATTACGCGGGCGATGGTACGGCTGGCGCCTCGGTTTCAACGCCGCTCGTAGTCACTGTGAAGCAGCTGACATCTACGGCTGTCGTCACGAGTTCCAACCCCTCCACCACGCTCAGCGCCATCACCTTCACGGCTACCGTTACGAACAGCGGCGTGGGCGCGCCCACTGGCGCCGTCACGTTCACCGACGCTGGGAACGATATCGGCACAGCGACCCTGAACGGCAGCGGACAAGCTTCGCTTACGGTCCCTTCCCTCTCTGCGGGGAACCACAGCATCGCGGCCAGCTATGGTGGCGATGCGACCGATTTCAACAGTGTCTCGGCCAATCTCAACCAAAGCGTTCAACTTCGTTCCACGACCACCTCGCTGGCGGCCTCGCAGACCAATGCCAGTGATGACATGCAGGTCACGCTTATCGCGATTGTGCGCTGGTCTGGCGCCACCACGCCCACCGGTACGGTTACCTTCTCCGATGCCAGCGGCACCCTGGGCACCAGCACGGTAGACTCAACAGGCGTTGCCACCCTCACCATCGACCTGCAGGCCAGCACGGAAACCATCACTGCGACCTACGGTGGGGATAGCGCGTATGCAGGCTCTTCCTCTGCGGGCACCAGCGTGACGGGAGGCGCTGCTACGCAGTTCACCCTTGCACTCGCCCCGCCGAGCGCCACCGTGCAGACGAAGCAGCACATCGTGGTGACTCTGACAGCCACGTCAATCAAGAGCTTCAGCGACACGCTGCAGCTCGGCTGCCTCGGTCTCCCGTATGCGGCCACTTGCACCTTCAGCAATCCGCAGATCGCTCTGGCTGCCAACGGCGCCTCCACGGTACAGCTCACCGTTGACACCGCCAACCCGTTGGGAGAGGGTGCACAGGCCAACAACCGCGGCCTGTCTTCCTCGGGCGTGATGCTCTGCATGTTACCTGGAACCCTGCTCACTGGTCTGATCTTCTTCCGCAAGCGCCGTTGCCCCTGGATTCCCATGCTGCTGCTGATCTGTGCGGTTGCGGTCACCTTCGGTGCGACCGGTTGCGGTGGTCTGCAGGGCAGCAGCACCCCGGCCGGAAGCTACAGCTTCAGGGTGACTGCGTCCGGCGTAGGAAGCGGCTTCACCGAAACCCAGGTCATGAACCTGACCGTCACTCAGTGAGGATGTCCATGAAGATCCGTTATCAATGGTGCGCGGCCATTCCCTTGCTTCTCGTCGGCCTCGGCTCACGGCTCCTGCCGGCACAGGCTCTGGCCACTGCAACGGGTCCGGGCAGCTACATCGCCGCCGGTGGAGGAGGCTCTGTCTTCCAGACCGACTATGGACAGCGCCTGGTCGGCGGTTTCACCGCCTATGCCGATATCAACCCGACGTGGCGTTATGGCTTGGAAGCTGAAGCCCGCTTCCTGCGATACCACACGACCGAACAGACCACCGAAACCAATTACTTCATCGGCCCACGCGTCGCCTTCCACTTCGGCGCGGTTCGGCCCTACGTCAAGTTTCTGGTGGGGGACGGCCATATCGTCCTCCCCTTCCATTACGCACAGGGTAGCTTCTTCAGCTACGCGCCCGGCGGCGGTGTGGAGTACATGGTTGGTGATCGCTGGGCCGTTCGCCCCCTTGATGTCGAATACCAGTTCTGGCCGGGTTTTCCCTATGGAGAACTGCATCCGTATGGAATCAGCGCTGGAATCAGCTTTCGTCTGAACCCGGTCTCACGCTATCCAGACCAGAGCTATCACGGGTCGGTCCGATGACTGGGGCGCAAGTAGGCGGACGCTGATCGGTGGTCGCATGTGATGAAAGCAACGCAGTCGCGCAAAAGACTTCAAGCCACGCGAGAAGGAATTCGAGTTCGTCCCTGCCGTGGCTCAAGCCACATACTTCCGAAGCCGAGTAAGCAAATTACCTGATGATGCACTGCGAGCCACCGGGATTCACGCAGTTTCCTCCATGCTGACAGCAGGCTTCGCGCGCTGCACAGTTCAGATAGATGCTCTACTAAAGGAATCTTCAAAGAAGGTGCGCGCCAAGTTCTAACCCTTCAATCAATGTCTCGATTTGTAAAGTCCGGGACATCCTTTACGTTTTGTCCCGGGACATCCTTCACCCTTTTCGTGATTTTTTTGTTCTTCGATCCAGTGCTCGATTTTGAGACGTGGGTTTGCAGGAGTCATGGTTAGCCACCCCGGCTCGTAAACCTCGGGGAACAACGAACCCTGTGTCGTGGTACAGTCGATCACGCGGAAGCCCCTCCCCTTGCCGCCTGGGGCGGCTATTTGAGCGCAAGAGAGCTGCGCAACACGAGCTCATCCCAGGGCACAGACGATGGGACGGTCCACAGAGACTGTTGTGGTCTCTGCCAGGAGGTACCCCATGCATCGCAATTTCAATCAGTCATTCTTGCGCGGCTTTGATGGCCGTGGCCGCTCTTTTCTTCCATTTGCGACTGTCCGTAAGAACCCAGCAGGCGTGTTGATGGCGCTGAGCCTTCTAACGCTGGTTACATCGGCGGTCGCCGCGACGCCACCGGCGGCAGTGGTTAACCCAATCATTGGTACCGGCAAGGGTCCGGGCGACAGCATCAACGTCTTCCCCGGCCCGAGCATGCCATTCGGCATGGTGCAGCTTAGCCCGGACACTGAAGATCGAGGATTAGGCTACCACTATTACCAGCGCCAGATTCTGGGCTTCAGCATGACGCACATGAGCGGCGTAGGATGCGCCAACGAAGGCGAAGTATCCTTTATGCCCACCACCGGCCCAGTCGAAACAGAGGTCGAGGCGTATCAGTCAGACTACTCGCATACGCAGGAGAGCGCGGCTCCCGGTTACTACGAAGTGGAACTGCTACGCTGGGGCATCCAGGCTGCGCTGACGGCAACTAATCGCAGCGGTGAAGCCAAGATCGAGTACCCCGCAGGCAAGCAAGCCAATCTGCTCCTTCCCATCAGCCACACGCTCAACGATGCTATTGGCGCATCGGTGAAGGTGGTGGGCAACGACCAGCTTCAGGGCTATGTGACCAACCAGACCTTCTGCGGAAGCAATCGCCCGTACAAAGTCTACTTCGAGATGCAGTTCAGCCGACCGTTTGCTCACTACGGAACCTGGAGCGGCTACCGTGATGGAGCGCCGGCGAAGCTAACAGCTGACAGCCGGGAAATGACGCAGACTGGCGACGACAAGCAGGTAGGCGCCTTTGTCTCGTGGCCTGAAAGTACACAGACGCAAACCATCACGGCGAAGATCGGCATCTCTTACGTCGATCTACAAGGTGCGGAAAACAACCTGAAGGTCGAAACAGCGGGCAAGAGCTTCTCGCAAATTCGCGAAGAGGCCGGTGCGGCTTGGAATAAGGCACTGGGCGTCGTAGACGTCAGTGGCGGCACGCCGAAGGAGCGCACGGTCTTCTACACGGCTCTCTATCACAGCCTTTTGATCCCCAGCATCTTCAATGATGCAGATCAACGGTATCTCGGCTTCGACGGCCAGGTGCATCAGATTGCCACGGGACACAACATCTACGACAACTACTCAGGGTGGGACATCTACCGCAGCGAAATTCCTCTGGTGGCGCTGATCGATCCCGAGCGCATGCAGGATATTGCGCAGTCTATCGTGCTGATGTATCAGCAGGGCGGATGGATAGGACGCTGGCCGCAAGCTAACCAATACACCAACATCATGGCCGGGAGCCCGCTCTCAATTGTTCTGGCTACGGCGTGGTTGGACGGGCTGCACGGATTTGACATGAACTCTGTGTGGCCGGGCCTGTATGGGGATGCCACGCAGGCTGCGCCGCCCGGCAACTCATATCAGGGCCAGGTCGGCATGCAGTGGATCAATCAGCTCCACTATGTTCCGGACGACAAGGTGGAGTATGGATCGGTTTCGCAACTCCAGGAGGATGCGCTGGCCTATGCTTCGCTGTACGACCTCGCGAAGGACCTCGGCAAGGATGACGTGGCCCGCGTGCTCTACCAGCGCGCGCTCTACTATCGAAATCTCTTCAATACGCAGGACAAGCTCTTCGAACCGCGTAATTCGGATGGCCAGTGGGTGAAGGATTTCGATCCAACCAAGGACCATGGGTTCATCGAGGGCTCGGGCTGGCATTACCAGTGGTTTGCGCCGGCGGATCTGGCCTGGCTGGTACAAGCGATGGGAAAAGATAATTTCAACCAGCGACTCACTCACTTCTTCGATTATGAAAAGCCCGGCTGGTTCCCTGAATACTACAACCCGTACAACGAGACCGATCTGGAAGCGCCCTTCGAGTTCAACTTCTCGGGTGAGCCGTGGATGACACAACGTGTGGTGCGCCGAGTGCTGAACGAGAACTATACCGATACGCCGGATGGTATCCCGGGCAACGATGATGCCGGCGAAATGTCGTCGTGGGCCGTGATGAGCATGATGGGCTTTTACTCGGTCGATCCTGCCAGCAGCGCTTATGAGCTGGTGAGCCCGGTCTTCTCCCAGGTCGTGATTCACCTGCAGAAGCCGTATGCCGGAAAGACCTTCACGATAGAAGCCTCACCGCAACCGGAGGCCAATGGATATATCCGAAGCGTGAAGCTTGACGGTCAGGCGCATGAGAAGAACTGGATTCGCTTCGCAGACGTCAGCAAAGGTGGAACGCTGCAGTTCCTGCTTGCTCCCACAGAGAATCAGCAGTGGGGTGCGGCGCCAGAAGATGCTCCACCTTCGCTGAGCAGCCAACAGCCTTAAGCCGGCCGGGTGCGGGCGTCCTAAGTGATCGGGTGGCGCCTGAGGCGGTTGTCCAAGGCGGGTGGCCCAACCACTTTTTGGGTGCTCCATTCATGCGCGTTCTTTGCGCATAAGTGGGGGGCATAGAAGGCGCCACCGGACCGTACCTGAGTTTAGGATCTCCTCATGCCGAGCAATTTGAAGCATTGCCAGGCCAAAGGCAGCTCTCATTCACCGTCAGCTGTTCTCGGCGCTGTTCATTACTCGACAACGGCCATGCGCGCACCGTCTTCGCCAAGGGAGAAGGCTCGCCATCAGGGGCGCAGGTGGCGCCTGATGCGTTGGTCCAGCAAGGCTCCCGCGGTGATCGCCAGCCAGTACGCCGCAACATCCCGGACGGAGAAGAACCGCCCCAGAATCAGGATCCCTGGCAGCGTAAGCCGGAAGGCATCCAACGCGGGCGAGTGGAAGAGCTTTACAAACTCCACCACCGTGGCAATAAGACCCGCGGCCAGGGCAGCCAGGAGAGGACGCCATGAGGGCAACATGGCGCTGACCATCCAGTAGATCATCAAGGCCCACATCGTGGAGCCGCCGTACTTGACCAGGAAGGGCGGCAGACCCAAGGGCGCGAACCGAACAACCACGCCAATCAGAACCGTCGCCAACATCAGCGCCAGAGACATGCTGACGGGGCGAGGCAGCGGATACTCCGAACCAGGCGCCAGAGACTTCCTCCTCATCGGCCGGCCGAATCAAAATGGCAGGTTGACTTGCTGCGGTCCGGCATGGAGCGGGTAGCTTTGACCATGCCAGCTCAGCTCGCCGGGAAGGCCGGATGGCAGCGTGACCTCGGCCTTCCACCCCGAGCCGGTACGAACGTAGCGCACCTCGACCAGACCTTTGGGTGTCGGCATGGTGGCCGCGGCGCGTTCGAGTGGACCTGGATGCGGCGCGATCCTCACACTCGCAAAGCCCGGGGAGGCCGGCGCGATCCCGGCTACGATCGTCAGCAGATCGAGTGTGGGATGGGCGCTCCAGGCGTGGGAGTCGGAGCGGGTGGGCTCCGGCTGTTCGGCCCACGTGGAAAGGCCCAGAGCCAGCATGCCGCGCCACGGTGCGAGCTGCGCGATGTACTGGTCTCCCAGGCCAGCGTGCACCATGGCGCGGGCAACGTAGAAGCGGAAGTAGTAGGACGCCTCCGACATCGTGGCCGGGGTCGTGCCGTTGTTCGAGAAGCGGGTGGGATCCGTGGTTGAGGCCAGGACCTTCTTCATGACCGCTGGTTGCTGATCGCGCGGGATGACGTCAAGAAGAACACCCAACGAGTTGGCTTGCTGACTCCAGGAGTTCCGGGCCGGAGTGTCGGCCAGCAAGCCCGATGCGGGATCCCAATTGAGGCGCATAAGGGCCACGCCGGCGCGCGTGGACAGCTCGCGGTAGTGCACGGCCCGGTCCTTTTCGCCCAGCTGTTCTTCGAGATCGGCCGCGTCCCGCAAAGCTTGAATGTACTGCAGGGTCAGGGCGGAGGAGCCGCCGTCGGACTCCTGGGGAGGGACGCCCCCCGCGTAGAGAGGCGGACTCCAATCGACGAAGGGCCACCAGTCGATGCGGCCCAGAAGGCCATCGGCGCGTTGGCGGCCGGCAAACCAATTGAGCACACCGCGCGTGCTCGGCAGGATAGAAGACACGAAGGCCGGATCGTCGCGGTACATCCAGTAATCATGCAGCATGCCCACCCAGAGGAGGGAGAAGGGCGGAATCACCTGCGTGAGCGAGGAGGGATAGCGGCTCTGCGTAAGGCCTTCGGTCAATTGAGAATCGCGAAAGGCCTTTATGGCCTGGCGTCCCAGGCGGTCGTCGCCCGTAACCGCGTAGGAGATCAGCGCCTGGATCCGGGTGTCACCGACGTATTGCAACTGCTCCCAGTACGGCGTGTCCATGTAGGTCTCATGCGAGCAAAGCTGGGCCGTGCGCCAGCCGGTCTCCCAGATACGCGCGAGCTCGGGGTCATTGCTGTCGAAATGAGCCACGGCATCGAACGGATACGCGGTATAGAAAGCGGCGAAGCTTGCGATGGTCAGAGGCGTGTCCGCGGTCTTGACATCGAGCTGGACGTATCGCCAGGTACGCCACCACAGAGTGCTATACACACGGTGGGACACTCCGTCGCTGACAATCCCGTCGGTGATGCCGACGATGTGCCGGCCGGCAATCTCATTGCGGTTTCCCTTCTGTCCCTTGGCGTCATACAGGGCCTCCGAGTACGTGAGGGTCACGGAAGCGTCTCTTCCGCCGGAGAGCTCGAGTGAGGGGAAGGCCGTGGTCAGGACGCCGCGATCGAGCAGCAGGGTCGCCTCGGTGTGCGCGGGTATGGTGAGAGGCTGGTCGAGCGACTGCGCCGAGGCGCCCGGCAGGCCTGTGCGGCGCACGATCCGTCCGGCATCGACAGGCTTGTACTGCATCCGTGGGAGCTCGTCCTTTTGCAGGATCCAGCGGGTCGGGCTGTCCTGCGCGCCTCGCGGGGCGGCGCGTCCGATCACCTTCGCGGGCTTCCATGTCCCCGACGCCGAAGCCTTATCCCAATCCCAGCTCATGGCCCGCCCGTCCATGGCTTCAGGGGGACCGGCCGCATAGTAGAACCGGGCGGCCAGATGGCCGAGGGTACGACCCCTCTCTTCGGTCGTCTGCCAGGTATCGCCGGTGTCGATGGCGGCGTTGGACGGATCTTCCGCACGGAGAAGAAAGCCGGTTTGTGACGAGAGCTGGGCGATGGCAGCGGAGGCGCCAAAATTCCAGACGATCGCTGCGATATGATTTTCTCCGGCCTTGAGGAAGGGCGCGAGATCGAAGGTCTCGTAGCGCCAGTGCCGCACGTCCGCGAGCGCGGGACCGGCGCCGACGCGCTGGCCGTTGACATGAAGCTCGAAGCGCGTATCACCGCTGACGTCGACCAGGAAGTGCGCGGGTGGTGTGGGCAGCGAGAGAGACTTACGGAAGTACACCACGCTGTAGTCGCGGGCCGGCGCATCGGGCGTGGCGATCCACTGCGC
>CAXUIM010000096.1:6878-13262 GCA_964250885.1 uncultured Acidobacteriaceae bacterium | reverse complement strand
TCCAGAGACTTAGAAACGAGGAAAGCAAAGCATGTCCGAGCATCACGATCTTCCCAAGGTTCACGAACCGCACGCTCTTCACGAAGACCACTCCGTTAAAGGGCCCCACGATCCGAAGGAAATCAACCCCAAGATGGCTTCAGACATCGCCTATTGGTCGAAGGAGTTCCACGTCACGGGCGACCAGCTTCATGAGGCCATCCGTGCCCATGGAACCGGAGTGGAGAAGGTGCGCGCCGCACTTCACCCTCACAAGACGGCCTGAGCTCCACCGGCGCGCACCCGAATGGATCGGAAGAGCGCCAAGCCACAAAGTTGTGCAGAGGTTTCGCGGGTGGTAGCCTTCGCCCATGCGGCCATCTTCTGTTTTTGCGCTACTCCTGCTGATGCCGGGTGTCTGCGGCGCTCAGCAGCCCGATCGCACGCTGCAACTTCTGCAGCAGCTTTCGGACGCCCCGGGGCCTCCGGGCGCCGAGGACGCCGTTCGGGCCATCATGGTCGCGCAGATGAAGCCTCTAACCTCGGCGCCACTGCGCTATGACGGCATGGGCTCGGTCATCGCGCAACTTGGTTCCAGCGGCCCGCGGATCATGATCGACGCGCATATGGATGAGTTGGGCGGAATGGTGCGCCGCATCGCTCCTAACGGCCAGCTCACCATGCAGATGCTGGGCGGCTGGCTGGATCAGGCGCTGGTCGATCAGCGCTGGGTGATCCTCGGCAGCAAGGGCCCGGTCGAGGCGGTTACCGGCATACGCGACATCCACGTCATCACACCGGCCGAGCGCACCGCCGTGTTTCCCCGCGACAGCATCTTCCTCGATATTGGCGCGGCGAATCCGGCCGAGGCCGCGGCCATGGGCATCGAACCCGGCGACCCGGTCGTTCCCGACTCCAGGTTCGAAGTGCTGAACGGCTCGCGCAACTACCTCGGCAAGGCCTGGGATGACCGTATCGGCTGCGCCGTTCTGCTGGAAGCCATGCGCCGGCTGGCCAGGCTGCCGCACGCCAACCAGCTCTTCTTCGTCGCCACCACCCAGGAGGAGATTGGCCTGCGCGGGGCGCGCACGGCCGCCAATGCGGTCAAACCCGACCTCGGTCTGGCGATTGAAGGCGGCATCGTCAACGATCAAGGCGGCCACCCGGAAGAGACCCAGGCCCATCTGGGCGGCGGTCCCGGCATCTTCCTCTACGACTCCAGCGCGATCCCCAACCGCAAGCTGGTGCGCTTCGTTCGCGACACGGCCAAAACCGAAGGCCTCCCGTTGCAACTGGACCTGGTGCAGGGCTACGGTGATGATTCCGCGGAGATGCAGGAGAGCGGCGCCGGCGCGCCCACGCTGAATATTGTCGTCCCGGTGCGCTACACGCACGCCCACAACGGCATCGTTAATCGCGGCGACTTCGACCAGACCGTCGATCTCCTGGTCGATGTTCTCCAGCATCTAGACGCCAGCAGTGTGGACCAGATTCGCGACTTTGCGCCCGCACCCTAAAGCGGCTCAGCGCTCCGGCAGCACAGCCCAGGTGATGATCGTCTCTCCCGGAGGCAGTTCCCGGTCGAGTTCGGCTTCGAGCGCCTGGTGTTCGAGGTGCATCTCTCCAGCCAGAATGTCGGCTTCCGGGGCGCCCACGTAGCACAGCTCGCAGACTCCGATGCCGGCGTCGTTGCGCACCGGTGGGCCGAAGACGCGGCAGGTGAGCGGCCGGCTGGCATAGAGCTCGCATCGGCCCGTCGCGGGGTCCAGCACCGGGCACGGCGCATCGGCTTGTTCCAGGTCCGCGAACTCGTCCCAGACGCTGTCGTCTTCCGAATCGAGCTGGCCGGTCTGTGCATCGCCTGGGAAGAAGGGGCGCAGCTCCGCGACGCGAGCGGCCGCCCGGTTGCGGATCGCCTCGGCTCGTGGCGGGTCGGCCTGTTCCAGCGCGCGAAGGCCGGCCCGGAGCCGCTCCGCATCCAGCCGGGAGATGCGAAAGACACCGTGACAGCAGGGCGTGCATCCGGGGCGGCAGGCCAGCCATGACCCCAACCAGGCCCCGCCCACAGGCGTCTGGGCGCGCCGGGTGGCATCGGCCAGCGCTGTATCGACGATCTGCACCAGCTCCGGATCTCGCGCGGGAAGCATGGCTCTATTTTCATGCGAAAGCACATTGCCGCGCAGGAAAACGGCGGCCATGCCTTCCGGAAGGCAGCGCGAGCAAACTGCCACGCCACGATATATAAGCGGCGCGCACCCGGCCTCTGGGCATCCCATCGCGGACTACTTTGAGATCGGTGTCCCCTTCGCCAAATCATTGGATCCTGTCACGAAAACGAACTGGGAAGGGTTGGGCGTTGAACCCGACGTGAAGGTGCCCGCGGCTGACGCGTTGACCACCGCAGAGAAGCTGGCGTCAGCAAAAACACAGGCTGGCAAGTGATTGGCAATCGCGCTGGTGGCCAGATCGCTCAGGCGATCCGCCCCGTATGTGCGGCCACAACACGCCAGGCGCCCGCCGCGGACCGAGACCACACGCGTGTGAAACGGAAGTCGCCGTTGGCGGGATGGCCCGCATAGGCGCCCGTGATTTGGACCCGAACTGAAACGACTGCGGCTTCCCCACACAGCCGGACGTGCTGTTCGGACATGTTCAGGTCGTGGATCTTCAGAGCGCCGGAACGGTAGGCCGCGAGGTCGTCGTCCTTGCTTTGCAGGGCGCCCAGATAATTTGTGAAGATAAGATCCGGGGCCAGAAGGCGATCCAACGAGCTGAGGTCCGCGCTGAGCATGGCGTTCCGGAGCTCGTTCTCAGCTTCAAGAATGTGCGCTGTGAGTGCCTGGTCCATCCGTTCTCCTTTGGGCGTCGCTGAGTGTATCCCGGACCGAGCCTGTTGACCGGAAGCCCCGGGGTACACCTACAGCAATACTGCTCTGGGAGCTTGTTCAAAATCGGCTTTTGTGGCTTCGCTGACTTCGCGAAACCCGCTTTGATCGCGGATCTCGTACTTGCCTCGCAAACCTCCAAGATGCATTTCAACAAGCTTCTAGGGCCGCGGCTGCGTGAGGGCCTTCGCGACCGCCGCCCGCGCCAGCGGCTCCATAAGGGCGTAGCCCGCGTCATTGGGATGCACAACTCCATCCGCGGCAAGATTGGGCCGCATGCCACCATCCGGCGCAACCAGAGCGGGATAGTAGTTCAGGAAGCCGACGTGCTGCGCGGTCGCAAAGTTCCGCAGCCACTCATTCAAGGCCACAACCTCCGGGCGCGGATCTACCCCGGGCCGCCAGGGAAAGCGCGCCGCCGGCAGCACGGAGCTGAGCACCACGCGTACATGCCCTGCCTTGGCTAAGGCCACCATGGAACGAAAGTTGTCCTCGATGACTTCCAGCGACTCCGGCCCGGTGTTGCCGGCGATGTCGTTGATGCCGGCCAGAATCACCACCGCCTCCGGGTGTAAGGCAAGCACGTCCTGCGGGAAGCGCAGAACCATCTGGGGTGTGGTCTGACCGCTGATTCCGCGATTGACCCACGGCTCATCGGGGAAAAACTTACCGCGGCCGCGGCCCCAGGCGTCGGTGATCGAGTCGCCGAGGAACACAACCCGGCGCTCGCCCGGCGCTGGTTGCCCCAGCTTCAAGTCATCCTGCCGATAGCGTCCGAGTTGGGGCCAGTCCGCGAGCTGGTGCTGCATCGAAGTCACCTGCTGCGGGGTAAGCTGTGTAGCCGGCATGGTGAGCTCCGGCGCCGAGGCCGGAGTGGTCAGGGTCGATACGGGCGCGGACGGCTGCTGGGCCATACCCAGTCCCGCACACGCTAGAACAAAGCAGCCAAGACGCGCGAGTGGAATCACTTGGGCCAATCACCTTTCTCGTTCTACTTGCGAGCCAAGTTGCCCGGCCGCGCTTTTGATGCGATCACGACAAACAATATCAGCACGTCCCGCATTATCCAGTCCACAACTTAACTGATGCGAGACGTGGCGGCAACGGGGATCGGGCTTCGCGATGCGCTCTCCGGCCCTCCGGTAGCAGGGGAGACCCGCGGGTCGCAGTACAAGCGGATTCAGCGCGGCTTTTACAGAGTCGCACGCATCAGCTAGAATCCTCCCTCTCGATGAGAACCGGTGAACACCAGACGTCCAAGCCAATCGCACCAGCCCGACTGCGTTTCGGACGGGAGATGGCTGGTCTTGCTGGTCTTGCTGGTCTTGGTTGCTGGCTGGCCGTGTGCCTGCTTTGCTGGTCGCCGCCGGCGACGGCTCAGGAAGACTACCCTTTTCGTAATCCCCAGCTTCCGCCGCGGGAACGCATCGCGGATCTGCTGTCTCGCATGACGATTGATGAGAAGATCGACTTCCTGAGCACCAACACGGCCATCCCTCGTTTGGGTGTCGCGAGCTTTGGCAGCTCCGAGGGCATCCATGGCGTGGTGCAGCGTGGCTCGGAGGCGAGGGGCCGGGCGGAGATCAAGACCACCCAGTTTCCGCAGCCTCCGGGAATGGGCGAGACGTGGGATCCTGCACTGGTGCGTCAGGCCGCGGCCGTAGAAGGTGCGGAGGCTCGCTACATCTCCGACACGCCGAAGTACGATCGCAAGATCCTGATGCTCTGGGGACCGCAGTCAGACCTGGCGCGCGATCCGCGCTGGGGCCGCAGCGAAGAGGTGTATGGGGAGGACCCTTTCCTGAACGGGACGATGGTGGTCAACTTCGTGCATGGCCTGCAAGGCGACGACCCCGATCACTGGCAGGCGGCCGCGCTGCTCAAGCATTTTCTTGCTAACAGCAACGAGGATCACAGGACCAGCTCAAACTCGGTCTTCGATCAGCGTCTGTTCTGGGAGTACTACTCTGTGCCGTTCCGCATGGGCTTCCTGCAAGGCGGCGCAAAGGGTGTCATGGCCAGCTACAACGCGTGGAACGGGACGCCCATGGCCGTGAATCCCATTCTGAAGAGCATCGTTGAAGACAAGTGGGGAGTCGACGTGCTCTCCAGCGATGGCGGCGCCGTCAAGCTGCTCTGGACCGACCATAAGAGGTTCCCCGACCAGAAAGCCGCGGTGATCGCGTGCCTGCACGCCGGTATCAACCAGTTTCTGGATACGTACAAGGATGAGACCAGGGCCGCGCTCAAGGAAGGGTCTGTCACCGAGGCGGAGATCGACGATCTGGTTCGGCACAAGCTGGTTGTTGCGCTGAAGCTCGGCGTGCTCGATCCGGTCTCTCGCACGGCGCCTGCGGGGGACACTCCCGAACCCTGGAACGGGCCTGGAGACCGCGCCATATCGGAGAAGATGGCGCTGGAATCCGTCGTGCTGTTGAAGAACGAGAACGGCCTTCTTCCCTTGAACAAGGCGGCCCTGAAATCCATTGCCGTGATCGGGCCGCTGGCCGATGTGGTGCACTGGGATTGGTACGGAGGCTACCCTCCCTATGCCGTCACACCGCTCGAAGGGATCAAGGCGGCCGTGGGTCCGGGCGTGCAGGTCAACTATGCGGCCAGCGAGCCGGGGCAAGCCGCGCTGACCGCCGCCAAGAAGTCGGACGTGGCCGTGGTCGTGGTAGGGAACGACCCGACATGTGGACCGGACATGGCTAAGGATTGGCACGCGACGGTGGACGGCGGAGGCACACTGGCCTGCACTGTACCCAGCGACGGCCGCGAAGGACGCGACCGCGAGTCGCTCACGCTGGAGCAGGAGCAGCTGGTCAAGCAGGTCTACGCCGTCAACCCGAAGACCATCGTTGTGCTGGTCTCCAGCTTTCCCTACACCATCAACTGGAGTCAGCAACATGTACCCGCGATCCTGCATATGGCTCAGGCCTCGCAGGACGAAGGCACTGCAATCGCGAGCGTGCTGTTGGGCAACTACAATCCCGGCGGCCGCCTGGTGACGACCTGGCCTATGTCCATGGATCAACTCCCACCCATGATGGATTACAACATTCGCGACGGCCGCACCTACATGTACTTCAAGGGCAAGCCGCTGTACGCCTTCGGTTACGGCTTGAGTTACACCACCTTTCGCTACAGCAACCTGCAGGTGAACCGCGCTGCTCTCCACCCTGGAGAAGACCTCGCGGTGCGGGTCGATGTGACCAACACGGGTCAGCGCGATGGCGACGAGGTCGTTCAACTCTATGTAACCCACGAAGGCTCGGCGGTATCGCGTCCGGCGGAGGAGCTGAAGGGATTTCAGCGGGTGCATGTGGCGGCCGGGCAGACGGCGCCGGTCACGTTGCCTCTG
The DNA here is from genome assembly GCA_964250885.1 of uncultured Acidobacteriaceae bacterium. Lineage (GTDB taxonomy): Bacteria > Acidobacteriota > Terriglobia > Terriglobales > Acidobacteriaceae > Granulicella. Next base: position 7,034 of record CAXUIM010000096.1, on the reverse strand, counting down.
CGAGCAGACGATCTTCGCTACTGGAATGAGGCAGAAAATCGATGGACTCTGGAGCGGGATAGCATTCAGATACGTGTGGCTGCGGCCTCCGATGACATTCGACTGCGGAAAACCGTTGCTGTGCAGCCCTAGCCGTGTAATATCCAGCCGTGTAAT
>CAXUIM010000096.1:0-6778 GCA_964250885.1 uncultured Acidobacteriaceae bacterium | reverse complement strand
AATTCCAGCCGTTCAATTCCAGCCGCGATCCGTCAGGCCGCAGCGGCATCGAGCAAGGCTCGCGGCGCAGCCCACATGCCATCAGCGAAGCGACGAAAGGTAAGAACTCATGAAGCAGGTTGAATCTTGGGCGATGCGTTATCCACTACCCCCGGTTGGCGTCGCCCGGCTCCGGAAGCAACGCCTGAAGCAGAGCAGGACCACGAGCATAGCTGCGTGCGTCCCTGCGCTGCTGCTGGCAGGACTCTTGAATTTGAGTCAGGCTGCTGTCGCGCAGGACAGCTCGGCGGCACGCATAAGCACCACGCGCGGCGAGGCGACGGTGGTGGTGGAACCGTATGCCCCCAACATCGTGCATGTCAGTATCAGCCTGCTGAAGGACGCGGCGCTGGCGCCCCCAGGGTATGGCATACGCGCACAGCCGGCGGCCCAGGACTGGACCGCGGATGGGGGCGCGCAGGGCGACCAGCTGCACTCCAGCGCTCTGACGGTGACCGTCGCGCCGCAGCCGGTCCGCTCCCGGCCCACGGGCACCGGATCGGATATCGGCCGCTTCTTCAACGGATCTACGCCGCATGTCGGCCTCGACATCAAAACGGCCGATGGCAACGACCTTCTGCGCATGAATGGATGGCAGATGAGCGTTCCCAACTACAAAGACGGCAATCATGACGTCGAGTACGACCGCCGGCCCACCGATCCGCCCTTCTACCAGGTGGGAGCCAGCTTTGCGGCGGCCGACGATGAGCACGACTACGGGTTGGGACAGAATCAGCAGGGCTTCCTGGACCGTCGCGGCCATGTGATCGAGTGTGCGCACGACTACGACGCCCCCGCGGGTCAAAGCGTCTGCGTTCCGTTTCTCGTCACCAACAAAGGCTATGGCCTGGTCTGGGATAATCCGGCCAAGACCACGGTTGCGCTGGGTTTCAACAACCAGAACAGCTTCAAAAGCCAGGTGGGTCAGCGGGTCAGCTTCTTCGTCATCGCCGGCGATTACGCTGCCATCTACAAGGGCTTTCGCCTGCTTACCGGCGATGTGCCGATGCTGCCCAAATCCGCCTATGGCTACATCCAGTGCAAGCAGCGCTACAGTTCGCAGGCCGAGTTGATGGCCGTAGCCAAGGGCTATCGCGACCGTAACCTGCCGATCGACGATTTGGTCATCGACTGGTTTACCTACACCAAGATGGGGCAGATGGACATGGACCCGGAGAAGTGGCCGGATCCCGTGGCGATGCTTAAACAGTTGCACGCGATGAACTATCACGTGATGATCAGCGTCTGGCCGCGCTTCGTGCCGGGCAGCCGGTACTATGATCTGCTGCTCCACAATGGCTGGTTCGAGCATCTGGCCGACGGCACACCCACCAACGGCTTACCCTACGATCGCGCCGGTTCCGATATCGATTCCACGAATCCAGCGGCGGCGGCGTGGTACTGGAGCGTCATCAATGAGAACTATGTGAAGAAGGGTTTCGACGCTTTCTGGGCGGATGAGACCGAGCCGGATCTGCCGCCCAACGGGTCCTACTTTCACGTAGGCCCGGGCACGCAGTTCTTCAACGTCTATCCCCTGTTCCACACCGCCGCGTTCTACGATGGCATGCGCAAAGACATGCACGAGCGAGCCCTGATCCTGGCCCGGGACAGCTACCTGGGCGCGCAGCACAATGGCGCGATCTTCTGGTCCAGCGACATCAGTCCCAACTGGGACACGCTCAAACGGCAGGTACCCACCGGCATCAACTTCGTCGCTTCGGGCATGCCCTACTGGTCCACCGACATCGGCGGCTGGCAATACCTGCCCGCCGTTCACAAGCCGGTACATCCACCGCTGCTGGATCCCTCGGACGCGCGCGAGACGGTCGGTCATGATGACGACTATCCCGAGCTCTACACACGCTGGTTTGAGTACGGCACGTTCCAGCCCAACTTCCGCTCGCACGGCTCCCGTCCTCACAACGAGGTCTGGAGCTATGGCAAACAGGCCGAACCCATCCTGGAGAAGTATCTTCGGCTGCGCTATCAGCTGATGCCGTACATCTACTCGCTGGGCTGGTCTGCGCATGAAACCGGCGCGCCCTTCATGCGGGGATTGTTTCTGGACTTCGGGAAAGATCCCAACGTGGCCGACATTGGGGACGAGTACATGTTCGGTCCGGCGCTGCTGGTCGCGCCTGTGACGGATCAAGGCCAGACCGAGCGCTCCGTGTACCTGCCGGCCGGAGCGGACTGGTACAACTTCTGGACCAACGAGCGCGTGCATGGGGGCCAGCGTGTCACGGTCGCCGCGCCCATCGATACCATTCCGCTCTTCGTTCGCGCGGGATCCATCCTGCCGCTGGGGGCGCCGGTCGCGAGCACCAATCAGAAGCAGCCGATCGCGGAGCTGCGTGTCTACCCCGGCGCAGACAGCAGCTTCGCGCTGTACAGCGATGATGGCGCTACCTACGCCTATGAGCAGGGCGCCTATGAGCTGACCCAGATCCACTGGGACGACGCCAAGGGTCAGCTGACGCACACCGGCGCGACGGCCTGGACGGGCCCCGACAGCTCTGTGCTGAAGGTGGTCGGCCGCTAGGCCCAGGTTACGAAGCTGCCGCCTGGGGCCTGTTTCGGCTCCCCCGAAACCATTGCGTACACTGGTCGCATGATCCGGATTGTCATCGCGGAGGACCATGCGATGGTGGGTGGCGCACTCGCGGCGCTGCTCGCGACCGAGCGTGATCTCGATGTGCTTGCCGTCGTACTCGACGGGAAGGCGGCGCTTTCTGCGATTGCTCAGCACCTTCCGGATGTTCTGATCACGGATGTCGAAATGCCTTTGCTTGACGGACTGGAACTGGCTGCGCTGGTGCAACGCGACTATCCTGGGACAAGAGTTCTGATCCTCACCACGTTTGCGCGGCCGGGCTACCTGCGGCGCGCACTGGAGAGCGGCGCTCGAGGTTATCTCCTGAAAGATCGGCCCTCTTCAGAGCTCGCCGATGCCGTCCGGCGAGTGAGCCAGGGTTTGCAGGTCGTTGATCCGGTGCTGGCCGTCGGTGCATGGGAGGCGGGGCCAGACCCACTGACCGCGCGCGAGCGACAGATCCTTGTGCGGGCTGCAGCCGGCGAGAGTAACTACGCCATTGCACAGGCAATGCGCTTGACGGAAGGCACTGTAAAGAACTACATGGCCGCGATTAACTCCAAGCTTGGAGCAGCCAATCGCACAGAAGCCGCAGCGAAAGCGCGCGCGCTGGGCTGGCTTTAGCCGTGTTGATCGACCAGGCAAATTCCATCATCGGACGTCGACCCTATCATCTTCTCCTGCCGTTCACGCTGGTCTGGCTCATCAAGCCCTTCTACCAGGGAACCCGCCTGGACTGGCTTGCCCTGGTCATTGCATGGCCGCTTTTCCTGGCGTTGTACGCTTTGGCTCATGCGCAGATGCGTTCACGCTCGGTCGTCGCTTGGATGTGCCTGACGCTACTCGGTGCGATCTACGTTCCGCTCAACCCCGAAGCTTCAGGCATTTTCGCCTTCGTAGCCGCAATCGTCGCCACACGCAGATTTAAACCACGCGTGCTCTGGGGCTATTTGTTCGGGATCAATCTTCTGCTTCTCGCCGAGGCATTGTTCTTCCACCTGAACCTTTGGACCTGGATTGGCGGTGGCAGTGGCGCGATTCTCTTCTCTCAATACGTCCAGCTCAACACGCGCGAACGTGAAACCAACATTCAGCTTCGCCTGGCCCAGGACGAAATTGCCCGCCTTGCCAAGCTCGCCGAACGCGAACGCATCACGCGGGACCTTCATGACGTCCTTGGTCACACCTTGTCCTTGATCGCCATGAAGAGTGAACTCGCGCAGAAGCGCTTCGGCACGGACCCGCGGGCGGCGCTTGTCGAAGCGCAGCAGATTGAAGTGATCTCACGGGAAGCACTCATAAGGGTGCGGGAGGCGATACATGGCTACGCAGCCGCCTCCTTTGCGGAAGAGGTCAATCGTGTCGCGACTGAGCTTACCTCCGTAGGCCTGAGGGTACAGTGCAACCTGGACGATGTCGTGATGAGCTCCATGCAGGAATCGGTGTTCGCGATGGTGCTTCAGGAGGCCGCCACAAACATCATTCGTCACGCACACGCGGGTTCTTGCCGCATCGAGCTCGTCGGTACACAGGAGGCGGTGCGACTCCTGGTCGCGGACGATGGTCAAGGCGCCCCCGAGTACGACGGCTTCGGCCTGCGCGGCATGCGGGAGAGGCTTCATCTACTCGGTGGATCCCTCCAGGTCAGGGCTGATCACGGCACGCACCTGCAGGCAAGCCTGCCGCGCTGAAGCGAAACCTGTCGAAAGTCATAATTCTTTGCTCACCTTAGGGCGTGGTGGACAGTGCAGAACGACGCCATCATCGAAACGTGTTCTATCACTACACAGCTGCACACATTGCCAACATCGTCTGTCACATCATCGCGGGAACCCTGGCGATGATTGCCGGTGTACTCGCGATCATCGTCCGCAAACAGAGCCGCCTTCACGCCCGCGCTGGCGTGGTCTTTGTCTACGCCTACAGCTTAGTCATCCTTACGGCCGTACTTGGAGTGTTGATCTTTGAGTTCCGTTCTTTTCTCGCGGTCGCGATCATCGCCAGCTCCTACAGCTTGTTCTCCGGCTTTCGCGCGACGCGTCTCCGCGGACGGCGGCCCTCCCCCCTGGATCGCGGGGCAGCCATCCTCGGCCTTACCGCGCCGATGCTCTTCATCACGGCGATGCATGTGCTCAAGCAGCCGTGGGCTCCCGTGCTTACCTGGACCGTCCTTGGCAGCTTGATCGCTATCAGCAGCTACGACCTATTGCGAATGTCATTACCTGCCGAATGGCTTGCGAACACCTGGGTCCACGAGCACATATTCAAGATCGTCGGAGCTTTCAACGCTCTGACCGCCACTGCTGCCGCCACGATCTTCCCGCACTTCCAACCCTGGTCGGCGATGATCCCTCACACGGTGGGAACCGCAATCATTCTTTCGTTCTTTATCGCTGGCCCAAGGGCGTGGGGCATGCAGCATAACTCGGCTGAAACGCGCGGTAAACGCGGCGAGCCCAAATCGATTGCGCCTGTAGTAACTCGATGACGTACTCGAAATTGCATAGTATCCGGGGTAGTCGTCTTAGCCGGGTCGTGGGTTCGCATAGCCGAGATCACCATTCTGGTCTAAGGCAATCTCCTCGGAGGAACTCCTCGATGGCAGCAGTGGATTCCAGATCGAGACACGAAAAATTACTCCGAGAACTCTTCTCCAGAGGACCGGCTAAGTGTTATGCTCGGCAGCTACCCGCGGAGCAGCAGAAAATACGTGTCCTGGGGAGCACCACGGCAAACTCTGTTTGCTGCCCCAGAGAAATGGAGCATCGCTATGAAATCGGCAATTCTGGTTTTATCCGCCGTCCTGGTGGCCGTATCTCCGTGCCGGCCCGAGGCGCAATCCGCTCAGACACTGCCCTCGACCGTGTCAGCCACTGACTCCTCCACGCCGCCGTTCGTTTTCGAGTTTCCGCGAGATCTTTACGATCATCCCAGCTACCAAACCGAATGGTGGTATTTCACAGGAAATCTGGATTCGAAGCAGGGTAGGCAATATGGGTTTGAGCTAACCTTCTTTCACAGCTACGAGGCGACCGGCGCTCCAGCGGGTCAGCCGCAGTACACCCCGATCATCTTCGCGGATCTCGCCGTCAGCGATCTCAGCGGACAGCGGTTCTTCTTCCACAAAGCCCTTGCCCCCGAGACCAGTCCACTTGCGAGTATCACGGAGAAGCCGTGGACCATTCAGCTGGGAACGTGGACCTTGACTGAACCTGATTCTGTCTCGGGAGTGTTCCGGCTGAAGGGTCAACAGGACGACTTTGGCGTAGATCTGGCACTCCTTCCAGAGGGTCCTCCTGTTCTCAATGGAGATAACGGTCTGTTCGAGTTGGCCGGCTCTGATGGGCAGGGGCCTGAGTACTATGAGTACTATTCCATCCCACGATTGAAAGCGGAGGGTGCGATCGAAGTGGACGGAGAGGTCATCCCCATCCACGGCCTGGCTTGGAACGATCACGAGTTTTTCAACCTTGGGCCAACTCAGCAGTTTCCGTCCTGGGATTGGTTCTCGATCCAGCTTAAGGATGGAGCGTCGATCATGCTGTATGGTTTGCGTCTCCCGAACGGGCAATTCGACCCTGCTTCCAGAGGCACATTCATCGCCGCGGACGGAACAGTGACTCACCTCGGACCGGGGACCTTCACTCTTGTACCCGGCGAGACCTGGCACAGCCCCGTGACCGGCGCCGACTACCCGATTGCCTGGAGCATTTGCATCCCTTCCTTATCCATCCAGCTTGAAATGTCCACGCCTCTGCTCGATCAGGAGATGCCCGCGGTCGAAGGAGGAGGAACCCCCTCTTATTGGGAAGGAGCATCGCGTTTCCGGGGAACACGGGAAGGCCGTCCCGTGGAAGGAAAGGGCTACCTGGAGATGCTGGGCTATGCGCCACAATAGAGCAAATGACCTGAAGCTGTGAACGTCAGCTTCCCGATGCGTGGCGCTCACGTCCTGGGCTCAGCATCCCGACTTGTTGGCTTAGCATGCGAAGAGCGATCCGGAAATCAGAAGAAAGGCTCCGCCACTCGCGCGGAGCCTTTCCTGTCAGTGGCTGCCGACGGAATTCCGAACCAGTCGTTGTCTGGGGAAAGCCGCCTGGGCTCTGGAAGCTTGTTGAAAATTGGCTTTTGTGGCTTCGCTAG
>CAXUIM010000095.1:7583-13264 GCA_964250885.1 uncultured Acidobacteriaceae bacterium | reverse complement strand
ATGGAGCCTTTGTGCGCATAGGCAATCTGTTGCGCCAGCACCAGGCCAATTCCGCTGCCCTCCGGCTTGGTTGTATAGAACGGCACGAACAGATTCGCTGGATTCATCAGACCGGACCCATTGTCCCGAATATGCACAACGACCTGCACGGGGCTAATCGTCCAGTTGACGGACACGCGGGGAGCGCGGGGCGGATCTGCGTCATAACCCAGCGCCGCCTCCGCCGCGTTGCGGAGAAGGTTGATGGTCAGCTGCTGCAATTGGCCCGGATCACCCAGCAGGCACACGGGTGGCCCGGGTTCCAGATGGATGGGAACACGCGTCTCCAGTTGGATCGCGTGATCGAGCAAAGCACCGAGCGAAAGCTTCTGCAGTTGCGGTGGGGGAAGCCGGGTGAGTTGCTGATAGGACTGCAGGAACCGGTTGAGAGCGTCGGCGCGTTCCTCGATCACCGTCAGGCCGCGGTGCAGACCGCCGGGAAGGCCACGCAGGCCAGCAGAGCTTGGGGAGCCCGGGTCTCCGCCGAAGTCCTGCTGCGGGAGCGCCGTGCGCAGACTGCCCGCCAGCGACTTGATCGGAGTCAGCGAGTTGTTGATCTCGTGGCTGAGAACACGGATGAGCCGCTGCCACGCCTGACGCTCTTCTTCGCGGAGCGCCGCGGCGACGTCGGAGAGCACCAGCAGCGTGTGGGGAACGCCGCGCAGGCGAAAACTGGAGCGGCGTACCGACCACCGCACCGGGGGCGAAGACCCCATTGCAGAGCCCGGGCTGGAATAGAGCGCCTCGTCCCGGGCCTGGAGCAGCGACATCAGGTCCAGTTCGGCGGCGGATCGGCCCAGGGCGAAGGCTCGCTCGAGACGGAAGGCCGATTCAGCAGCCGGATTGAGCAGACGCAGATCACCCGCGCTGTCGAAGGCAAGCACCGGCGATTGCATGGAGGTCATCACGCGCTCCACCAGGGTGAGAGCATCCCGGGCGGAAGACCGCTGGTTCTGCAAGGTCCCGGCGAGCGCATTGATCTCGAGCGCGAGGTCGCCGAGAGAATCGCCGCGGCGGGCTCCCCGGGCGCGGAAGGAGAAGTCATCCTCTCGCAGAGCGGCGACCACGTTGGAGAGCGTCTGCAGCGGCCGGATACTCTGTTCAAAGAACACGCTGGCGGCGATGGCCCAGAGCACTGCCAGAACGAGGGCGCTGGCAGCAGTACCCACCAGCGAGTGGCTGTACTCCCAGCACAGAGCCGTGGTGGAGAGTACGGCGGGAACTGCCAGAACCGTAAGCCAGACGCGGAGTTGCTGCTCATACTTGAGACGGCGGGGCGTGCGGCCGAGCAGGAGCCTCTGCCGTGATGAAGAAGGCCTTGGACGGTTTTCCTCCTGGTGTACCGCGAAACCGCGAGTCTTGGCCCTGTTTTTTCTCAGGAGTAATGGAATTGCAGAAAGCACCCGGCTCCACGAAGACAGCGAAACGGGTTTAGAGGCCATACTTTTCCATTCGACGATAGAGCGCGCCGCGGCTGAGGCCAAGAGCCTCCGCCGCCTGCGTCACGTTGCCCTGCGCCCGCGCCAGGGCCTTCTGGATCAGGATCGATTGCACGGCTTCAAGACTCATCTCGTCCAGGCTCTGCGCGGCGGCCCGCTGGCTGTTCAGGCCGAGATCGGCGCTTACGATCCGGGCGCCGCGCGCCATCAGCACCGCGCGCTCGAGGGTATGGTCCAGCTCCCGAACATTGCCGGGCCAGGCGTGTTGGATCAGCAGCTGCAGAGCGGCTGGTTCGAATCCGCTGATCTGCCGGCGGTATCGCAGGGCGTACCGCGAGAGAAAATAAGCTGCCAGGGCCGGGATATCCTCGCGGCGCTCGCGCAGCGCCGGCAGATGAATCTCCACCGTGTTGAGCCGGAAGAGCAGGTCATCGCGGAAGCGGCCGGCCGCGATCTCGGCATGCAGATCGGCATTGGTGGCTGAGAGCATACGTACATCCACCTTGCGGGTGGCGGAAGAACCGACCCGCTCGAGCTCGCCCGTCTCCAGCACCCTCAGAAGCTTGGCTTGCTGGCGCACCGGGATGTTGGCGATTTCGTCCAGGAACAGGGTGCCGCCGTCGGCCAGCTCAAACCGTCCAATGCGATCGGCGCGCGCATCCGTGAAGGCGCCCTTGACGTGACCGAAGATCTCGCTCTCGAATGTTCCTTCCGAGAGCGCTCCCGTATTCACGGCCACCAGATGACGCTGGGCGCGCAAGGAGAGCCGATGCAGCGTCTGGGCCACGACCTCCTTCCCGGTGCCATGCTCGCCGGTGATCAGGATGTTGGCGTCGGAGGGGCCGATGCGGCTCATCAGCTCCACCACCGGATGCATGGCGGGGGCGGTTGCGATGAAGTCCGGTGCGCCCTCCGCGCGCAGCATGCGGTTCTCCGCCTCCAGCCACTGGGTTCGCTTGACCGCGCGATGCAGCTCCAGCTGCGTGCGTAGAATGCTGAGCAGCCTCGGATTGTCCCATGGCTTTTGAATGAAGTCGTTGGCGCCGCGGCGCATCGCTTCCACGGCGAGATCCACATTGGCGTACGCGGTCATCACGACCACGGGAATCTGCGCATCGCGCTCGCGGATTGCAGCCAGCAGATCGAGGCCTTCGCGGCCCGAGGTGGTGTCGCGTGTGTAGTTGAGGTCCAGCAGCACACCTTCGAACTCGTCGTGCGCGAATTCATCCAGTACGGCCGCGGGTGAGCGCGCGGTGCTCACCTGATAGCCTTCGGGGCGCAGCAGGAACTCGAGCGCCTCCAGCACGTGTGGCTGGTCGTCTCCGATCAGCAGGCGGCACGGCCGCACCGGCTCCGCTGGGGAGAGGACACCGTGGGCCGCGGGCTGGAGAGGGAGTTCTGCGGGCATGGCGCTCAGGGTTTCGGCGTGGCTGCGGTTTGCACTCCGGTACGAGCCGATTCTACCGAAACGGAGAAGGTCTGGAGCGTCGATCCGGTAGCGCGGTCCAGTTCGATGTTGGCCTTCTGGTATGCCGTGCGCGCCGCCACCAGGGCGGACTCAGCCGTGGCGAGATCGTGGCGGGCGCCCAGCGTCTGCAGAGCAGAACCGGCGCCGAGCGCCTGCTCCTTCGTGGTGATGTCAAACGTCTTCTGCGCCAGATCCCGCGCCTTGATCGCAAACTGGACGCGGGCCTGGCTCTGCTCCAGCGAGTACTGCGCGTTGGTCACCTCGATGCGGATCTGCTTGCGCAATTGTTGAAGACGCAAATCCGCCTGCCGCGACTCGAGCTCAGCGCGGTACTGGTCGGACTTGGCAATCCGGTTGCGCAAAGGAATATCCAGCGCCAGACCGACGTAATAATCCGGGGCTGAATTGTTGAAAGCGCCGGCGAACGTGCCGCCGTAGTTGGGCGCGGCGGTGGAGGCGGTCATCGAAGCAGGATTCGCGACGCCGCCTAGACCGGTGCCTCCATAGAAGCCCTCCAGGGCCAACGAGGGAAGCAGCGCATTCCGAGCCGACGCCAGTGAGATGGAGCGGCTTTTCAGATCGATACTGGACTCCGCCAGTTCAAGGCGGCTTCTCAAAGCCTCCTGGATGAGATCGTTGGTGGGTGTCGCGGTGGCCATGGTTGAGTCGACCGAGACCGTACTCAGGTCCGTCGGCTGCACCGGCATCGCCTCCAGGATCGGATCATCCAGGTTCTTGGTGATCGCGTTCTTGATCAGCAGCTCCTGAAATTGGAGCTGGGAGCGGGCAATGGTCAGGTCCTGCTCGCGGTTGGCCACCTCGCCTTCGTCTTTCAGCACCTCGATCGCAGGAATCGCCTGCAGCTGCAGCTCTTTGCGTGCGGTGTCCAAGGTCTGATTGGCAAAGTCCAGGGAGGCCGTCTTGACCTGCTCATCTTCGTAGGCGCTCACCAGATCCCAATAGATATTGGCGATCTGTGTGACCGTGCTGATGACCTGGAGTTCGAAGGCCTGATCGGAGATCTTCTGGTTGTTCCGCGCGATGCGCAGATAGCGGAGATTGGGGCCGAGTCCGAATCCTGAGAGCAGTTGCTGTTGAACGGAGAACTGGTAGAACGTGTCGAGCTCAGGGTTCAGCAGGGTGAAGGGACTGTTGTTGGTGATGCGATCGTTGTTCCAGGTGACCAACAGGCTGGTCCCGGTCGGAAACGCTTGTGAAAATTCGAAATCTCCCAGAATGGTATTGGTATGCAGCACCTGAACGTTATAAATCGCCAGGTTCGCGAGCGGTTGGGTCAGGTGCTGGACGCTCACGTTGGCGGTGATCGTCGGATCGTAGGAGGAGACCACTGTGCCTGTGCCCAGCGTGGACTGCACCAGGCCGGAGGCTCCTGTCCCGGCGCCGCCCGCGCCTCCCGTGGTGCCGCCCGCTCCCGCTCCGGCCGAACCGGTCCCGAAGCCTCCCACGCCGCCGCCCGGGGTGTTCTGGACGATTCCTGTGTTGACTCCGCGGAAGGTTCCGCCGGCCTGGGTGCGGAGCACATCGGCGGCCGCGATGGGGATGTTGTAGCGGGCGATGGCCAGGTCGAGATTGTTCTCCAGCGCCAGGGCGATGGCAGATTTGAGCGACAACTGGAGTACGCCGTCGTGAATGAGAGAATCCGTGCGCGGGGAGTTGGCCAGGTTGGGTTCGGGAACGTTGCTGGCGCGATACGCATTCAGTGGATTGTAAGAGTGAGGGATATCCAGGCGCAGAGCCGGTCGTGGCGCCGTCGCCAGTTGCGGCGCTGCCGGGCTTTGCGCTCGGAGCGCGTACGCGTGCGCCAGCAGCAGGCTGGCAAGAGTGAGGGAGAGAGAGGCGCGTGAGTTCATGATCAGGCCGTCGTCCCGGTTGCCTGATGCAAGTCAGGGTTGGAGGTGTCGCGCGTGAGCCAACCGTCGCGCAGTTCCAGGGTGCGCGAGCCGAGCGCCGCGTTGGCTTCCGAATGCGTGACCTGCACGATGGTGGTGCCCTGCTGATTGAGCTTGCGGAAGAGCTGCATGATCTCGGCGGCCTGCTCGGAGTGCAGGTTGCCGGTCGGCTCATCGGCGAGCAGCAGAGACGGCTTGTGGATCACCGCGCGTGCGATGCCGACCAGTTGCTGCTGACCGCCGGAGAGCTGCGAGGGATAGAGATCTTTCTTGCCGACAATGTTGAAGCGGTCCAGGGTATCTGCGACCATGGCCTGGCGCTCGGCGCGCGGGATGTCCTTGTAGGAGAGCGGCAGGTCGATGTTCTCGGCAACGGTGAGGTCATCGATCAGGTGATAGCTCTGGAAGACCATGCCGGTGCGGCGCCGCGCCAGGTCGGCGCGCTGTTTGCGATTCAACGTCTGGATGGGCATATCGCCGAAGCGGAACTCTCCGCGCCACTGATCGTCGAGCATGGCGAGCACATTCAGCAGGGAAGACTTGCCCGCTCCCGAGGGGCCCATGATGGTTACGAACTCGCCTTCGGCGATGTGCAGATTGATGCGGCGGAGCACGAAGGTTTCGGTATGCCCGGTCTTATAGCTGCGTTCAAGGTTGTGAATATCGATCATGAATTTCCTTATCGGTACGGTTTGCGAAATAGCTATTGCTGGCGGAGTGCGTCGTTGGGATTGAGGCGTGAAGCTCGGCAGGCCGGCACGAGCGAAGCGCCAATGGAGATGGCGAGCAGAAGAGCTGTTGTGGTGCTGAACGTCAGCGCGTCCA
>CAXUIM010000095.1:0-7483 GCA_964250885.1 uncultured Acidobacteriaceae bacterium | reverse complement strand
GCCCCTACCAGCAGCAGCAGCGCCGGAGCCGCGATCAGGGTTAGAGGGTCGTACTGCGTGACGCCGAAGAGCAGGCTGTGCAGCAGACGCGCCGTGAGCAGGCTCAGGCCGATGCCGGTGGCGGTGCCTGCGAGAAGAAGAGCGCCCGCCCCGCGCAGCACGAGCAGAAGCACGTCTGCACGCTGTGCTCCCAGCGCGAGACGAAGGCCGAGTTCACGCGTGCGCAGCGTGACCAGATACGCCAGCAGGCTGTAAAGCCCGGCCAGCGCGACGACCAGGGCGAGACCGCCCAGAGCTTCCAGCAGATGGGCCGCCAACAGCTGCGAGCCCATCGCGTCCGCGACGATCTGGTCCATCGTGCGAATCCCGGTTCCGGCCAGATCGGGGTTGAACTGCTGCATCACGTGGTTGAGCTCGGGAATCAGGCTGCGAGCCTCGCGGCTGGAGCGCAGCATGATGTCCGTGTGGGCCTGGAGAAGCGGCTGGTAGAAACCTTCCCCAGGCCGCATCTGGGCCGCATCGAAATCGATCTCCGGCATTGCGGGATCTGCGATGCCGTGCTGGTGGAAGTCGTCGATGATACCTACAACTTTGGCAACGCGTCCGTTCGAACCCAGCTTGAAGTTCATCACGTCGCCGCCGAAGGTCGCGTAGATCCTGGCAAAGGCACGGTTCACGACGGCCACCTGCGGGGAATCCGGGGTGTCCTGCGCGTTGAAGTATCGGCCGCGCGCCATCCCAAAGCCCAGAACCTGCTGAAGCTCCGGCCCCGAGGCGCGCATGGCCGCGGTGATGAGCGGCTTTGTGGCGCCGCTCTTCGGATCCGGGTCTGAAGACATCGACAGGTTCATCTTGAAGCCGTTTTCGAGCGGAGCAACCGTCGTAATGGCCGCGGACTGAATACCAGGAATCGATTTGAGACGTTCCAGTAAGGGCTTGTATACGACCGTGTTGGCATCCAGTGTTTTGTACTTGTACCCGGGCACATGCGGTTCGAGCACGAAGACGTGATCGATGCGAAATCCCAGCGGCACTTTACGCAACGCGAACACGGTGCGCAGAAGCAGACCGCAGGACACCAGCAGGGTAAGAGTGAGCGCCAGCTCCAGAACAACCAGGGTGCGTTGTACGCCATGCTGCTGACGGCCGGTGCCGGACTGCGCTCCATCCTGACGCAGGGCTTGATCGACCGCGACGGCTGCGGACAGGTGCAATGGGAACAGCGTGAAGAGCAGCGCACTCAAGACACTGAGCGCGAACAGGGCGCCCAGAACGCGGATGTCAGGGCGGAGCGAGAGAGGTGCGCTCAGCTGAGTTGTTAAACCATGCCGGAAGAGATGCAGCGTGAGCTGGGAGAGAGCCAGGCCGGCGGCGCCGCCCAGAAGGCTGAGCCAGAGGCTCTCCGCCAGTGTCTGTCGCGCCAGCCGCCAGCGGCTGGCGCCCAGGGCCGTGCGCACCGCCATCTCGCGGCGGCGGGCGGCCGTTCGCGCCAGCATCAGGCAGGCGACATTGGCGCACGCGATCAGCCAGAGCAGGGCCACCGCGCCCAGCAACGCTAGCAGCGCGGTGCGCTGATCTTTGTCGTTCAAGCTACGGCGATAGTCGATTGCATCCAGGTGAGCGGGAGCCAGCATTGCGGCGCTTGCATTGCCATAGAGAGGTAGAAGTTCCCGCTGGATTGCATTCATCTCCGCCGCGACCGCTGCCAGCGATTGGCCGGGCCGCCGTCTGCCAATCACGCCGGTATACATCGTGGCATCGAAGCTGCGGGTGAGATCCTTGGCAGTCAATGGCGAAGGCGCCCAGATCTGCGCCGGCGAGGCGTCAGCCGGAAAGACGAAGCCGCGCGGCATGACGCCAATCACGGTGGTAAGCGTGTCATCCAGACGCACCGTTTGGCCAAGAACATGCGGGTCGGCGTGGAACTGATTGCGCCAGACCGCGTCGCTGAGAACAACGACCGGGTCCGCGCCCGTGCGCTGCTCCGCGGCGTCGAAAGATCGGCCCAGCGCGGGCGTCACCCCCAGCGTGGCGAACAGGTTCGAGCTGGCTGTCACGGAGACGACCTTCTGTTCGGAGCCCGCTGTCGCGAGATATCCAGACCCGCTATCGTAGGTTGCGATCTGACTCAGCGTGTGCGCGCGCTGGCGCCATACCAGCAGGTCGGGAAGCCGCAACGCCGCGGCTGTGCCCTGTTTGTTCACGGCCTCCAGGCGCGCCAGTTCGTTGGCGCGAAGGTAGCGCAAGGGCCGGAACAATGTGCTCTCCAGCACCGTGAACATGGCCGCATTCGCGCCGATGCCCAATGCGAGCACGAACACCACGCTGGCCGCGAAGCCCGGAGCGCGACGCATCTGGCGAAAGGCATAGCGCAGGTCTTGCAGAACACTTTGCATAAGGACTCCTCCTTATTCGGCGCGAAGCGCTTCGGTTGGGTTGACGGTGGCGGCCCGCTGCGCCGGGATCAATGCGGCCAGCACGGCGACAGCTGCGATCAGCAGGATGGCGCCGCCCAGGGTGAGCGGATCGGCCGGCGAGACGCCGTAGAGTTGGCTGCGCAGCAGACGAGTCACGACGAAGGCCACGGGAACCGCGGAGGCAACGCCCAGCGCGGCCAGCCGCAGCACATCCGAAAGCACGAGGCGCGCGATCGTCAGGCGTGGGGAGCCCAGCGCAATGCGGATACCAATCTCGCGGGTGCGCTGCGCCGTGGAATAGGCGAGTACGCCGTAGAGCCCGATGCCGGCAAGCAGTGTGGCGAGTACGCCAAAGGAGACAGAGAGGAGCGAGACCAGGCGCTCATTGGAGAGATCGTCGTCGATCTGCTGGTCCATCGTGCGCAGCGCAACCAGGGCGAGTTTGGGATCGAGCTGCTGCATCGAGCGCCGCACCATGGAGAGCGCCTGGGCCGGATCGAAGAACGTGCGGATGTATAGAAATAGCCGCGCCGGATCGGCCGCCTGCTTGAGAGGCCGGAAACAGGTCGGCTCGACTCCTTCACGGACGCCCTGGTGCTTGGCGTCACGCACGACACCGACGATCTCCGTATCCAGCTTGCTCCTGCCGGTTCCGCCGTTCGACATCATGCGGCCAATACAGTTCGCCGCATTGCCGCAGAAATGCTCGGCAAACGACTGATTCACAATGGAGACTAGCGGGTGGCCGGCGGCGTCGTCCTGGGTGAAGAGTCGTCCGGCGAGCAGCGGAACCTGCATGGTGGAGAAATACGCCGGGTTGATGAAAGACCTCTGGACGTCGAGCTCTTCATCCGGCGGTGGAGTATAGCCGGCGACGGTGACACCGCCGCCCTGATCGCTGCCGGCGAGCTCAGGATCCTCCGTAGCGGCCACGGATTGCACGCCGGGAAGCGTTGCCATGCTGTCGATGACCCGCTGCTGCAACTGCGGCACGGCAGCTGGCGTATAGCCGGCGAGCTTTGGATTGATCCCGAAGGTGATCAGGTGCGCCGTAGTGAAACCGACATCGACGTGGCGGAGGTTCTGCATGGTGCGTATGAAGAGACCCGCCCCGACGAGCAGCAGGACGCTGAGGCCGATCTGCAGGCAGACGACGGCGCGGCGAAAGCTCAGCAAGACCCCCGTGCCGGTACCGCTCTGCTGGCGAAGAGAGAGTGTGAGGTCGGGTTTGCGAAGCTGGAGCCCGGGCGCGAAACTGAAAAAGAGGCTGACAGCAAGGGCGATGGCGAAGTTGAACAGCAGAAGACGGCCATCGAAGGAGGCGGTGAAGGCGCCGTCGATCTCGTCTCCATTGAGATGATGAACCAGCACCCGGATGGCCAGGGGAGCAAAGAGCAAGCCGGCAGCTCCTCCGCCTGCCCCAATCAGCAGACCTTCGAGGAGAAGCTGCTGGACGATTCGCGTGGTCTTTGCGCCCAGGGCGTAGCGCATCGAGAACTCGCGCATGCGGCCGGCGGAGCGCACTAACAGCAGGCTGGCAACGTTGACGCAGGCGATCAGCAGGACCAGCAGGGCCATCGCCATGACCACGAGCAGCGGCGTCGCGTAATTTTCGCGCTCATAGGAGAAGCCGCGGCTGCCGGGCTCGAGAAGAAGATGGCTGTTGGTCAGGAAGCCATCCGTGAAGCGCCGGGACTTCACGCCAAGCGCTTGGAGTTCTTCGGCGCGCAGGGCATGCCAAAGCGGGGCGGAGGCGGCCTGGGCCTGCTGGATGGATTCGCCCGGCTTGAGGCGGCCCATGACGTTCATCCAGCGATCCGTGTGGTCGATCAGGCGTTTGTCCTTGCCAGGAAGAATCTGCCCCAGCATGGACATTGGCACGAAGAGCGCGGGCGTCTGACCGAACACCGCGCTGTGAAAACCGGGAGCGGCCACGCCGACGATCTGATACGGTTGGCCATTGATCGATGCGGTGCTGCCAACGAGAGTTGGATCCGCGCCGAGATTTTTCCAGAAGTCGAAGCTGAGCACGCCCACGGGGTTGGCGTCTTTTTGCGTGTCGTCGTTGGGCGTGAGCAGACGTCCCAGCGCAGGTTGAACGCCCAGCACGGAGAAGTAGTTGCCGGTGACCAGTTCGCCGTCGACGAGCTGTGAAGAACCTGCGTGCGCAAAGCCGATAGTGGCGGACGCGGAACCGATCAGTCCGGCAAAAGCGGAATCGTGGTCTCGTAGATCCTTGTACATCGGATAGGAGAAGGAGAGAGAGCCGTCTCTGTCGCTCCCGTAGCTGCTGGTGTGACCTTCCCAGGCGTCTCCAGTGCCCTCGAGCAGGACAAGCTGCCGCGGATTCTGGACCGGCAGCGAGCGCAGCAGTGCCTGATCGAGCAGCGAGAAGATGGCGGTGTTGGCGCCGATGCCCAGCGCCAGCGTGAGCACGGCCGTGAGCGCAAAGCCAGGCGAGCGGCGTAGCTGGCGAAGGGCAAAGCGAAGATCGTTGAGGGTGTTGTGCATTGCAGGCCTCATTCGGCGCGAAGCGCTTCGGTGGGATTTATGGAGGCGGCGCGCTGCGCCGGTATCAACGCAGCGATCAGCGCCGCGCCGCTCAGCAGAGCGAAAATCGCGAGCAGAACCCGCGGCTCAAACGCGCTGGTCTGATACAGGGTGTGCTGCAGCAGGCGGCCCGCGGCGATACTGAGGGGAACTCCGATTGCGAGTCCGATCGACACCTGGGTCAGGGCTCCGCGCAGGATCAAAGCGAGAACGCCGCCCCGCGTGGCTCCCAGAGCCATTCGAATCCCGATCTCACCCGTACGCCGCGCGACGGTGTAGGCCGTCACTCCGTACAGGCCCACTGAGGCCAGCAGCAGCGCGAGGATTCCGAACAGACTGGTGAGACGAACGAGAAGGTCCTGCTGGGTGAAGTTGCCGGCGAGTTGTTCCGTGTAGGGGAGGATCCGCAGGATTGGAATATTGGGATCGATGGATTGCAGCGCCGCACGCACCTGCTTGGCGGCCATGCCTTCATCCCCGCGATACTGCACGATCAGGTTATTGGGGAAGTGCTGGTAGTCTTCCACACTCTGATCCTTCGGATCGGGGAACACGGTGGTCTGCGTCAGCGGTGTGAAGAACATGGGCTCCGCCGGACGTTCGGCGCTGCCGTACTTTGTGTCCGCGACCACACCGACGATCTGGAACGCGCCGCGCAACGACGGATCGGGTCCGAAGTGCTCCCCAATCGCCTGCCGTCCCTGCAGAAACTCGTTCACGAAGCTGCGGTTTACGACGGCGACATGCACGCTGGTGGCGGTGTCCTGCGCGTCGATGCCGCGACCCAGCAGCACCGGTGTGCCCACTGTCGCGAAGTAGTTTGCACTGACCGCGGAGTACGCGGAGATCGCGGGACTGCGTGCCGCGTACGGGAAGAACACGCCAGTGGACCACCGGTTGTAGGCCATGGGACCATAGGTTGCGTATGCGAAGCGCTCTACCTCCGGCAGGCGAGCGAACGTGTCATCCAGTTGCCGATAGAGAGCGGCCAGATGTTCATAGGTGTACCCCGCGGACTGCAGATCGGTGAAGACGATCAGCCGGCCCTCTGGCGTGAAGTGAAAGTCCTGTTGCTGCAGATGGCGCAGGCTGACGATCAGCAGGCCCGCAGCAGACAGCAGTGTCAGTGAAAGCGCGGCTTGCAGGATCACCAGAAATCGCTGCGGCGAGGCGCTCGCATCGCCCGGGCTGCGGGTTGTGCTCCGCAGCGTGTCAGCGGGATCCAGTCGCGCGCCGATCCATGCCGGAAGCAGTCCAAACAGCACTCCCGTAACCAGCGACAATGCCAGCGCGAAGCCGAGCACCGGCCATGGTGGCGCGGCCTTCAAGGGGCTTAGCTCGACTCCCTTGAGAGCCAGGGCCAGCATGGCGTGCGTCCCCGCATAGGCCAGGCCGATTCCGGCAGCTCCCCCGGCCAGCGCGAGCAGAAGGCTCTCCACCAGGGTCTGCCCGATCAGCCGTGCCTGGGGGGCGCCGAGTGCACTGCGGATGGCCATCTCGCCGCGCCGCCCCATGCTGCGCGCCAGCATCAGGATGCCGAGGTTGGCGCACGCGATCAGGAGCACGGAGCCGGAAGCCAGCAGCAGCAGGCGCAGACTGGGCTGGTACTGATCTCCGAGATCGTTCATACCGGTGCTGACCGGCGCCAGTTCGGTGGTCTGCTCTGCCAGTTCGCGATCGGAGATCCCCGGAAAGTATTCGCGATGGCTCTGTATCCATTCGCTCAGCTCGGTGCGCAGCGCGGTTTGCACCTTTGGCGCCTGCGAGGGCGGGTTCAGACGCACCAGCAGATCGAGCCACTGCTCGCCGGGAAACAGCATCAGCTTTCGATCCGGCTGGAGTTCGGGCTCCAGCACCAGGGGCAGCCAGATGCCGGGCGGGTTTGTTTCGTTGCGCTCCCCCAGGAAGGTCTCCGCCGCAATTCCAACCACCGTGACGGGATGTCCGGTGAGCAGAAGCGTGCTGCCCAGCAAATGGGGATCCCCTGCAAACCGCGTCTGCCACAGCGAATAACTGATCACCGCTACCGGAGCGGAGCCTTTGCGGTTATCGCCGGGCTGCAAGAGACGTCCGGCAAACGCTGGAACGCCCAGCACCGGGAAGTAATTGCCGGAGACAAAGCGCGCTGAGAGGGGCTGCGCGGCGTCCACGCTCCCCGAGCTCCCCGCGCGGCGCACGCTGAAGGTCAGGCTGCCGGCCTGCACGGCGGCCATGCCGTCAACTCCCGGCGTGTGGTCGCGCAAGGATTGATACATGTCGTAGGAGAAGATCTTCCAGTCGCCGCGAGCACCCGCGTCCACGCAGCAGTCGAGTCCCTTGCCGATCTTGTAGATCTGCTCTGGATGAGCTACGGGTAACGAGCGCAACAGAACCTGATACACCAGGCTGAATATGGCCGTATTCGCGCCGATACCCAGCGCCAGGATCAGCACCGCGGTCACTGTAAAGCCCGGCGACCGGCGCAGCTGGCGAAAGGCGTAGCGAAGATCGTGGAGTGTGTTGTGCATGGCGATCCT
>CAXUIM010000094.1:4145-13294 GCA_964250885.1 uncultured Acidobacteriaceae bacterium | reverse complement strand
GTGTTCTGGAAGGGGTACCGGCTCAAACCGGAAGCAATCGAGTTCTGGGCCGACGGCCCGGACCGGCTCCATTACCGGGTCGTATTTCACAGCGGCGACGCCGGTTGGCAACGGGAGTTTCTATACCCCTGAAGCAAGTTACCTGATGGTGTCCTGCGAGCCACGAACGCGCCATTTTTGGTCAAGAGAAACGGCGCTTTCTGGAATCGTCCGGTGCACCGCTGCAGGGAATTCGCTCTGATCCAACGATCGCTTCCCCCACTTCCTTCGCTACTTCGGAACCGGGGGACCATCTTCCTGTGGGATCTCTTTGCCTTCGCCGGGAAAGGGCCAGGCGCGATTCAGTGGTTGCTGCTGCTCCCGAACTGCTTTCGATACGTTGTTGATCTTGAGATTCTCTAACACGTGCACCCCAAGTTTGCCGGCGGTGGCAAGATCCATATCGCCATCGTGGTCAAGATCGGCGGCTATTATCTGTGTTCCGATGCTGGCCGTGCCGTTCACAGACAGAGCGATACGGGTGAAGCTCGGGTCGGATGCGGGATCGGCGATCGCCATGCTGGGCAGACCCTCGACCGTCCGGGCGGTTGCCGTCCCGGCAGCATGTTGCTTAGCGGAGGCCAGCGCAGCGGCGTCCGGAAAACGATATGCATAGATGACAACGGGATCGTAGGAACCCGGATCGTTTCCGGAGTGGCCGCGATACCGTTTGCCCGTAACCAGCTCGACCGAACCGTCGCCATTGAGATCCACTAACGCCAGAGCGTGGGATTGAGAGAAGGATTGGTCGATTACGTGACGGATCCAGAGAGGATGCTCCGCCGTGCCGGACTGCTCCAGCCAGTACAGACCGTATCCGTGGCCTTGACCATAGACGAGGTCCATCTTGCCGTCGTGGTTCACATCGTAGGCCAGGATCGGAAAGCCGGTATCCCCCAGATCCCAATCCGGGTGCCACAGCCACTTGTCCGCATCGGCGTCGATCTGCTGAAACCACCCATGAGTGGTAAGGATGTCCATCTTGCCGTCGCCATTTACGTCAGCGATTCCGATTCCATGGCCGTCCTGCTCGCGGCTCCCGAGGTGATGGACCCGGGGCTTATCTTTGCTGAAATCTACCCAGATGATGCCGGAGCGGTTGTAATGAGCCAGAGCCAGATCCGGTTTGCCGTCGCCGTCGATATCGGCGAACGCTCCACCCTCGGTATCGAAGCTGTCTGTTATCTTCTCCGCCTTCCACTGGGTGCCAGCCACCGTGGCGGCTGTACCCGGATTGCGATACCACCAAAGGCCATTCGCAATCCAGCCTGTGGTCACCAGATCCGGTAGACCATCGTGATCGACATCGACGATCCACTCCCCGCAGTCGGAGACAAATTCGTTATGGATGCCGACCGTGCGGAACTGATGACGCGTCCAGTCCCCACCCCCTGCGCCCGGGTTCTGATACCAGTAGGAGCCGCTCAGCAGATCCGCGAAGCCGTCCCCATTCATGTCGAGCAGTGATATGCCCTCCGCGTGATCCGTTCCAAGGCGGTGAGCCAGAAAAGCGAGCCGCGGCTCTCCGTCAGGTCCGGGGCCAGGATGCGGCATGCGGAACTCCGTGGCGTGTGTCGGGTCCTGGGCGCGGGCTGTGCCGTATGGCAAAGCCAGCACCGACAGCGCAGCCGCGACGTATGTCCAAACCCTATTCATATGGCTCCTTACTCTTGCCTGGGCAGTGATCCTAGCAGCGCACGACGGTCGATGTACCTGAAGACCCTCTCCGCAACGGCCGCAGGAGCCGGCGCTCCGCTGCACGATAAGAGTTCAACCGAGTTGCATCGTCTCTGGATTCCAGTGAACAACGGTGCCGCGTTCCACACTGAGGTTGCTCAGCAGTGCGGCCCCCGCGGCGCGGAACCCGAAGGTCGGATCCTCCACGACGGGCTTTCGGCTGCGAACGGACTCGAAGAAGTTCCTGAAGTGATCGTAGCTGTCGGAGTAGCCCGGGGGCGCGGTAAATGTCTCGACCTCCTGCGGCGGCGGTCCGCTCGGATGTCGTATTGGGTACTTCTTGCGGTACTGCTCGAGATACTCTTTCTGCATCGCATCGGCGAACGTGGAGACGGTATATCCGGGCTCTGTCGCGAGCGGCGTGCGGGTCACCGTCACGCTGTTGGTTCGCCCGTCGATCTCCATCAGGCCCTCGGATCCGGTGAAGAGAAATCCCTCGTTCTCCTCCCCGCCGTCGACGAAGTTGACATGCAGGCTGAGATTGAAGCCTTCCGGATAGTCGAAGAGCGCCAGCATCACGTCGTCTGCATCGCGGCCATCCTTCCAGTAGCGAATTCCCCCGGTAGCCATGGCGCGAGTGGGACCGTCCGTTCCGGTGATGAAGTGTGTGCCGCTGAACAGGTGCACAAACAGATCTCCGGCGACACCCGACCCGTAGTCCTTCCACTTCCGCCATTGGAAGAACCGCTCCGCATTGAACGGCATTTTAGGAGCCGTTCCCTCGAAGCGCGGCCAGTCGCACGTTTCCGTCGACGCATCAAGAGGGATGGAGTAGTTCCAGGCGCCGATGGAGGAATTACGATCCCAGCGGGCAGTCACCATATTCAGCTTGCCGATAGCGCCGGAGGCCAGCAACTCCTTCGCTTTGATGTACACGATAGAGCTCACACGCTGGCTGCCGACCTGGAGAATGCGATTGCTGGATTTTGCTGTGCTGATGATCTCCGGCCCATCGGAGTACAGATGGATCATCGGCTTTTCCAGGTACACATCCTTGCCGGCGTGGAGGCTGTCGACAGCCGCCTGTTTGTGCCAGTGGTCTGGAGTGGCAATGAGAACGGCGTCCACGTCCTTGCGGGCCAGGATCTCGCGATAATCGCGCGTGGTGAACAGATCGGAGCCCCACAGCTCCTTCACATGGGTAAGACGGCCATCGTAGCAGTCGGCGGCGGCGACGAGCTTGACTCCCGGCACCTGCAGGGCGAAGTGCATGTCACTCTGACCCTGTATGCCGGCTCCGATCAGCGCAAGTCGAATCTCGTCGCCCGTGGGACTCTGGCTGGGAGAGGCTGTCTCCGCCTGGAGAAGGTGCGTGCGGCTGGCCGCAGCCGCTGCGAGGGTCGTCTTCGCGGCGTTGTACAAGAACTTCCTGCGATCGAGCATCGAGAAGACCTCTTCGTATCTGAAACTCTGAATTCGTAGCTGAAACCGGAAAGTTGTGCAGCGAGATCCGCTAAGAACGTTACCGGGAGAAAGCCCCCTGTGTCTAGTCCAGGGAGAATCGGTCCAGCTGGAACTGCTCGAGACGCTCTCTCCCAGCGCCCTTCCCTGTACACTGTTGCAGTCTTGAACCTCCAATCGGTGAGGCTATCGAATGCTGCTTGCCAAGTACCGACTCCCCGGCTGTTGTGCTCTGGCGCTTCTCCTCGGCGCCAGCTGCCTCCCGGCCACGCTCTCCCAAGCTGCCGGGTCTGAAGCTGCCGGGTCTCCAGGCGCCGACAGCGTAGCGATCCCAGCGCATGGGCCGGCGATTGTCCTCTTCGATGGCTCCAATCTTGCCCAGTTCGATACGTTCATCCGCGGCCAGGGGCTCAACAACGACCCCGAGCATGTCTTTCAGGTCGAAGATGGGCTCATCCATGTCTCCGGGCGCCAGATGGGCTACATCATCACGAAACAACAGTTCCACGATTTCTATCTCCGCGCCGACTTCAAATGGGGTGAAGGCACATTCGCGGAGCGGGCCGGACAGGCGCGCGACAGCGGAATCCTATACAACGTGCAGGGCGAACAGAAGGTCTGGCCGCGGTCGATCGAGTTCCAGATCAAAGAAGGCGAGACGGGAGATTTCTGGTTAACCGACGGCGCCGCCCTCACCGGATCGAACGGCATACGGGTGACCGGGCCGCCCGGTTCAGCCCTCAACATCGGACACATCGATAAGGGCCCGGAGCAAAACGTCACCGGTTTCCGCAACTCGTCCGGTGAATTCGAAAAGCCGCATGGTGAGTGGAATACAGTCGAGTTGGTCGTCACCGACAAGACGCTCAGGCAATACGTCAACGGCAAGCTGGCGAATGTAGGCACAGATCCCTTCCCGGATCGGGGCAAGATCCTCTTCCAATCCGAAGGCGCCGAGATCTTCTTTCGCAACATCCAGGTCTTCCCCCTGAAATAGGTTCGCGTGCAACATACAGGTGGTGCTGCACTCGTTTTGTGTTAGAAGTCTTACTTCCAAGAAAGACTTGCCAGATTAGCTGGTCTTACCCTATTCTGGAAGCACGATGTCGAAGAGGTCCCGCCACAACGCCGAATCGGAACTGGTGCTCGCATTGGGACTTCTGGTGCGCCGGCTTCGTTCGGAGAGCCTCTCCGAGAGGCCGGAACTATCCTGGACCCAGATGTCCGTACTATCGCGCCTGGCGAAGGAAGGCCCGGCAACGACGGCTGATCTGGCGCGCGCCGAGAGTGTGAAGCCGCAGTCGATGGGAACGATCATCGCGGCGTTGGAGAAGATGGGGCTGGTCGCGCGCAAACCCCATCAGACCGATGGGCGCCAGATCTACATCGAGCTGAGCGCGAAGGGCGCCTCCATGCGCGAGAGTGTCAAAGACGCGAAGAGATTGTGGCTGGCGGGGTCCATCGCGCAACTGGATAAGCGGGATCAAGAGACCCTGTTTGCAGCCGCCGAGGTCATCAAGCGATTGGCGGAGATGTGATCCGGACAGCGCGCAAAGCCGCAACAGGCAAAGCCGGGAGTGCGGCCGCTCCTTCTGCGGAAGCCTCCCTGTCGCACGTCTGGCGAGCGCTGCGGCACCGCAACTTCAGGCTCTTCTTCTTTGGCCAGGGCACATCCGTCATCGGAACGTGGATGACGAAGCTGGCGACCGCCTGGCTGGTATACCAGCTGACCCACTCGGCACTGCTGCTGGGCATCGTCGGGTTCGCGGGACAGATTCTTTCGTTTCTCCTGGGCCCTTTTGCGGGTGTCTGGGTAGAGCGGCTCGATCGCCGCAGGCTGCTGGTGTGCACCCAGGCCGCTGCCGCGGCCCAGTCCCTGGCCATGGCAGTGTTGACGCTCACCCACAGAATCACCCTGGCGGAGATCATCGCCCTCGCGGCTCTCCAGGGCCTGATCAATGCGTTCGATGCGCCCGGCCGGCAGGCGTTCCTGATACAGATGGTGGAGGACAAGAACGACCTCGGCAATGCCATCGCCATCAACTCTTCAATGACCAACGGAGCCAGGCTCATCGGTCCAGCCATCGCCGGCCTGGTGATCGGATCGTGGGGTGAAGGCTGGTGCTTCCTGATCGACGGCCTCAGCTACTTCGCGGTGATCGCATCGCTTCTACTAATGCGCCTCAAGCCGGTGGAAAATCGCCGCAACCGGGCATCCATGTTTGAGCAGATGCGTGAGGGCTGGGATTACGTCCGCAGCTTCCAGCCCATCCGCCTTATTCTCCTGCTATTTGCTTTGATCAGCCTCATGGGATGGCCCGTCAGTGTGCTGTTGCCCGTATTTGCCGGTCAGGTGTTGCACGGCGGTCCGCATGCGCTGGGCTGGCTTACCGGGGCTATGGGAGTCGGCGCGCTGGTCTCGGCGGTTTCCCTGGCGGCGCGCAAGTCCGTCCTTGGACTGGCCCGCATGATCCAGGTTTCGGCCGCGATGTGCGGTGTCGGTCTGGTGCTCTTCGGCTTCTCCCGCAGCCTCTGGATTTCCCTGGCGCTGATGGCGTTCATCGGATTCGGAATTATGCAGTGCGCGGCAGCCAGCAATACGGTCATTCAATCGTTGGTCGCGGAAGATAAGCGCGCCCGCGTAATGAGCTACTACACCATGGCCTTCTTCGGGGCAGCGCCCTTCGGCAGCCTGCTGGCCGGCGTCCTGGCGCATTGGATCGGGGCTCCTGCCACGGTCATCGTTACCGGCGCCGTTTGCGTCGCCGGCTCCATCGTATTCCTGCTGCGCCTCCCCAGCATTCGGGAGAGTACACGGCTCATCTACCAACAGCAAGACCTTCTAGCCGCAACGGCCACGCACCCGCTGGCCGAACCAGCCAAAGCGGCTATTTGAGATCTCAAACAGTTCTAGGAGAGTACACATGGCGTGGCATGACTACATCGCTTCACTCTTTGCCGGGATATTTCTCACCAACGCGGTCCCTCACTTCGTGAAGGGAATATGCGGAGACTGGTTCCCGACTCCTTTTGCCAAGCCTCCCGGAAAGGGGCTCTCCTCGCCCACGGTAAACGTCCTTTGGGCGCTCTTCAACCTGATCATCGGCTATATTCTGCTCGAGGTTGGGAAAGTCTCGATCGCAAATCGCTTATCGCTCCTGATCTTCTTTGTGGGCGTTGTTTTAATCAGCCTCATGGGAAGCACAAACTTTGCAAACAAAGAGGCCCGCTAGTAGCGCAACCGGATGATTCTGTGATCGACCTCTGAATTTGGGTGCCCCAGGTCTCGCGGTTGAGACCCGGGAAACGAAATCAGCCGGCCACAATACCAGCTCTTAAGAGCTGGTTGAAAATTGGCTTTTGTGGCTTTGCTAGCTTCGCGAAACCCGCTTTGATTGCGGGTTTCGTACTTGCCTCGCGGACATCCGAGGTGCTTTTTCAACAAGCTCCAAGCGTGCCGCCAAGGAACAACATGCCCCTGACTCAACTCGATACCACCGCTGCTCTGATTGTGATTGACCTGCAAAAAGGGATCACGGCTATGCCCATGGCACATCCTTCCCAGCAGATCGTGGAGCGATCGGCCCAGCTTGCGCGGGCTTTCCGAGAGCGCGGTCTGCCGGTCGTTCTGGTCAATGTGACGGCCGCGTCTCCAAGCCGTACCGACGCCGGTCCTCGCATCCTGTCGTTCCCCGAAGGTTGGGCCGACCTGGTCCCGGAGCTCGAGCCCAGTCCTGAGGACTACCTCGTCAGTAAACAACGTGTCGGAGCCTTTATCGGTACCTCCCTCGACGAGTCTCTGCGTGGACGCGGCGTAACTCAGGTCTTTCTCACCGGCATCGCCACCAGTGCCGGCGTGGACTCGACCGCTCGCAGCGCGCGGGATTACGGCTACAACGTTGTTCTGGTCGTGGACGCCATGACCGACCGCGACCTCGACACACACAATTTCGTCGTCGAGAAGATCTTTCCACGCATCGGTGAAACCACCTCCACCGATATCGTGCTGCAGTTCCTGAATGAGTCGCCCGGCAATCGATAGCCTGAGTCGATAGCCTGCGCCCCGCTCGACCGGCCTGCGGAGCGGCTCCGAGCCTCAGGCCCTGCCCGCCCTCTCGCCCGAGGGCGTACAGTTCAAGATGCGCGATGGGTGCTGAAGCGATCGACGGAATTCATTCAGCGGAACGTACGCGCCTGCTTGTTCGGGGCATCGTGCAGAGCGTCGGCTTCAGACCCTACGTGTACCGTCTCGCTCAGAAGCACGGCCTGTCCGGGTTCGTCATGAACTCGGCGGAAGGCGCCGTTGTCGAGCTGGAAGGCGCTCGCTCCGCCATCGAAGATTTCATCGCCGCTCTTCCCGTGCAAGGGCCGCCGTTGATGCGAATCTCCAGCGTGGAGAGTACGCCGGTCGCGGTGCAGGGAGACCCCGCTTTCGTGATTCGCGCCAGCGCGGGCGAAGCGAATGTCTTCACCCTGGTGCCGCCGGATGTCTGCGTCTGTGATGAGTGCCGCAACGACGTCCGCGATCCCGCCAACCGGCGCTTCGAATATTCCTTTACCAACTGCACCAACTGCGGTCCGCGCTACAGCATCATCCTCGATGTCCCTTACGATCGCGGACAGACGACGATGGCCGCCTTCACTCTTTGCGCCGACTGCCGGCGCGAGTACGACGACCCCGCCAACCGGCGCTTTCACGCGCAGCCCAATGCATGCGCCGTGTGCGGTCCCCGACTGGAGCTGTTCATTCCAGGAGATGCACCAAGGGCCAGTCAGAGCGCTCGCGAGGTGATCGAGGCTGTGGCGGAACAGCTCGAGGCCGGGGCTATCGTCGCCTGGAAGAGCCTGGGCGGCTACCAGCTGCTCTGCGACGCGCGACAACCGGCAGCGGTCGCGGAGCTGCGCCGTCGCAAGCGGCGCAGTGAGAAACCCTTCGCCGTAATGGTGGCCGATCTGGCTGTCGCGGAAGAACTCTGCATGATCTCGGACCCCGAGCGTGCCGTGCTGCTCGGCCGGGAACGGCCCATTGTCTTGCTGCATCGCCGCAAGTACCCGGAGCACATGGCAAACCCGGACCGGCGCGAGCCGGCGGAGCCGCTTCAAGGTGTCTCTCCGGGAAGCGAGTGGCTCGGTGTCATGCTTCCATACACGCCGATGCATGATCTGCTGTTTCAGGTGCTCCGGGAGAGAGGATCGGCGCAGGCGGTTCTGGTCGCAACCAGCGGCAACCGGAGCGAGGAACCGATTGTCACCGACAATACGGAAGCGGAGCTGCGTCTGGCCGGAGTTGCCGATGCGTTCGTGCATCACAACCGCCCCATTCACACCCGTGTGGACGACTCCCTGGTACGCGTCCACGAAGCGCAGCCGATGCTGCTGCGCCGGGCGCGCGGCTATACCCCGATGCCGGTATGGCTGGATTCAGGAGATGTCGAAGTGCTGGCATGCGGCGCGCAGCAGAAGAGCACGCTGTGTCTCACCCGGGCCGGCTTTGCTCTGCCCAGCCAGCACCTGGGCGACCTGGAGAACTTCGAAACCCTGCAGTTTTTCGAGGAGACGCTGCAACGCATGCGCCGGCTGTTCCATGTGACTCCGCAAGCGGTCGCGCACGATCTGCACCCGGGATACCTCAGCACGCAGCTGGCCCAAAAGATGACGGGAACAAGACGAATTGCCGTGCAGCATCATCACTCGCACATTGCCAGCTGCATGGCGGAACACCAGTTGCACGGCGAAGTCATCGGCGTGGCCTGGGACGGAACGGGGTTGGGCAGCGACGCGACCATCTGGGGCGGAGAGTTTCTGGTGGCCGATCGAGCGGCCTTCGAACGCTTTGCGCATCTGCGCACGGTGCTGCTGGCGGGCGGCGATACGGCAGTGCGCGAACCCTGGCGTGTGGCGCGAAGCTACCTGCGCGATGCGTTTGACATGGCCATTCCGAGCGGCGTAGCGTGCTTCCAGGCAGTTTTACC
>CAXUIM010000094.1:0-4045 GCA_964250885.1 uncultured Acidobacteriaceae bacterium | reverse complement strand
GATCTTCGCCCCATGGTGCGAGCCATCGTCTCCGAGACGCGGAAGGGTGAGCCGGTCAGCCGCGTGGCCGCGCGTTTTCACAACACCCTGGTTGCTGCGGCTGTCGCGGTGTGCTGCCGCATTCGCGAGCAACGACATCTTTCCAGAGTTTGCTTAAGTGGAGGGTGTTTCCAAAACGTCAAATTACTGCGCGGAACCACCGCCGGCCTGCGGCAGGCAGGCTTCGATGTTTTCTTTCAACGGCTGATCCCGTGCAATGATGGCGGCATCTCCGTCGGTCAAGCAGCGATTGCCTGTGAGCGAATCGCGCGGGGAGAGTAGCGCC
Source organism: uncultured Acidobacteriaceae bacterium (assembly GCA_964250885.1). Taxonomy (GTDB): domain Bacteria; phylum Acidobacteriota; class Terriglobia; order Terriglobales; family Acidobacteriaceae; genus Granulicella. The sequence continues at coordinate 3,720 of CAXUIM010000094.1, read as the reverse complement.
ATGTGTCTGGCCATTCCGGGCAAAGTGGTGGAGAGGTTTGCAGCCAACGGCATGCAGATGGCGCGGGTGCGGTTCGGCGGTGTCGTGCGCGAGGCCTGCCTGGAATATGTGCCGGAAACGCAGGTGGGCGAGTATGTTCTGGTCCACGTGGGCTTCGCCATCAGCCGCGTCGATGAAGAAGAGGCTCATCGAACCTATGCGGCGCTCGCGGAACTGGACCAGCTGACGGAGCTGGAGGCCCCCGTGGTCGAGGAGATCGACACGGGACGATGGCGGGGGGGCGGCGGATGAAGTATCTGGACGAATACCGCGACGGAACCATTGCGGCGAAGCTGGTGGATGAGATCAAGCGCATTCAGACTCGGCCGTGGGTGATCATGGAGGTCTGCGGGGGGCAGACGCATTCCATCGTGAAGAATGGAATCGATCATCTGCTGCCGCCCGGCGTAGAGCTGGTGCACGGGCCGGGCTGCCCGGTATGCGTAACGCCGCTGGAAATGATCGACAAAGCGCACGCCATCGCGCGGCAGCCCGAAGTGATCTTCTGCTCTTTCGGCGATATGCTGCGAGTTCCCGGATCAAACGGCGACCTGTTCAGCATCAAGAGCCTGGGTGGAGACGTGCGCGTTGTGTACTCGCCGCTCGATTGCCTCAAGATCGCGCGCGCCAACCCGGAGAAGCAGGTTGTGTTCTTTGCGATCGGCTTTGAGACCACGGCCCCGGCCAATGCGATGCTGGCCTGGCAGGCCCGGCAGATGGACGTCTTAAACGTGTCTCTGCTGGTCTCCCATGTGCTGGTGCCCCCGGCGATGGAGGTGATCCTCTCCTCTCCACAAAACCGCGTGCAGGGATTTCTCGGTCCAGGACACGTCTGCGCGGTCGTGGGCTATGGTGAGTACGAGCCGCTGAGCTCGCGCTATCATGTGCCCATCGTGGTGACCGGGTTCGAGCCGCTCGACATCCTCGAGGGTGTTCTGATGGTCGTGCGGCAGCTCGAGCAAGGACGCGCGGAGGTTGAAAACCAGTACTCCCGGATTCTGGGGCGGCAGGGCAATGAAACCGCCCGGCAGTTGATCGGCAAAGTCTTCCAGGTGGGCAGCCGTAAATGGCGCGGCGTCGGAACCATCGCGCACAGCGGATTCCATCTGCGCGACGAGTTTCGCGATTGGGATGCGGAGGCCCGCTTCGATGTAGCGGCCATTCAAACCGAAGAGCCAGCGATCTGTATTGCCGGAGAGATCCTGCAGGGCTTGAAGAAGCCGCACGATTGTCCGGCCTTCGGTCAGGAGTGCAACCCGCAGCATCCGCTGGGCGCCACCATGGTCTCCGCCGAAGGAGCCTGCGCGGCTTACTACGCATACGGCCGGCACCTCACGGAGTCGGACCTGGTCAGCATCGCAGGAGTGGCCTGATGGCTTCGTCCGACCTGCTTTCGTCCCCAGGCTCTGCGTCCGCTGCGGCTGCCTCCGGTCCGGCTATCTCTGGTCCGGTTACCCCCGGGCCGGCATCTCCTCAATCCGCTTCGCCTGCGGAAGAGACCGCAATTACCGGCGGATTCGGCCAATGTCCTCTGCCCCTGTTCGAGCATCCTCAGATCGTCATGGGTCACGGCAGCGGGGGCAAGCTGTCCGCGGAGCTGATCGAAAAGGTGTTCGTCAGCAGCTTTCGCAATCCCAGCCTGGAGTGCATGAATGACCAGGCGGCCCTCACTATCGCCGGCGCCCGGCTTGCCTTCACCACGGATTCCTTCGTGGTCACGCCCATCTTCTTCCCCGGCGGTGACATTGGATCGCTGGCCGTCAATGGCACGGTGAACGATCTGGCCATGGGAGGCGCGCGGCCGCTGTACCTGGCGGCGGCCTTCATCCTGGAAGAAGGTCTCGCAACCGGCGATCTACGGCGTGTTGTCGAGTCGATGCGCGTCGCCGCGGCACAAGCGGGTGTGCAGCTGGTGGCCGGCGACACCAAAGTCGTGAATCGCGGCAAGGGAGACAAGGTCTTCATCACCACCACCGGGATTGGTGTGTTCGACCGTGCGACCCGGATCTCCGCCGATGCAGCCAGCCCGGGAGACAAGATTCTTGTCAGCGGCTGGATCGGCGATCACGGAATCACCATCCTTTCGCAGCGAGAGAATCTGGAGTTTGAAGGCGAGCTGGTCAGTGACTGCGCCGCACTGAACGGTCTGGTGGGCGAAATGCTGGATGAAGCCCAGGCCGCAGGAAATCTGTCCGGCTTTCACTGCATGCGCGATCCCACCCGGGGCGGCGTAGCGACCACCCTCAATGAGATTGCTGCCCTGTCCGGCGTCGGCATCGTGTTGCAGGAAGAGGCCCTTCCGGTGCGGGACTCCGTACGCGGCGCCTGCGAGGTGCTGGGCCTCGATCCGCTGTATGTGGCTAATGAAGGCAAGCTGATCGCCTTCGTGGCGCCAGAGCTGTGCGATCGGGTCCTCTCGCGCATGCGCGCCCATCCCCTAGGACGGGATGCTGCCGTGATCGGAGAGGTCGTCGATCGGCATCCGGGCATGGTGCTGATGCGGACACTCATTGGAGGCACGCGTGTGGTGGACGTGTTATTCGGGGAACAGTTGCCCAGAATTTGCTGACGAAATCAATCAAGGGAACGACCCCTGTTTCTGCCGATTTCGACGAACTGCTGAGCTGAAAAGCTTCCACCTTCAGAGGATTTGACAACTGTCCGAATCGAGGCACACAATGCCAAACATTCGCAATACGACGCATCTGAAATTTGTCAGAGTCGCCGGTCGAAGAGAACGAGTTTCTAACGGATCGACAGTAAGACAAGAAGGTGCTGCATGGACTCGAATTCAAGTTCCTTCCCGGAAAGCAAACCAAAGACCCCATCTGAAGTTCACATCGTATGGATCACGGCCGGTTTGAGTTGCGATGGAGATTCCATCTCCATCACCGCGGCCGAACAGCCCAGCATTGAAGACGTTCTCCTGGGAGCCATTCCCGGGCTTCCTAAAGTTCATCTGCATCACCCCGTGCTGGCCTCCGAAGTGGGCGACGAGTTCATGAAGTTCTACTACGACGCCGAGTCGGGAAAACTAGGGCCGTTCGTTCTGGTGGTCGAAGGCTCCATTCCCAATGAGGCGATCAAGAGAGAGGGCTACTGGGCGGCTGTCGGAACCGATCCGGAGAGCGGCCAGCCCATCACCACCTGCGAGTGGATCGATCGCCTGGCGCCAAAGTCCGTAGCGACCATCGCGATCGGCACCTGCGCCACCTATGGCGGCATCCATGCCATGGCCGGGAATCCCACCGGCTGCATGGGCCTCGCGGACTACCTCGGCTGGAAGTGGAAGTCGGCCGGCGGTCTGCCCATAGTGAATGTGCCGGGGTGCCCGGTGCAGCCGGACAACTTCATGGAGACGGTGCTCTACCTGCTTTATCAGGTAGCCGGACTGGCGCCCATGATCCCTCTCGATGAGCAGCTTCGCCCCACCTGGTTGTTCGGCAAGACAGTACACGAAGGCTGTGATCGCGCTGGCTATTATGAGCAGGGCGACTTCGCGCTGGAGTACGGCTCACCCAAATGCCTGGTGAAGGTGGGCTGCTGGGGACCGGTGGTCAACTGCAACGTGACCAAGCGCGGCTGGATGCGCGGCATCGGCGGTTGCCCCAACGTCGGCGGCATCTGCATTGGCTGCACCATGCCCGGATTCCCGGACAAGTTCATGCCGTTCATGGATGA
>CAXUIM010000093.1:6633-13394 GCA_964250885.1 uncultured Acidobacteriaceae bacterium | reverse complement strand
CTAGCCCCGTCTGTCCGATCTTTCAAGCGCAACGAAACTCTGGGGCTTCCGCCGTACCCTGCAGGAGAGAAGAGCTTCCGGGGTTTTCGTTCAGCCACGCTGATCGCTGCGCCATGCATTCACCAGAGCGCCGCTGGCCCCGGAGACCGGATCGCTGGGCGGGAAGCTGAGCGTGCGCATGCGCTCCACAGCTTCGCGATCGGGCGCCGACCGGCAGATGTCCCAGTGCTGATCCACCGGATAAGCACCCACGACCAGGAAGTCACTGCTAGCCTTCAGAAGACAATGCCCGGTGCCCGTGGGCAATACGGCCACATCGCCCGCCTGAACGCTGACGTCATGGCCGCCCTCGCCTCCCAGGATCACCGTGGCGGATCCGCCCGCGAATCCCAGCACCTCGTGTGCGGTCGAGTGATAGTGATGAAAGGTGTAGACACCGTTGCGCCACTGCGCCGGCCAGGCGTTCCGCTGGAAGATTCGCTCCATCGTGGAGGCGGTTTCAGAGGAGGTCTCGAAGGCTCTGCGATAGATCAGCACCGGCAGGCGGTCGTTGTTGGGCATCCATCCATTACGCGATAGCCGCAGCGTTTCGACCTCGACCCGGGACGCCGCGCCGGCGGCTGCATTGAGTCCCAGTGCGGTGACGGCTGCGGTGAACTGTCGGCGATCCATGGTTCCTCCCGGCTGCGCCTCTTGCGACCTTACGCCGTATTGCTCGCAAGTCGATCATTGGACGTCGATGTTCGCGGCACTACGAGGTCGCATACATTTGGATATGCAGCGCCCATGCGGCCCCCAGCGCGAGCAGCAGAGCGAACAGTGATTCGCCGGCGGCCACCGGCAGATCGCGCCCGCGCCATCGCGCCACAGCCGCTCGGGCGCGAAATCCGCCATAGGATCCGATCAGTGCGCCAAAGAAGCCAATGATGATGCCGCCGGCCAGCGGTTGAAGCATGGCCCGCGCGATCAGCGCCCCCACCAGCACACCGAAGGCCAGGCGCGCCGTGAGCGGTCCCGGCGCCATACGGCTGGGGGTTCGCGGCAGCGTATCGCCAACGTACTCCCCCAGAGCCAGCACCGTGAACACAATCGCGGAGATCAGCGACCCGGCCCAGAACGCCCAACCGGTCTCGGGCAGCAGCTTGAGATACGCAAACCAGCAAAGTACGGCCATCGGGGTCATCGTCCGCAGCCCGGTTGCAATTCCCATACACACCATCGCCGTCAGCATTTTCGGCCTCCGTCAGAAATCGGTTAGGGCAGTTCTCCTGTTGCTGTGACGCGGATAGGTGGTGCGGGAGCCGCTTCCTTCGGGGGAAATGGCTTCGAGAGAAATAGCCAAAGCCCAAAGCTCCTCACCTGCGGAAGAGGCTCTAGTAGCTTGTTGAAAAAGCACCTCGGATGTCCGCGAGGCAAGTACGAAACCCGCAATCAAAGCGGGTTTCGCGAAACTAGCGAAGCCACAAAAGAAGATTTTCAACAAGCTCCTAGTGTGTCGCCACCATTGTCTCAGCGAAGTCGTGGAGGCCGGTCTGGTTGGCGGGTCGAGTGTAGAACATATGGCCGCCAGGAAACTCGTGGATCTGCACGCGGCTGGCATCGCCCATGATCGGCATCTGGTCCACCGAGAGCACCGATCCCATGAAGGGGCAGGAGAGGTCATTCCATCCGTGCACGATCAGTACCCGCAGCTTGGGGTCGGCTGCCACCGCTTCGCGCAGATCGCTCACCGCTCCCTTGCGCAGATCGCTGGAACGATCCCACTGCCGGTTCACGTCATAGGAGAGCGCGTAATACCGTGCATCCGTCTTCCACCCCACGGTGCGGGTGATGAAGTCCACCATGGCGGTTGTGGTCGGAGCGATGATGCTCTCCAGGATCGGATCTTCGGACTCCTGATCGGGCGCGTATGGGAAAGGATCGGGCGAGGTTACATTGGAGTCGTAGACGGAGCCGAGCAGGCCCTGCGAACGATGCACCTCGCGCAGATAGGCTGCCGTGTCCAGCCGCCCGCCGGAGTACTTGACGAACAGTGGATCGAGACCGGTCATCTCGGTTACATGTTCGATCATGGCCTGCGTGGCCGCGGGATCGCTGCGGCCTTTGAGCAGCGTCTCCGCATAGGTTCCGCGTGTATAGTCGATCACCTGCTGCATGGCTTCCGGCGTGAGCTTGTGCTCGTTTTCCAGATGTGCGGCCGTGATGGGCGGCAGCGTAATCATCCATGGGATCGGTGACAGGTTGCCGTCCCCGAACTCCGGATTGAGATAGGGGCTCACCAGCACCACGCCGTTCATCGCTACTCCCAGCTGCGACTGCAGGTAGTGCGTGATGCGCGGTCCGCGATAGCCGCCATAACTCTCCCCAATCAGGTATTTCTTGTCCAGCAGGCGATCGTTCTTGACCAGCCACTGATAGATCACCAGCGAGAGATAGTCGATGTCCGGATCGGGCGCATAGAACAGCTTCTTGGTCTCCGCTTCGTCCACCAGGGATTTCGAAAAGCCCGTGCCGATCGGGTCGATGAAGACCAGGTCCGTGAAGTCCAGCCAAGTGCCGGGATTGTCGGTCAGCGTCGCCGGGTCGGAGGGCGAGTCGCCCTCGTTCGCGAACAGGATGTGCTTGGGGCCGATGGCGCCCAGGTTCAGGTAGACCGAGGAAGCGCCCGGACCGCCGTTGAGCGCGAAAGTCACCGGCCGGGGAGCATCGCCCTTGGCGCGGTCCAGGGTGTACGCAATGTACATGACCTGACCGGTGGGCTTGTTGTCGGCTGCTTTCAACGTGATGGTCCCCACGGTTGCGGTGTAGTGCAGCGTCTTGCCGTTCACGGTGATGGTCTGTGCGGCGGACTTGTCCTCCGGCAGCAGCTCGGGCTTGGGCGCCGGCTCCGCCGGCTTCGCCGATCCCGCGGGCGCCGCCGGCGCCGGGCTGGGGCCCTGGTTGGAATGTTGAGCGTATGCGGGCAGCACCAGCAGCAGCGCGGGGAAGACCCATTTCGAAAGTGTCATACCTCTACTCTACTGTTCACGCGCTGGTGCGCCTGTGCGTGCACGCCTAAAGTGCGGCATGTGCAGCGCGCTCGAACGCGGCACGCTCCTCAGCCGTGGGTGTCTGCCAGCGAAACTCCATCGCGTCGAACATCGTCCGGGTTACGGTGAACGTGTAGGTGGACGCCGCGCCATCCGCGCCGCCCTGGTTCCGCTGGTTGACTCGCTGCCAGCGCAACCAGAGCGGGGCGTCGAGCACATGCAGATCGCAGGCCACCCCGGCAGCACGAGCACGCGCCAGCCAGGTGGCACGCTGCTCTGCAGTGGTGAAGCCGAGGTCCAGCACCGCATCCACGCCGGTGCCGGCCAGCTGCTTCGCGACCGCCTCGATCTGTGCCTCGCAGCGCGCGACACGTTCCAGCGCCCAGGGCAGATCGTTCTTCTCCGGACAGTCCTGCCAGTACAGCGCATTCATCCACTCATCGATGGAAAAGCGCACCGCGCCGCGCTGTGCCGCGAGCTCTCCCGCGAAGGTAGACTTACCGGCCCCTGTCGTACCGGCAATTACATGCCAGCGTGCGCTCATACTCCCTCGCCTCTCCTTGTCCAGCCGGCACGCAAATGTCCTTCAGTGGGCCCCGTAACCGGTTACGCGACGGCATTGACAGGACGGCGCGTACGCTTCGCGGGCCTGATCGTGGAACGACTGCGCTTCGCTGCCTTGATCGTGGAAGCTGGTGAGGGCTCAGCCGCTGCGGGCGACTCCAGGTTGAATGTTGCCTCCGGAAACACGGCGCGTATTTCGAGCCGGCCCCCCATCGCCCCAATCTACTTCGCCAAGATGCTGAGCTGCAGGTCCGTGCGGCTCTCCAGTGCGGCCACACTCGATTGCGCGATGCACAGCCTGTCCGCCAGCGCTACCTGCGTCAGCTCACGGGCTTTACGAAGCGCCGAGTAGCCGATCCGGTCCAACTCGGCCAGAGCCTCAGCTTTGATCTCCTTGCGCCGCTCCGCGGACATCTTGTGCGGCATATCGTTCCAACGCGTTGTTCCCATGCACGCCCCCTCAAGGCTTTCCGGATTGGGGTCAGGACCCCTCTTGTTCCTTCACATATTCGTCATACAACCGCTCCGTGTTCTTCGATCACGCGCGCAGGTAGCCGTACAGCGGAAACTGCTCCGCCAGCTCGCCGACCTGCCCGCGAATTTGCGCCAGCTTGTCCGCGTCGCTGCGTTGTGCGAGCGCGGTCGCAATCCACTTTGCGATGGTGCGCATCTCGGGCTCTTTCATACCGCGTGTGGTCAGCGCCGGGGTCCCAAGACGAATCCCGCTCGGCTTCATGGGAGGATTGGTGTCGAACGGAATCGCGTTCTTGTTCACGGTGATGCCGGCGCCCCCCAGGGCGGCCTCGGCTTCCGAGCCAAGCATTCCCTTGGCGAAGACATCCACCAGGATCAGGTGCGTGTCCGTGCCGCCGGAGATCACCCGGAAGCCCTCGGCCTGCATGGCCTCGGCGAGGGCGTTCGCGTTGCGGACGGTTTGCGCGGCGTAGGTGGCAAACTCCGGCTGCAGAGCCTCATGAAACGCGACCGCCTTGCCCGCGATGACATGGATCAGAGGGCCGCCCTGCTGGCCGGGGAATACGCTGCGGTCGATGCCCGCGGCCAGCTCCGCCGTGCAGAGAATCATCCCGGAACGCGGGCCGCGCAGCGTCTTGTGGGTAGTGGTCGTGACCACCTGCGCGTGCGGCACGGGGGAAGGATGGGCGCCGCCCGCAACCAGGCCGGCGAAATGCGCCATATCGATCAGCAGCGTGGCGCCCACCTTGTCCGCGATCTGCCGCATGCGCGGGAAGTCGAACTGCCGGGGATACGCCGAGCCGCCCCCGATGATCACCTTGGGTTTGACCGCAACGGCCTGATCCTGGAGCGCGTCGTAGTCGATGACCTCGGTATCGGGCCGCACCTTGTAGCCCGCGACCTTATAGAGCTTGCCGGAGAAGTTCAGCTTGTGACCGTGGGTCAAATGCCCGCCGTTAGCCAGGTCCAGACCGAGGATCGTGTCGCCCGGCTCGAGCAGCGTCATATATGCGGCCGCATTGGCCTGCGAGCCCGAGTGCGGTTGAACATTCGCGTGCTCGGCGCCGAAGAGCTGCCGGGCCCGGTCGCGCGCCAGGTTCTCCACCACGTCGGCGTACTCGCAGCCGCCGTAGTAGCGTTTGCCGGGGTAGCCCTCGGCATACTTGTTGGTGAAGACGGTCCCGGCGGCCTCCAGCACCGCGCGTGAGACGAAGTTCTCGCTCGCAATCATCTCCAGGCCATCATGCTGGCGCAGGATCTCCTTGCGGATCTGCGCTGCAATTTCAGGGTCGGAGGAGGCAAGCGAAGCATTCAGGTCAATAGACATATCCTGTCGATTTTACGCCGCGGCGACCCGCGACTCCTTCGCCTCTCCGGGCTCCTCCGCGAGCCGCCTGAAGGCGCCCCAGATGAACGATCCCAGATACCAGCCGTCGAGGTATTTGTAGGGCGTCTCTCCGGTTGTGTAATGCCCGCACGGCAGCACCTTGGAGACGTAGTCCACTCCATGGGTCTCGAAATTCTTCAGCACATCGAGAGAATACCGGGCGATGAAGGTCAGGTCGTAGGTTGCATGCACCACCAGCGTCCGGCGCTTGCAGGGGGGCGCCGATGCGGCCGCGAACTGCTGCATGTAGCTCATGGGGCTGACACCGGCGAACATGGCCCGCACCTGGTCCTGGGCCAGGCCGGCGTGCTCGAAGGCGGCTTTCACGTGGCGCGTGCTCTGTCCGGTCCAGACGACATCGCCGAACTGGGTGGAGGCGTGATTGAAGGCGCACACGCGGATACGCGGGTCCATGGCCGCGGCGATGAAGGCATAGGCGCTGCCCAGGCTGGTGCCCAGCACGCCGATCTGCTCGAAGCCGCGCCCGGCAAGCCAATCCAGGCAGCTGCGGATGTCCACCACCGCCTGCCGGCAGGCGGCGATGGTGCGGCCCACGTTGGCGCTGACCGCATAGTCGGAGCGCTCCAGTTCGGCGGGCCGCCGCACATCGTGATACGGCTTGGAGAGCCGCAGACAGGAGATGCCGAAGCGGTTGAAGAGCTCGCACAGCGCATTGTGCGAGAACGCATCCGCATTCCACTGCGGCATGACGATCATGGCCTGCCGCGGCTTGCGAGGTTGGGCTTCGCGCTTCCCGGTCGCGGCCCCGCGCCGGCGCCCCTCGGTTTTGGTCGCGGTTTTAGCCTCGTACCAGCGGGCGTTTACAGTGTCGTTCTCCGGGTACGGGGTGCGAATGGCCGAGGTGAAGCGCAGGAAGGGAACACGGCGCAGTTCGCCCGCCGCGGCTTGACGCTTCCACTCGCGCTCCTGCTCCAGCGTCTCCGGCCGCACATTGGTGGGAAACAGCTCGGGGTAATGCGGCTCGATGCGGAAGTCTGACGGCGTCGTGTAGTCGAAGAAGCGATGCGGTGCGGCCACGATCCGCTCGTTGAGCGCAATCATGGCCGCCAGTGCGGTGGTTCGGCCAGCCGCGACTTGAGCGGCCGCTTCGCCGCCGCCGAAGTCGGCGAGATGTTCGAATCCCCACTCCAGCGGCCGCTCCACGCGATTTTCGTCGCGCGTGGTGAGCGCCGTCTCCCACGCGTACATCCACTTTGCATAAAGCCCGGAAAGCATTCCTCCAGTGTAGAGCGGAACGCTTGCGACTGTAGAGCGGAAGGCTTGCGGCTGTAGAGCGGAAGGCTTGC
>CAXUIM010000093.1:2253-6533 GCA_964250885.1 uncultured Acidobacteriaceae bacterium | reverse complement strand
GCTACTGTAGAGCGGCGCTTTGCGCGGCTTTCTCCCATTCACGGCACGCTCGTCACCCCGGTCACGACATCAATCTTCCAGGGCGCCGGAGCAGGCAGGCTCAACTTCCCCTCTCCGATCGAAAGCGGCATCCAGAGATAGCGCGAGTCCCACAGCGCCTGGGGCTTCCAGATATCGCCCATGTAGATCACGGACGTCTCTTTTTTCCCTTTCAACTTGAGAAGCATGGTCGGCTGCGATCCGTAGGTATTGGTTTCGGGCGGGGCCATGTTCTGGAAAGTGGACCAGGGCCCGCCAAGGCTGTGCGACACCGCATAGACATCCGGGTTCGGCCGCCAGCCGGTCATATGAGAACCGATCACGTAGTACCAGTCCCCGAGGTGGACAAGAGCACCACCTTCCAGCGGAGCCGGCACGAAGCTCGTCTTTTCTGCAACCCCAAGATCGTCCCTTGTCAGCTTTGCGATGAAGAAGCCTTTTGTCGGTCGCGACTCGAAGATGAGGTAAGCCGCCCCATCATCGTCTACGAATTGCCCGATGTCACGGCTCTCCTGATCGAGAGGGCGGAAACTGCGTACAAACGTGTAAGGCCCGCAAGCAGAATGACTGGTGGCGATGCCCACGCGCGCGAGTTTGTAGGGACGGTCATCGAGGTGGAAGTACATTACGAACTGCTTCTTATGGCGATCGAAATACACCTTGGGCCGCTCCAGCACCCAGTGCTCGCCAAGGTTCTGGGGATCGGAGAGTACGAGGGCATCCCCGTGACTTGTCCAGTGCACCAGGTCTGGCGATGTGTAGCAGGAGACGTAACGCTTGGCGGGGTCCTCGCCCTGCGAGCGATCTTCCCCAAACCAGTAGAACGTGCCACCCTGGCGGATCACGCCTCCGCCATGTGCTTCGATTTCCTTGCCCTGCGTGTCGTTCCACACGTCACCGGGCCGCACCACGTTCCCGTTTTGAGCAAAGCCGCGCACACAGCAGAAAAGGACGACCAGAACAGCGGCGGTACATCGGGCTCGATAGGGGCGACACATGGCAGGACCCTCTAAAAGCTTGTTGAAATCAGCTTTTGTGGCTTCGCTAGCTTCGCGAAACCCGCTTTGACTGCGGGTCTCGTACTTGCCTCGCGGACATCCGGGGTGCTTTTCAACAAGCTCCTAAACAGTTGCCTAAACAGTTGCCTAAACAGTTGCCTAAACAGTTGAATGATACTCGCGAACGGGTGGATGCTGAAGCAGGCTGGCCCTACTCCGTGCTCCGATCGCAGGGGAGCGTTCTCGCGATATTTTTTCGACGTCGGGATACCTTGTCGCAGCCCGTAGCCGCATCACGGCCTCCGAGGTGGACCCTCCCAATACTCGCTTCTCACAGGGTCTGCCGGTAAATTCTTGTTTGTAGAGTGGGGGGCCCTGCAAAGACGGCGCATTCGGTGAATGCCTTAATGCACTGTGACCTTCTGGTTGGTGTGGGGCGGGCCGTTCAAGAAGGTGATGTCCAGGTCTACCGTGTGCGTAGCCGGATGGGCGTAGGACTTGAAGCTGCCACTGTAAGTGCTCAGCGAGGACACGGCGCTATTGTTCTTGACGAAGTTGGAGACGTAGGCGGGGTTGTATGGATCGCCGGGGTGGAGACCGAAGTATTTGTCGAAGTCGGCTTTAGCGTAGGGGTCGAGGTTTTCTGCCGTGACCTGATGGATGTTATAAGGCTGGCCAGGCATGACGCTGACGGTATAGCTGACCGTATGGGCTGCCGCATCGAAGGTGGGCTGGGCCTTCACGATCACGTCGAGATAGCCGTGATTGCGGTATGCGGCGGCGATCGGAGCAAGGCTTTCGTCGAGTGCTTTGCGGCTGGCCAGCTCGCCCGCGTGGAGCTTGGCGGTCTCATCGAACTCGGCAGAGCTGTAGAGCGGCGCTCCCTCGTAGCTGAGGGCGGAGACGTGGTAGACCGGACCGGCGACAGGCGTGGCGGTGAGTGCCACCCCGACGGCGTCGTCCGCGATGGCGCCGGCCTTGAGGGAGAGACTGCCGAGGCTCGCCTGGGTGTAGCCGGCATCCTGGAGCGGTCCCAGAATCGAGCTTTCCGTAGTGCTGCCTGCCGGCCCCTGGTTGTAGAGGCTGTGCACGGTCTGGTTAACCGATTTCTGCAGGACGGGCGCCAGATCGGCCGAAATCCCGGTGAGCTGGATAGCGCTGACAACGATTTGCGGAGAGACGATACGGAACTCGAGGACGCGCTCCGGGAAGGCGACCGTCGGTTCCATGGTCTCATGATCCACCTTGAAGGTTGCGCCGGGGATGTTGAGTGCGGTGAGCGCGGCGGTGAGCGCGGCGGCCGCCGTATCGGCGTCAGTGCCGGATTCCGCCAGCGTGCCATTGTAGAGCGGGAGCCTGGATCGGATGGCGGCCGCGATCTGGTCAGGGGTGAGCCAGACGAAGTTGCTGAAGCCGGTGGGGAGGAATTCCTCCGCATCCGATGGGATGAGTGTGAAGATGACGGAGAGATTGCCGGGCGGCCCGTCAACGGCGGCGGAGACATTGTCAAAATAGCCGGTGTCGGCGAGCTTCTGCGCGGCGGCGGAGATGTCGGGGACGGTGAAGCTGAGGCCCGGACGAAAACCGGACGCGGTTTCGAGTTGCTGCTGCGTGAAGCTCCTGGGGGCGTTCTTGAAGACGATGTGTTGCGCGGTGTATTGCTGTAGCGCGTGCGCGGCGGCACCGGCGCACAGAAGAACCGCGCAGGTCAGGAGCGACAGCTTTTTAAGGGCTTGCATTGGCTCCCGATCATAGCGCAGGTCAGTAGAGGCGCAAGTAAGATTTGTCTGAGAGTCAGCCACGACTATTCCAAAACGGGCGACGGCTCGAATCCACCCGTGCAGCCGTTTCTCTGTTCTTGTGCAGCGACCCCGGTCCCGTCTGTCGACTGCTCTGGGAATCCGTGAAGCTGTGGGCGAATGAGTGCCGCCTTCAGCGCGGATCCACGCGCGCTCTGATCCCGCACAGGATGTCATAGCCGATGGTGTCGCTCCAACGGGCGTGATCCTCGGCGGTGACGCCGTCGCCCAGCAGCAGCACCTCGCCGCCCAGCGCGGCCTGGGGAATCGCCGTCACATCGACGGTGGTCAGGTTCATCGAGACACGGCCCACCACCGGCGCCCGCTGCCCGGCTATCATCACCCAACCCCGCACCCAATCGGGTCCACTGCCGGAGGATGCGGCGCGGCGAAACCCATCCGCGTAGCCCACCGGCAGCAGCGCCACGCGCATGGACTGGGTGGCCGTGAAGATCGCGCCGTAGCCCACGGTGGCTCCGGCTGAGATCTCGCGCAGGCCGACGATACGGGTCTTCCATTCCAGTGCCGGCAGCAGCCGCGGCGCCAGGAGGCCCGCCGGGGATTCGGCGCCCGGGCGGGTATCCGGATTCTGGAGGGGAAGACAGTGGCCATAGAGCGCGAATCCGGTCCGCACCATGGGCCGCGCCCCCAGCCGTTGCGCCGCTGCGCCGATCCAATGCAGCGTTGCGCCTTCATCCACCGCCGATGAATTGCCCAGATGCACCAGCTCCGGCCGGATGCCGGCGGCGGCCACCTGGTCGAGCGCCGCGGCAAAGCGGTCGCGCTGCAACAACGTCATCCCCGCGCCGGGCAGAGTCTCGTCCGCGGCTGCCGTGGCTGCTTCTTCTCGCGGTGCGAGTTCCGGAGCCGTAACTTCGGCCGCGGCGAGGTGCGACATCACGCCCTCACAGGACACCCAGGGCGAAGCCGCCAGGCGCTCGAGTGTAGCGCCCAGATCCGGCCCGGGAACGATTCCCTGCCGCGCCATTCCAGTATCGATCTCCAGGTGCACCCGGGAGCGCTGCGCGCGTACCCCGGAACGCTGCGGGGCGGTCCGCGAAGCGCGTTCCATCGCGTCGATATGGGCGGCGGTCCAAACCACGGGAGTCAGTTCATGGGCCACCAGAAGCGGCGCGTCTTCAGGCTCCATGGCGCACATCACCAGCAGCCGCGTGTCGCTCCGGCCCAGGGCCTCACGAACCCGAATGCCCTCGTCGATGTCGCTGACGCCCAGCCAGCGCGCGCCCGAGTCCGTCAGCACACGTGCTACCAGGGCCGCACCGTGCCCGTAGGCGTTGGCTTTGATTACCGCCAGCGTCTCCACGCGCGGACCGGCGCCAGCCGCCGCCACGGCCTGCACCGCATGCAGGTTCTGCCGCAGCCGCGCGCGCGAGATCTCCACCCAACTCTTCAAATCGCTGCAACCTGACCTAACGACATGCAC
>CAXUIM010000093.1:0-2153 GCA_964250885.1 uncultured Acidobacteriaceae bacterium | reverse complement strand
TGCAGTAACTGGGCTTACTCGCCGCGGCCGGAAAAGCTCCACTGCCGCACCGGGCCGACGTCCACATGAACGAACTGGCTGACCGGGTAATAGCCTACGCCGCCGGCCTGCAGGCTCAGCGCCGCATCGCGCAGGCGGCGGGTCCGAATGCCCGGGATGCGGATGTCGATCGCCTTGGCCAGCTCATGCTGCGAGTTCTTCGCTACGCCGGTATCGGGCCCGCGCGTGCGCAGATAGTTGTTGCTCCAGGGCGTGCGGTAGCCGCAGACGATGTCGATGACATCGTGGGGCTTGCCCAGCCGGGTCAGGACATTGTGCAGCAGGTCGAACTCCCGGGGGTCATAGGAGCTTACGGCCTGGGTGCGGTGGTCGCGGAGAAAATGGTTCAATTCTTCCAGCGCCGAAGGAATGTAGGTGTTGCCCACCCGATACACCACATCCAGGCTCTCGCCCGTGTGCAGGTGGTGCAGCCGGAGCTCATACCGATTCCCAAATACCGGGAGGCTCATGGCCGTGACCGGCAGGATGCCCGGTTGCAGCAGCATGCCGGCATGCATCGATTGAGGGTGTGTCCGCAGGTGCGTGCTACGCGCGGGAGCCTGGCAGCACAGAAACAGAAGAGAGGTCAGGCTGAGTCCAGTCAATAGCCGTCTGCGATTAGAAAACAGGGCCCGGGTGGCAGAGAGGGTACGCTGAATCAATAGGAGCTCCGAAGGAGTGGGTTGAGCCTACCGAATGGATGTTTGCGAATGGCTTTTGCCAATCGCCATTTCCTTGGATCATTCTAACCCGGCCAAGCCTTCCGGGTTCTCTCGGAGTGTAATGATTTTGTTACAGAGACGAAAGGAGCATCCGGAGCGTAAACAGCATAAATTTTCCCAAGTTGAAACTGCCCGCAAGGTCGTGAGCCGCTCTCCGGACGAGAGCATTTCCTGTTGCTATGACGTGAAATGGATGGAGCGAGTTCCACTTCCTTCAAAGAAGCGGCCTGCGCCTGGGAGGTCTCTAGCGTCTGCAGGAGATCGCCTCCAGCTTCCGCGCTCGTGGCTAATCAATGCCCTTGTCCGGCTGCGACTGGTAGATCTCCTCGACGCGTTCCAGAGTGTCAATCTCCTCCAGCGGCTTATCGTCGCGGAGGCGCAGAATGCGCGGGAAGCGCAGGGCGAAGCCGCTGGAGTGGCGGTCGGAGCGCATGACGTTGTTGAAGGCCACTTCCAGCACTCGCAGCGGCTCGACGCTGCGGAAATGCCCGTATTCCTCGAGTGTGTGGAGCTGGAGCCACTCCGTCAGTTCTGCAATCTCCGCGTCGGTGACGCCGGAGTAGGCCTTGCCGACGTTGAGCAGCTCGCCGGGCTGGCCGTCCCGTGCGGGGCCGCGGACGGCGAAGGTGTAGTCGCTGAGCAGCCCCGCGCGCCGGCCGTGGCCAAACTCGGCCCCGGTAATCACAACATCCAGCGTGGCGAGCTCGCGTTTGAGCTTGACCCAGGCGAGCCCCCGCCTTCCAGGGAGATACGCGGATCCGGCCGCCTTCAGCATGACGCCCTCGTTGGCTCGGGCGCGGGCATCGGCGTAGGCCTTATCGATGGCCTCCGCGCTCTCGACGAGGGTCGCGGGGGAAAGCCGCAGCCGCTGCAACGCCGGTGCGGTTCCGGCAGGACCTCCAGCGGAAGCCGGGTCTCCAGTGGAATCCGGGTCGCCGCCGAAGCCAGGCAGCGCGGCGAACAGATCACCCTGGGCGGTGCGCGGGCGCTCCTGCAAGATCAGCGGTGCGGTGGCCACCGCCTGCACCTGTGCGATCGCGGCCTCCAGTTGGGCGCGGCGCTCCCGCAGCGGCCGGGGGAGCAGCAACTCGCCGTTCTGAAAGAGCAGATCGAAGGCCATGAACACCACGGGGATCTGCTGCCGCATCTGGTTGTCGACTCGTTTGCGCCCGATGCGCTGCCCCAGGATGGAGAACGGAAGCGCCTTTTGCGTGGCGAAGTCCCAGCCCAGCAGCTCTCCGTCGAAAATCAACTGGCCCAGCGACGCGCCCCCGCTGACCGGCGCATTGGCGGCCGCATTGCGGAGCGCCTCCTCAATCTCCGGGAAGCTCTCCGTGATGTCCTCGCGGTTACGGGAGTAGATGGCGACCCGGGAGACGAACTCCCCGGAGC
>CAXUIM010000092.1:0-13499 GCA_964250885.1 uncultured Acidobacteriaceae bacterium | reverse complement strand
CGGGTTTCGCGAAGCTAGCGAAGCCACAAAAGCCGATTTTCAACAAGCTCCTAGATTTCTGAACGGCTACCGTTGGGGCGCAGGCGTTTTTGCGTTGTCTGCCGCGGGTGTATGCAGGGACACCGCGATAGCGATGATGGAAAAGGCAACGAGCACTCCACTGAAGGTTCGCGCGGCTGTTTGCAACGACGCCATCTCGGTGAGAACGCCGACGCCGATCACCGGAAGCGCGACCCCACACTCGCCTACGGCATAGTATGCGCTGGTGACCTCTGCCCGGCGGTCTTCAGGACTTATCTCGTTGATCACTTCCAGGCTGCCGCGAAAGCCGAGGCCCAGAGCGCTCCCGGACCATAGGCTTGCCAAAACCAGAATCCAGAGGGAGTGCCGTTCCTCAGCAAGCAGCTGGAGAGCCAGTGTAGGCAGAAAGCTCCAGAGCGCCGCAAGCATGGCTGTGCGGCTGTCTATCTTTCTCCATAACAGAATGCTGAGGGCGCCTGTTCCAAACATTGTCAGCACCAGGGCTCCGGCAGCGGCCTGATTGGTGATGTGCAGCGATTGCGAGAGCACCGTTGGGAGCAGCGCTGTATAGAAGCCGCCCAGCGCGTAGGCCGTGAACGCTGTCACGGCAGGGGGTATGAACCGGGCCCAGATCTCGCGAGGCACCCCAATGCGAGGCCGCAGGGAAAGCTCACGAGGCCGCTTCACGGGTCTGGCGACCGTCTCCGGTGTGTGCGCGATGATGAAGAACGAAAAGGCGAGCAGAGGAAGAAAGAGCAGATATGGCAGACGCAGAGGATACGCAGCGTACTGCACCAGCAGCCCCGCGAGAAGCGGCCCTAAGCCTTCGCCTCCGAGTTCATCGGCCGCGGCGATAGCCGCCGCGGCGCGCGAATCCCGCCGCGGATGTGTTTCCTTGATCCAGGCAGTGCGTGTACCACTTGCCATGCCGGAGCAGAAGCCATACAGGGCCCGCGCGCACACCAGCATGCTTACGTTACGGCAGAAGAGAAACAGCACGGTGGCGACAACAACCAGGCTGGTGGTGAGCAGAGCCGTACGCCTTCTCCCAAACTGGTCGGAGAGGCGACCCAGCAGGAGCAGGCCGGCGAGAACTCCGCCGGCATACGCCGAGTAGACAAGCGTGAGCGCGATTTCAGAGAGGCCGAACTGCCGCTTGTAGAGGCCGTAAATGGGAGTCGGAATCTCACTGCCGAGCAGCAGGATCCCCGTGACCAGAACAACCGACCAGAGCGCGCGCGATCCCTTTTGCCGGGACGGAGAAGCTGTATCGGAACGAGTTGTTGTGGGTGCGCGCGAATCAGTCATCGCGGCTCCGGGCTGTCCATACGCGTTGGCGTGCGCTCACACCGCCCGCATGAACAGGGTCTATCTGGAGCTCTGATCCGCATCCTTCTTGCCGAGGTGGAAGTCGAAACAGTCCAGCGCCACACTCGGCCGCGATGCGACGGCTGTGAGGAAGCGCTCGGCTTGTCACCTTGGATCTTTTCCACGCCTGCTCCTGCAACCCTGGATGCACGATTGCGGGTCAACGATGCAGAAGCATCCGGAGTCAGCGGTAACAGTACGTTCCCGAAGGGTTAAAGGAATGTGCGCCAGCGAGAGCAGTAGCAGGGTTGCTGTACGCAGGGCAGCGGACCTCAAGTGGCTTTTTGCCAAGCCACCCTGCACACGGCTCCGAGGGCATGGTTACCCTGTCACTGCTTTAGCTAGCAGCGCACAATCTTCGCTGAAGTCAGACCGCGCGCGGCGTTGCGCGTGTCGACAAACAGCTGGCAGGCCTCCACGATCGCGGCGATATCAAAAGCAGAGTGATCCGTGACCAGCACAACGCAATCGAACTCGGGAACGCGATCGAGCGAAGTGGAGTGTTTTCGGATGGAGTAGTGGCGGCCAGTCCCTACCTCGTCAAAGAAGGGGTCGTTGTAGCAGACGTCGGCGCCGGCGTGTTGCAGCAGATCGAACAGCACCAGAGCCGGGGACTCGCGCAGGTCGTCCACATCGCGCTTGTAGGCGATGCCAAGCAGCAGGACGGAGGCCGAGCGAAGAGCCTTGCCCTCACGCTGAAGAGCACGCTCGATGCTGTGGACAACGAAGGCGGGCATAGCCTCGTTGATTTCGCCGGCCAACTCGATGAAGCGTGTGGGTTGATTGAACTGGCGCGCCCGCCAACTCAGATAAAAAGGATCCACCGGGATGCAATGACCGCCGATGCCCGGACCAGGATAAAAAGGCGCATAGCCGAAAGGCTTGGTGGAGGCTGCATCAATGACCTCCCAGATGTCGATGTTCATCGCGAAACAGAGCTGCTTGAGCTCGTTGACCAGTGCAATGTTCACGCCGCGGTAGATGTTCTCGAGCAGCTTGGTCATCTCCGCGGCCTCGGGCGAGGAGAGCGGGACGGTTCGATCGAAGATCGTCCCGTACAGTGCGGCGGCGGCCGCGGTCGCACGTGGGTCAACGCCGCCCAGAACCTTGGGAATGGCGTGGCGAGGCGTGGTCCGGTTGCCGGGATCTTCGCGCTCGGGGGAGAAAGCTACCATCAGGCCTGAGAGCTCCGCAGGCGAATCGGAGCCCGCGTCTGCCGACGCGGATTCTCCTCGGGGTGTGTCCTGGCGGCGCAGCACGCTGGTGCCCGCGGGGCCGAGGCGCTCCAGCGTGGGTATCACCAGCTCGGTGGTAGTGCCGGGCCAGGTGGTGCTCTCGAGCACGATCAATTGTCCGGGTCGCGTGTACGGCGCCAGGGCCTCAAGCGTTCCCTGCACAAAGCTCATGTCCGGCTCGTGGTGCGGACCCAGGGGGGTGGGCACACAAAGCAGGACGGCATCGCAGGCGCTGAGCGCGGCGAAGTCGGTTGTGGCTCGCAAGCCGGCGGCCTGCGCGGCGGCGATGTGCTCGGGCTCGATTCGATGGATGTAGGAGCCGCCCGCATTCAATGTGGCGACCTTCTGAACGTCGATGTCCAATCCGGTCACGCGGAAGCCCGCCTCGGAGAAGAGCAGCGCCAGCGGGAGACCCACGTAACCCAGGCCCACGATCGCCACATGCGTTCGGCGGACGCCATCGTGCTCCTCTGTGCGGGTGATCCACTCGTCGATCGTCTGCGCCAACATGCCGGCAGAGCCACTTGCTTCGTTCATACGTTCACGGGCTCTCCGGCCGGCTGCGCGGCTGCGTGTTCTTCATACCAGGCGACGGTGCGCGCCAGGCCCTCTTCAAAGCCGGTGAGCGGCGCGTAGCCAAACCCATGCCGCGCCGCCGAGATGTCTGCCAGCGAGTTGCGGACGTCGCCGGCCCGCGGCTGGGTATAACGCGGCGGACGCTTGTAGCCCGTGAGCTGGGCCAGTATTCGATAGGCGTCGTTGAGCGAGTGCGACTGACCGCAGGCAATATTGAAGACTCGACCGGCGACCGCGGAAGCCGGCGCGGTCAATGCAAGAAGGTTCGCGTGCACGACGTTGGCGATGTACGTGAAGTCGCGAGACTGCTCTCCGTCACCATGAAGTGTGGGCTGTTCACGGCGCAGCATCTGCAGACAGAAACGGGCGATGACACCGGAGTAGGGAGAGTCCGGCGCCTGGCGCGGACCGAAGATGTTGAAGTAGCGGAGGCAGACGGTCTCCATGCCGTACACCCGCGCATAGCTCTGCATGTACAGCTCCCCGGCGAGCTTCTGCACCGCGTACGGCGACACCGGTTCGGGCGCCATTGTCTCGACGCGAGGGAAGCCAGGCTGGTTGCCGTAGGCGGAGCTCGATGCGGCGTAGAGCACGCGTCGAACGCCGGCGGCGCGCGCCCCTTCGAGCAGATTGAAGGTGCCGTCCAGGTTGGCCTGGTGTGATGGCCGCGGTTCGCTTACACTGCGCGGAACGCTGGGCAGAGCTCCCTGATGAAAGATGGCCTCGACGCCTTCGCAGGCCCGTGCGACGGAGCCGGCATCGGCCAGATCGGCTTCGACCAGGTCGACCCCCTCCGGAACGTTTGCGCGCTGGCCGGTGGAAAGATTGTCCAGGCCACGAACCTGGAAGCCGCGCGCGAGCAGAGCCTCCGCAAGATGGGATCCGATAAACCCCGCGACGCCGGTGATGAGATACGTAGTCAAGAAGGCTAGTCTATCGCGCGATGGGGAGTCCTCGGGCTATTCAGACGAAGACTGCCGGCCCGAGCCAGAATACGGTTCCTCCGACGTGGAGAAGGTGGTCTACAGCATTTCTCCTGTTGCTATGGGTTGACGAGGCTTGGATCGCTGTTTCCTTGGGAACGGCTCCCACACGGAGGCTTCGCTGTACACGCATAGCTGTACACGCATAGCTGTACCCGCATAGCTGTACACGCACGGCTGTACACGCATATCTTTACACGTATAGGAGAAGCGCTCTATTCGCTGTGTCCGGGGCCGGCTGACCCGGGTGGCGGCGGTCCTCCCGGTCCTCCCGGGCCGCTTTTTCCTGCAACCGGTCGAGGAACGGCCGTGGGTTCGACCGAGGCGATCCGGTCCGCACGGTAGCCGGCGGCGCGATCAGCTGGATTGGCAGCGTTGCGGCCAGTGCCAGCGTATTGGCCAGAAACGCCGGCGGTCCAGCGATTCAACAGGTTCGATGCTGCCCTGAAAAAAGATCCGTGGAGCTTCGAGAACTGAGGCGCGAAAATACCCGCCTAGATGCCACGAGATCAAAGTCTTGATGGCTTACCGGCGCAGTTCTGCACACCAAAGTCATTTTTCACCAACAGAGGCACTGTCAGCATAGGCTCGCTGCACAGCGATAGGTCCTTCGCTCTAATACGTCTTGATCGTCAGGTTGATGACCTTTTCCATATGGCTGTCGAACTTGCTGATGGCGTGCACGGCGGAGCGGTGGCCGTGGTAATCCGCCCACACGTTGAAGTCCGTCGATCCATTCAGGCGTTTGAAGTGATAGCTGCCATCAGGGTCACTGAGGTAGGTGACGATGCTGTTGTTGTTCGGATCCTGAAGCTGCACGACCGCGCCCTGAAGGGGCTCATGACCATCGGTGACCCGGCCGCTCAGGTTTCGCATGGCCTGGGTTTCCTGGGCGCCTGAGTGCAAGCCCAGCAATAGGCCACCGACAGCGACCATCGCGAACATTCGTCGGGTAAAGGTGGTGCTGGAGAAACGGTGAGCGACGGTCATGACAACGCCTTCCTGAATTGATCGGTGCGAGCACGTTCGCCTTCACCACGGGAAGAAGTGAAAGCATTAAGCGTTTTGGACGTACGGATCGGGTTCAAGGACGTTGCATAAAAGCAAGGTTCCAATGCTCATCAGTAACTGTGCCCCAAAACGGGATGGGGCTCGTAGGGCTCCTCGAGCCGTTTGATCTCGCCTTCGGTAAGCTTCAACTGCACGGCCGCCAGGGCGTCTTCAAGCTGATAGGGCTTGCTGGCGCCTATGATCGGTGCGGACACACCGGGCCGGGACAGAATCCAGGCCAGCGCTACCTGCGCCGGCTTCGCGTTGCGCTGCTCTGCGAGCTCAACGACGCGGTCTACAACATCGAAGTCGGTATCGCGGTAGTACAAACCGTGACCAAACTCGTCCGTACGGGCGCGCACGGTTTCACTCTTGCCGTCGTCCCGCTTACGGGAACCGGTCAGGAATCCGCGCGCCAGCGGCGACCACGGAATGCAGCCGATCTTTTGATCGAGGCAGAGCGGAATCATCTCGCGCTCTTCTTCGCGATACACCAGGTTGTAGTGATTCTGCATGGTCACGAATCGAGCCAGACCATTGTCACGCTGGAAGTCGAGCATCTTCAAAAACTGCCAGGCGTACATGCTTGAGGCGCCGATGTAGATAGCCTTGCCGGCGCGCACCACGGCATCGAGCGCCTCACAGGTCTCTTCGATCGGCGTGTTCTTGTCGAAACGATGGATCTGATACAGGTCAACATAGTCCACGCCCAGACGTTTGAGCGAAGCGTCGATTCCCTCCATGATGTGCTTGCGGGAGAGGCCGCGATCGTTCATGTCGGCGCTCATGGGATTGAAGATCTTGGTGGCCAGGACCAGCTCCTGGCGGCGGGGCTGGAACTCACGCAGCAATTTGCCCGTGATCCTCTCACTCTCTCCTGTGGAATACACATCGGCCGTATCGAAGAAATTGATTCCGCTTTCGATGGCTCGCTGCACGATGGGCCGAGCCTCGTCCTCCTCCAGAATCCACTCGCGCCACTTCTTCGACCCGTAGGTCATCATGCCCAGACAGAGCGGGGAGATGTGGGTTCCGGTCGAGCCGAGACGGACCGGAGACAACGTGGCGGTGGAGTCGCTCATGCCTGTGTAAGATGCGCCAAGCCGCTGCTTAGTTCCAGAAGATGGCCGGTCCGTAAGCGGCTCGGTCGATCACGCTTTTGTGACTCCGAACTCCCGGATTTACACTCCGGGCTCCGGACGCGAGGCTTGGGTCAGCCGCTCTTCGCTTTGCGCGTCCAAAGACCGGTCCAGCTCTCCGAGAGCAGGATGCTGTTGCCTGGATTGTGGGGATCGTAGCGCACCTGAATCGCCCGATCGGCGATGCCTTGACCGGAATCAAGGCCAGGAATGTGCTCCTGCAGACGGGAGACGTCTTGGGCGCAGCTGTATGTCACGCCGGCAATGCGATAGCTATAGACCAGGACTTCGGGCACGCGACTGCTGCCATCGTCTCCCGAGCCGGGGCCAGCGCGGCCCGGAAGAGTCTGGGCCTCCAGCAGGATCCCGTCGGTGATCCGCCCGGTGGCCGACAGAAGCTCGCAGCGGCGACGCTCCATCTCTTCGGAAGAGGGACGGCGCGACCGGATGAGCCGGCGGACAAGCAGGGCTGCGAACAAGAGCGCAGCCGCGATGGCGCCGAGCACCCACGCATCGCGGGTGTTTAGAAGTTGCATCAGTTGCTGCGGTTTCGGCTTCACGGGGCGTCGAGAGACATCTCGTTGTGCTCAGCATAGCTGAGAGTCGGGGTGGCGTTGCGGGTCAAACTGGTTTGTCGCCGATCGCCACCGCGAGAGGAGCTGAGAGGCTTTCGCCTTCACATTTGACGAGGCTGCAGATCCAGCGTTAGCACCTCGTAGGGCGCCAGCGTGAAGGCATGCGGCTCTCCGGAGCGCAGCGTCAGCGAGGGCTGATTCGCGTCGCTCTTCCATGGACTATGCGCTGTGAAGGAAGTTGCCGCACCGGGCGGCAGCTCCAGCGCTGCGCCGGGATCGAGCCGTATGCTCTGCGGCTTGTCACTGGGATTTCTCAACACAAGAATGGCCTTCGTCGGCGACCACGAGGCCCACCCATACACCTGCAGCCAGGCCGGATCCCCACCCACCCAATGCGTATCCTTCAAGACATCGGCGTTGCCACGCGACCAGTTCGCCGCCTCCGCAAAGTCGTCCCAGTTGGCCGGCGAGAGCAGAGAAGGTGTGATGTACATCTCCTGCGTCTGCGTTCCCGTGCCGAAGTAGGAGCGGACCTCGTTGCGGAAGTCGTTGGAAGGGTCCGAGTTCAACTCCTTGTGCCGCTGAGCAAAGATCAGGCCATGCAGCATGAGCGAGTTCAGCGGATACAGCGGACCGTTCTGCACGATCTCCTCGTAGGTATCGGCATCGCGATAGGTGATCCAGCGTTCGCGGTAGGGTCCGACACCAGCGACATCGTCGTCCTCTCCTCCGCGCCAGATGGAGTCGGCATACATCAACCAGAAGGGGGAAGGATATGTGCCTGTCGTGAGGTTTACAAACAGGTCCGGCTTAGCCTGGCGGAGCACACCGATCAGATGAATGGCAGCAGCGAAATCGCTGTCGAAGGCGCTGCCTTTGAACACCGAATCCGCGTTGCCCGTGCCATCGAACTTGAACTGATTCACGCCATAACGGCGGATCATATCCAGGCAGACCTCTTCGAAACGGGCGTAATACTTTGGACCGGACAGCGCAAACCCGTCGTTAACAATCTCAAAGCCCTGCGCCTTGCCATAGCGCAGGCGCTCTGCCTTCGGTTCCGCATATCCTCCCCAGGGAGACATCCACACACCAGGACCGGTCCCATATTTCGCCGCGGCTGCTCGCACGTTGGTAAAACCCTGCGGGAATCCCGTGTTGAAGCTCCAGAGCGAGCTGTGGCTATCCCATCCATCGTCGAAAAGAAAACTGTCCAGCGTGACGCCTCTCTTATCATGCAGCTCGCGGCCGAAGAAGTTGATCCGGTCCAGCGCCCCGGCTTCGTCATACGGATTGAAATATCCGAGATCGTACCAGCTGTTGTAGTGCAGGAAGGTGCGATACGGGTGGGCTCGCTCGCGTTCGACATAGGCGAGAAAGTCCCGGCGGAGCTGCCCCGGATGCGTGACGCCGACCACGGAAGTGTAGGTCACGCTCTGGCCCGCACGCAGGGGCAGCTTGCGGTCCAGGATTGCCGTTGCGTGCCCGGCGGTTACCTTGCTGTCGGAGAGTGGATCTTCAAACCCCAGATACAGTTCGCCCGAAACGATAGGTGACCCCTTCACGAGACCCACCACTCTCGCGTCCGGCAGCATGGCGTCGATCATCTGCACACGGCGGATCGCCACGTCGTGGTCTCCCGCGGTCAGGGTCACCCGCTGCCGCAGGTACTGCGATCCTTCGCGCAGCAGGACGGACCAGATCACCTTGAGGCTTCCATCGGGGCTGGCAAGGCTGGTGTCCACCTCCACGCCGTTGCAGCGGTCTGCCAGCCGCGAAGCCTCGGGATCCGCGGCCACGGAGTGCCTCTCCGGCGCGCCCTGCAGCACCAGAGTCCCGGCCGAAGCGATGGTCCCGTCGAACAGCAGGACCGTGAAAGGAGATTCCAGCTGGACCGCGCGCCGGTTCACGCGGTCTTCTATCGAAATCGGTCCGACATGCCCGCCGCGGGCGGTCCAGTGAGCCTCGATGAACTCGTTGCCCACGCTGACGCCGCCGCTCTGAACCTTAGCCTCCGGCACGGTGGTCGGCGCGCCCCGGACCTTCTGTCCTGCAAGGAGGAGCGACAGGACGGGAACTGCAATCTTCCCGGCTTTCGAGAGCAATGTACCCTGACCGCGCAAACGGTTTTCCCCGTGGTAACGCTGAATTGACGATACTGAATTGGTGTTGCTGAAGTGGATACCTGAGATCATACAGTGACCTTCTGGAGGGCGAAGGGCCACCATGCCTGCTCTTTGCCGATTCTCGCTATTGCACTGAAATCGACTTGATCGCCGGTCCTGCTTCTTCCTGGGTGGTGAAGGTAAGCACGTTTTTGGAGCCGGCTTGATTGAGAAGAGCTTCAATCGAAATGCTGCCGCCGGCCGTATCGCTTCCGGTGGAAGGAAACGCAATCGTAGTAGCCGTCTGCCCGTTCACCCAAAGCTCGGTGAGTAGCGTTCTCTTGTGGCTGTTCGTATAGGTGATCCGGATATGTGCGAAGTGCGACCGTGAGCGCACCCCGGTGAAGCGGACCAGGTAACCCGGCGCATTTGCGTTTCCGATCTCTTCCCGCGAGTTCACCGGGTCGTAACGGGCCGGCTGTTCTTCGCGTCCGCGAACGACCAGCAGCACAGCATCCTGTGGGGACACGGCAACAGAGTAAGCCGAATTGAAGACGCCCAGATCCTTCTGGTTGCCCGCATCGGTGACCGTGACCGAAGACGACTTCATAAGTCCAACATCGCTCCAGTTAACCGCGATCGTAGCAGTCGAGTTCGTCCGATTAAGCAGCAGCACCGCGCGTTGTCCTGGCGTCGAGAGTGGCTTCGACCACACCTCCAGCCCCGGGCCTGCTTCCGCCACCTTGACAGCTTGCAGACCGAGGGGGTCCTGATCAATCGCAAGTATGGCGGGATTGGTGAGCGTCGCCCGGGTGGCTTCGCTGAGCGTGGTGAGGTCGGCTCCCACGATCAAAGGAGCTCCGGAGATCGCCCAGAGTTCCATGTGGACACGATTCTGCACGTCAGTCAGGCCCGGCATGCCAATCACCATCATGTCGGGATCGTTGTAGAAGCCAGTGTGCTGTGCTTCGGGATGAATCCCCTGGTCGAAGTTCGAAAGCATGCCAGGGAAACTCGCCTTCCGACCGCTGTTCTTGCTATTCGCGACGATGGGAGCGACGATATCGCCGCTGGTCCGCCAGATATCGGCGGTGACTTCACCTACCCCGGGCGCCCAGGTCCAGGGACTTTGCTTTCCCCAGTTGCAGATCGAATAATAGAGCGTGTGCCCGGTTGCCGCCTCAGCCATGCCGATGGCTCGTGCAATCTCCGCATACTGCACCGCCGCACTGAGATTTTCCTTGTTCCCGCCACACCAGTCAACCTTCACATAATCGAAGCCCCACTTCGCGAACTGCAGGAAGTCCTGCTCGTAGTGGCCCTCGCTTCCCGTGTGCGGAATTACAGGACCCAGGTCGGGGAACATACTGCAGCCGTCCTTGCCAGCATCGGTATAGATACCGGCCTTCAGGCCCAGGCCGTGAATGTACCGCACGATATTCGACATATCTCCAGCGTGCTCCTGGGGAGCGAGGGCCGGCCACGCCTTCGGATCGACCACAAAGTTCCCCTGCGGATCGCGCTGCCCAAGCCACCAGCCCTCATCGATGTTGACGTACTGATACCCGGCTTTTTGCAGGCCGGAGGAGATCATCGCCTGGGCCTGGGCCTGAGTCACCTGAGAATCGATTGTGTTCGAAAAGCTGTTCCAGGACGACCAACCCATCGGCGGCAGCGGTACTGCGATCTGTTTCGCGGGGGTCTGCGCCTCAACTGTCGCAGCCGGGCAGCAGGACCCGATTGAAAGCAGCATGGCTAAAGCGAGTTTGATCTTTTGCGATTGAATAGGTTTGGGCATGAGGCCTCGTGCAAAGCGAATGGGCCCGAAAATGTTCAACAGAAAAACAAGTTCATGAAATTGTCCGGGCAAGTCTACCACGTGCTCAGACGCGGGAAGCAACGCCCAAGCGATACGCAAAGATCCGTCTATGGTAATGGTGACGATGAGTTCGGCATGTTCTGTTGCGGCAGGACCACGGCGCTTACATGAGAGCACGAGCGGCGCAGGTATGAATACGGCCCCTCCGCTCCGGCGCCACAACTCCGCGGGGCGATATACTGCAGTGTGATCAGAAGAAGAAAGACGGCTATGCCGGACCGGCTCGGCGGACATCCGATAGACCTTGGCTTTGACCTGAACGGCGCGCGCCGGCGGGTGCGTTCGACCACCGTAATTTGTGTGCGCCGCGGCGACCGGATGGTGATGGCTGCCGACGGCCAGGTGACCCTTGGGGCCACCGTGATGAAGCACACCGCGCGAAAGATCCGGCGGCTGTACAACGACAAGATCCTGGCCGGGTTTGCCGGTTCAACCGCGGATGCATTCTCCCTGTTCACGCGCTTCGAGGCCAAGCTGGAACAGTACGGTGGGAACCTGGGACGTTCGGCCGTGGAGCTGGCCAAGGACTGGCGGACCGACAAGCTGTTGCGGCAGCTCCAGGCGCTGCTCATCGTTGCCGACTCGAAGCAGATGTTTCTGCTCAGCGGCGATGGCGATGTGATCGAACCGGATGGCGTCGGCCGCGGCAACGACGCCGGCCTGATCGCGACGATCGGCTCGGGGGGGAGCTTCGCCCTGGCGGCGGCGACGGCCCTGTTGGAGAACACGCAAATGAATGCGCGCGAGATTGTCGAGCGCAGCATGAAGATCGCTGCCGAGATCTGTATCTATTCCAACACCAGCATCACGGTGGAAGAGTTGCACGGTGATGCTCTCAAGGTGGCAGAGTAGATGGCCATATACCTACCTGGAACGGCGGAAGACCAGGCGTTGCCTCTCGAGGAGATGACGCCGCGCGAGATCGTCGCGGAACTCGACAAGTATGTCGTCGGTCAGGCGGCGGCCAAGCGCGCGGTCGCGATTGCGCTCCGCAATCGATCGCGCCGGCAGAAACTTCCGCCCGAGCTCGCTGAAGAGATCATGCCCAAGAACATCCTGATGATCGGGTCCACGGGTGTGGGCAAGACCGAAATCGCGCGTCGCCTGGCGAAACTGACCAACTCTCCCTTCCTGAAGGTCGAAGCTTCAAAGTTCACAGAGGTCGGTTATGTGGGGCGCGATGTGGAATCCATCGTGCGCGACCTGGTCGAGATCGCCATCGACATGGTTCGCGAGGAGAAGCTGGATGAGATTGAAGATCGCGCGGAGCTGGCGGCAGAAGATCGCCTGATCGAGCTGCTGCTGGCACAAGGCGCCGCGTCTGCGGGCAGCACGCCGGCCCGCGCCGAGGGGTCGGCGCCGGAGGCAGAAGGGGATTCCGCACCGGATAGCAGCGCTGGCGCCAGCGAACCGGGCGCGGGCGAAGGTGGGTTGGCTGAAATCCGATTGGTTGAAACGTCTTCTGCCGAGGACACAGGACCAACGGCGCCGCGCGCCAGACCTGAGGCACTGCCCACGGCTCCTGCCCTCGCCGTCGTTTCTATCAGCGAGAACGAGCGAACCCACCAGAAGGACCGCCTGCTGCAGCAGTTTCGCGAGGGCAAGCTCGACGATCGCATCGTTGAACTGGAGACGCGCGACCGCAGCCAGCCACAGGTGGAGATCCTCAGCAACCAGATGCCGGAGGACATGGAGGCGAGCGGGATGAAGGAGATGCTCGCTGGAATCTTTGGCCAGCGCACGCGCCGCCGGCCCATGAAGGTCGCCGACGCCTTCGAATACCTCACGCAGGAGGAGGAGTCGCGTCTGCTGGATATGGACCAGGTAACGCGCATCGCCGTGGAGCGCGTTGAAGACTCCGGCATTGTCTTTCTCGATGAGATTGACAAGATCGCCGGACGCGAAGGGGGGCACGGTCCGGATATCAGCCGCGAGGGGGTTCAGCGGGACATCCTGCCCATCGTCGAAGGCACTACCGTGAACACCAAGTACGGTATGGTCGCCACCGATCACATCCTGTTTGTGGCGGCGGGCGCCTTTCACGTCTCCAAGCCCAGCGACCTGATCCCCGAACTGCAGGGACGGTTTCCCATCCGCGTCGAATTGAAGGCTCTTACGGCGGCGGACTTTCTGCGCATCCTGACCGAGCCGCGCGCCTCGCTGGTCAAGCAGGCGGTGGCGCTGCTCGAAACCGAGGGTCTGAAGCTGGAGTTTGCTCCCGAGGCGCTTGAGGAGATGGCGCGGTTTGCGTTCCAGGTGAATGAGACGACCGAAAATATTGGAGCGCGGCGGCTGCACACCATCATGGAGAAGGTGCTGGACGAGATCAGCTTCGCTGCGCCGGAGCTTGTGAAGTCGTCTCTGGATGGAGGCGAGAGCGCCGAGAGTGCCCGCGCGAGCTTCGATCCCGCACGACTGCCGGCGCTCCTTGAGAGGATGGTGGACCGCGGCAATGGAGAGCGCTCGACGGAGCGCGTGTTAAGGGTCGACCGGGCATACGTTCAGGCCCAGGTCGCGGGAATTGTAAAAGACCAGGATCTGAGCCGCTACATTCTTTAGCGCGGAGGG
>CAXUIM010000091.1:0-13540 GCA_964250885.1 uncultured Acidobacteriaceae bacterium | reverse complement strand
GCTCGATCTCCTTGCGCGCCGAGGTTCCAATCTGCTTCAGCATGGCGCCCTGCTTCCCGATGAGGATCGCCTTCTGGCCCGACCGCTCGCAGAAGATTGCGGCCGTTATCTTCGTCACGGGCAGCTTGCCGTCGCGACCCTTCTTCATGGTCTCGGGCTCATCGAAGCGCTCGATCACCACCGCCGTCGCATACGGAACCTCTTCACCGGTCAGGAGCAGAATCTTCTCGCGAATGATCTCCGCAACCAGGAAACGCTCGGGTTGGTCGGTCAACTGATCCTTCGGGAAATATCGCGGCCGTTCGGACAGATACGCCACCACTTTATCCAGCAGAAGCTCCAGGCCCTCCCGCTTCTTCGCGGAGATGGGGATGACATCGGCGAATTCATGCAGCGCGGTCCAGTGTGCGATCAGAGGCAGCAGTGCGCTCTTGGGCAGCGCATCGATCTTGTTCAGCACAAGAATCACCGGGCAATCCAGCTTCTTCACCAGTTGCAGCGCGAACTGGTCCTCTGCCTGGGACAGCGCGCGCCGATGCTGTCCCAGGGTGCGGACCTTGCGCTCGGCACCGTCACTGGCTCTCGGCTCGGCCCCGGCCCCCGCGGCTGGCGCGGGAAGGCGATGGGTGGCATCGACCAGGAACACAACGACGTCTCGCGTCTCCAGCGCATCATGCACTTCCTGCATCATGCGCCGGTCCAGCTGGGTCTCCGGTTTGTGCACGCCCGGCGTGTCCACCAGCACCACCTGCGCCGCGGGACGGCCCGGATCGCCCTTGGACTTCTTACGCACCGCCAGTTCCAGCACGCCCTGGATCCGGGTGCGCGTGGTCTGCGGTTTGTGCGTGACGATCGCCAGCTTCTGCCCCAGCAGAGCGTTCAACAGCGTCGACTTACCGGCGTTGGGGCGGCCGACGATGGACACGAAACCGGAGCGCAAAGCCATCCCAATATCATGCCATCGATACACCACGACTGGTTCGGGCGCTCGCCTATTCGGGCTCGCTGCCCTTCCAGCTTCCGCTGCCGGCAGCCGCCGAGCCCCCCAAAGCGGCTGCGGCGTCCGGCCGGGCGGCGGCACTGAGCCCCACCCGGACCCGCTCCACCCGCCGATCCGTCGAGGCGATGACCTCGAGGCGCAGGGGACCCTTCTCCACCACCTCTCCGGGAAGCGGGATGTGTCCCGCGATCTCGCTGACCAGGCCGGCGACGCTGGTCGCTTCGAACTCAGACAGCATGAGGCTCAGATCCTGCTCGGCCGCTTCCGAGGCTTCGGCCGCCGCCGTTGTGGCCGCTTCCGAGTCAGCCGCAGCGGGGCTGCGCGGTTCGAAGAGCTCGCGCAGCCGGTCGACACCGAAGCTGCCCGAAACCAGCCACGATCCCTCCGGCTCGGCCAGAGGCGCGTCCTCCTCCGCCTGGATATCGTGCTCGTCTTCGATATTGCCGACGATCGCCTCCAGCAGATCCTCAATGGTCACCAGCCCAGCCACGCCACCATACTCATCGATCACGATGCTCATGTGCTGCTTCTGTTGCTGCATCTCGCGCAGCAGCTCGTTCACCTTCTTGGTCTCGGGGACGAAGACCGCGGGCCGCTGTATCTCCGCGACCGCATGCTGTGTGGCGTCGGTGTCCTTGACCCCCAGCAGATCGCGCGCAAACGCAATCCCGGTCACTTCGTCGAGCGACTCACCGTAGACCGGAACGCGAGAGAAGGTGTGCGCGGTCACCTCGACCGTAAACTGCTCCAGCGTGATCTTGCCGGAGATGGCGAACATTTCCGGCCGCGGCGTCATCACTTCGCGCACCACCTTGTCTCCAAACTCCAGCACGCTCTTCACCAGCTCACGGTCTTCCTCGTCGAGCACACCCTCTTCTTCGCCCGCCTCGAGCAGCGCATCCATGGCCTCACCCGGACGCTCCGGCTCCGGCACCTCCGGCTCCGCCAGGCCGGCGATCGAGAGCAGCAGACTGATGGTCAGCGTCACCGGCAGGGCAATATAGAACAGCGTCTGCACCAGCAGCACAATTCGCGCAATCCAGAGACCGCGGGTCTTGGTAAAGAACACCTGCGGCAGCAAACGGTCGAAGAGCAGCAGAACCAGCAGAAGCTCGAAGACGGTGCGGGCAATCTGTTCCGGCGTGTGTCCCACGCGTCCCTGCAGGCGAAAGGCCAGCAGAAAAGCCAAGGCGCACAGCGCGATCTGGCGCAACACGGAGGCTGACAGCGCGGCGGACTCGCGGCTGAGCCGCAGCCGGGGCTCAACCCACCGCTCCCAGGCATCGATGTTCTCGGTGTACTCGCGCGACAGGAACTTGCCCATCTCGAAGTAAATCCGGTCTACATAGGCCGACAGGGCAAGCAGACAAAGCAGCAGGAAGACCGCGACACTGAACCCGGTGATCATGCGCGGGCCCCGCTACGCTGTGGCCTTGGCTGGCTGGTCTGCCGTCTTCGACCCGGCCTGCCCGGAGACACTGGCTTGTTTTGGGAGAGTGGCTTGCGCTGGGGCACTCGCTGAGTCTCGGAGATTCGGGAGGCCTGAGGGCTTCGAGAGGCCGATCCGGTTTGCAGCGGCCGCGCCGTCTTCGCCGCGCGCAGCGTCATGGCCCGCGCAATCAAACCGCTGGGCAGACCCAGGGTATGGCGAAAGTCTGCCTCGCGCGCGGCCATTTCTCCGCGGTCGGTCTCGTGGTCCATGCCCGCGAGGTGCAGCAGGCCATGCAGCAGAAGCACGCGCACCTCATCGCGAAGCGAATGCCCGTGCTCGTTGGCCTGGGCTTGTGCCGTCTCCAGCGAGATGGCCAGATCTCCGGCATGACTTTCGGAGATGTCATTCACCGGCACAGCCGAGGGAAAACTGAGCACGTCGGTGGGCTTGTCCTTGCCGCGAAACTCCCGATTCAGGCGCCGCAGGGTGGAATTCCCGGTAAGCAGCACATCCACCTCGCCGCGCAAACCTACGGCGGCCTGCGCGGTATGCAGAAAACGGCTCAGCCCGGCATGGGACAGTCCCAGCACACGCCAGGCCTCGGCCGGCGCGACCAGCGCGGCGCCGTCAGCCAGCTTTCGCGGAGGTTCGAGCGTCATCATCCGTGCTCTGATGCTACTAGCTCTTGAGTCTTCGGTGGTCAATGCTGTGTAAGCGGACGCCCGGAGCAACGCTGTTGAGCGCCAGGATCGCCTCCAATTCAAGCGTCTCGAAAATCCTAAGTGAGCAGTCCTCTGCGCTCCTTTGCGCGTTGTGTCTGGCTAAACCATGCCGGCTCCCCCACAGACTTGGCGCCTGGGGAGCGGCGGGGCTCCAGATCCTGGATCAAGACATCATTCCGCCAGCCGCGCAGCCACTCGGTCCAGGAGCAGCCGAGGTTGATATAGACTGCACAACAACCGGCCCCGTGGACGCGTCGCACCTGCAAGAAGGACCTAGCATGAAAACGTCGTTGTCCTTCTGGGGGTTTTCTGGCGAGGCGGCGCCACCCCTGCCGGGCGACGCACTCGATGCCTGGACCGTCTTCCGCCGCGAACACGCGTCTTCTTCAAAGCATGCGGCTAGAGCAATAGCAGGGTTGCTGTACCAAGGGCTGCAAACCTCAAGTGGCTTTTTCCGCAACAAAAAGCCACCTTGCACAATCTTTCCGAGGGCACGGTTACCCTGCTGTTGCTCTAGAAAGGACCGCGATATAAGACACCGGCTCCAAACCCGCTGCAGGACCGCGCTGGCCGCCGTTCTTATGGGACTTCTTGCTGCACAGGCTGCTTCTGCGCAAACAGCCGCCGGCTTTCAGAATCATCTGATGCCGCAGCCGGCCAACCTTCAGGTGAGCGACGGATCTCTGGTGTTGGCGCCCAGTTTCACGGTGGCTGTGACGGAGGCGACATCTCCCCGCCTGGAGCAGGCGATCGCCCGCACCCTGCGGCGCATGGAAGACAAGACGAATCTGGAGTTCGCACAGCAGGTCCAGCAGGGCGGCGCCGGCACCCTGATCGTGGCGGTGCACTCCGATGGACCAGCGGTCCAGGGTCTGGAGGAGGACGAGTCCTACCGGCTTCAGTCGACGTCTACGTCGGTTCGCCTTGAGGCTGCAACCACCACGGGCGCTCTGCATGGCCTGGAGACGCTGTTCCAGCTCATCCAGA
Organism: uncultured Acidobacteriaceae bacterium; assembly: GCA_964250885.1. Lineage (GTDB taxonomy): Bacteria > Acidobacteriota > Terriglobia > Terriglobales > Acidobacteriaceae > Granulicella. The sequence continues at coordinate 9,399 of CAXUIM010000091.1, read as the reverse complement.
CCACCAACACCGGCTTCGCCCTGCCGACGGTAACCATTGAGGACGCGCCCCGCTTTCGCTGGCGTGGTTTGATGATCGACTGTGGACGGCACTTCGAGCCGATCGACGTATTGAAGCGCAATCTCGACGCCATGGCGGCGGTCAAGCTGAACGTCTTTCACTGGCACCTGACCGAGGACCAGGGATTCCGCATCGAGAGCAAGATCTACCCCAAGCTGACCGGCGCCGGCTCGGATGGAAAGTTCTATACCCAGGTGCAGGCACGCGAACTGGTGCAGTATGCGCGTGACCGCGGGATACGCGTTGTGCCCGAGTTCGAGATGCCGGGGCACTCCACGGCGTGGCTCGTAGCCTATCCGGAGCTTGCCAGCGGAACGGCTCCCACCGGCATCCGGCGCGAGTTTGGCGTTTCTGATAGCGCGCTCGACCCCACGCGTGAAGAGACCTACGCGTTCATTGAGCGCTTCCTGCGCGAGATGACCACCATCTTCCCCGACCGCTATGTCCACATCGGCGGCGATGAGACGCCGGCGCCGGACTGGAACACCGACCCTCGCATTCTGGCCTTCAAGAAGGCGCATGATCTGCAGGACAACGCCGCGCTGCAGGCCTACTTCAATCAGCGTGTGCTCGCCATTCTGACGAAGCTGGATCGGCGCATGGTGGGCTGGGATGAGATCTACAACCCCGCTCTGCCCAAAAACGTCGTCATCCAATCCTGGCGGGGCGACGCCTCGCTCGCCCGGGATGCGGTCCAGGGATATCAGGGGGTTCTCTCCGCGCCATACTATCTGGACGGCATGAAGCCTGCCTCGGCCGGCTACCTCGCCGACCCGATCCCCGCCGACACTACTCTCACCGCGGAGCAGCAAACGCTCATCCTGGGCGGTGAGGTCTGCATGTGGGGCGAGCAGATCGATGCACGCACCATCGACTCGCGCATCTGGCCGCGCACGGCAGCCATCGCGGAACGCTTCTGGTCTCCCCAGAGCCGCCGCGATGTGGACGACATGTACCGCCGGCTGGAGCCGGTATCGGTGGAGCTCCAGACGCTGGGGCTGCACCATCTCAGCAGCGAGGATACGATCCTGCGCGATCTGCTGGACTCCGAGCAGATTGACGCGCTGCGCTCTGCAGCCGCCGCATTCGAGCCGGTAAGCTTTGGCGAGCGCTACCAGCAGCAACATACATCGCAGCTCACGCCCTTGAGCAACTTCGTCGATGCTGTACGGCCGGACCCGCCGATCCAGCATCAGCTGGTTTTGGCCGCGCGCGACTTCCTGGCCGCCACCCCGCGGGCCCGGCAGACCGCCGCCTCCCGGCAGGTCCTGCTGGCCTTCTTCAACGGCGTGGGCGCGGCTTTGCCCGCCGTGCGGAAGCAGATGCAGGGCGCCCCGCGCCTGCAGCCTCTGCGAACCCGGCTGCAGCAGTTGGCGGGATTGGTTGAAGTGGCGCAGCAGTCCATCCAATTCCTCAGCACGGACCAGAGCGCGCCCGCTGGATGGAAGACCGCCAGTCTCGCTCAGATCGAGTCGGCAAAGAAGCCCTCCGCCATCGTTCGCTTTGATTTCCTCGACCCGCTGACAGATCTGGTGAATGCGACACGATGACAGATCAGAGACGAAGTGGAATCACACACCGCAGGACGTGGAGCAAGCGGAGCGCCTTGGCCCTCACCCTGCTGCTTTGTACCGCCGGGAGCCGCGCGCAGGAACCGGCCGCACCCGCCAAGGCGCCGCTGAGTGTAGGTCCTCAAGGCTTCTCGCTCCAGGGAGCCCCCTTCCGCATCCTCTCCGGTGAGGTGGAGTATGCGCGTATACCGCGGGCATACTGGCGGGACCGCCTGCGCAAGGTGCGCGCCATGGGTCTGAACTCCATCACCGTGTACGTGTTCTGGAACCTGCATGAACCGCGGCCCGGCGTCTATGACTTCAGTGGACAGAACGATGTCGCGGAGTTCCTGCGCGAGGCGCAACAGGAAGGCCTGCATGTGATCCTCCGGCCCGGACCCTACGTGTGTGCGGAATGGGATCTGGGCGGCTATCCCGCTTGGCTGTTGAAGGATCACAGCATGGAATTGCGCAGCACGCAGCCGCAGTTCATGGCCGCGGCCGCCCGGTGGATGCAACGGCTCAGCCAGGAACTCGCGCCTTTGCAGGCCAGCCGCGGCGGACCGGTTATCGCGGTGCAGGTGGAGAACGAATACGGCTCCTTCGGCAAGGACCACGCGTACATGCAGGACATGCTTCAGATGGTGCGTTCCGCGTTTTCAGAATCCCTGCTGTACACCGCCGATGGCGCGGACGAACTGCCTGCCGGCAGCCTGGACAATGTGTTCGCGGGAATCGACTTCGGAACCGGAGACGTACAGCGTTCGCTTGGCCTGTTGCAGCAGTTCCGCCCCGGAAGCCCGGTCTATGTGGCCGAGTATTGGGATGGCTGGTTCGATCACTGGGGCGACAAACACCAGAGCACCGATGCGGCGCAGCAGGTTGCAGATCTGCGCACGCTGCTGCATCAGGGCGCCTCGATCAGCTTGTACATGGTCGATGGAGGCACCAGCTTCGGCTGGATGAACGGCGCCAACAGCGACCATTCGCAATACCAGCCGGATGTCACCAGCTACGACTACGACGCTCCCCTCGACGAGGCTGGCCGGCCCCGGCCCAAGTACTTCGCCATGCGCGACCTGCTGGCGAAGGAGACCCACACGGCGCCGCCTCCCGTACCCGCTTCACCGCCCTTGATCGCGATCCCCAAGGTGGCCTTCACGCGCGCGTTGTCTCTTTGGAAGGCGCTTCCCGCGGCGATCTCGTCGGAGACGCCGTTGTCCATGGAAGATATTGGCCAGGCGTACGGGTACATTCTGTATCGCACGGCGGTGCAAGGGTCTGGGGTTGCAAGCAGCGGGAGCACACAGTCCGGGCCTACAGACCTTTCAATCCAGGGTTTGCACAGCTACGCGCGGGTGTATGTCGATGGGCAGCTGGCCGGAGTGATCGATCGCCGCCTGGGGCAGACGAGTTTGCCGCTCGCTCTGAAGGGTTCTCACACGCTGGACATCCTGGTCGAAAACACCGGACGCATCAACTTCACGGTGGCTCTTCGAGGCGAGCGCGCGGGCGTGATCTCCCCGGTTCTGCTGGGCGGTGCGCCGCTCTCCGGCTGGAAGATTTATCCCCTGCCCTTTGCCCCTCCTCCTTCCACCGGATTCAGGAACCAGCCCTGTAGCGGCCCCTGCCTGTACCAGGCCGGGTTCTCCGTGGACACGCCGGGAGACACGTTCCTCAACACTCAGCACCTGAACAAGGGAGTCCTCTGGGTCAACGGCCACCTGTTGGGCCGGTTCTGGGATGTGGGGCCGAGTGGCAGCCTGTATCTTCCGGGCGCCTGGCTGCGGCCGGGCCGGAACACGATCACATTGCTGGACCTGAACGGCGGCTCGGACCTGTCCGTAGAGGGGCAGACGAACCCCACCAACATCGCGCCCCAGGCGGAATCCATTCCGGTCTCCTACAAACCATGAAAGATCACTTCTGCTCTGGAATTCACATTCTTAAAGGGGGAAGCCCGTGAACACGACACCTCCGGCCCAAACGATGACTGGCAACCGTTGGTATGAGCGCTACCTGATCCTCATATCAGGACTCGGCGGTCTGCTGTATGGGATCGACGTGGGCATCATCGCGGCCGCTCTGCTGTATCTGAACAAGACCGTCAATCTTACCGTTGAGCAAACCTCGGCGGTCGTTGCGGCCGTTCTGGGCGGTGGGATGGTGTCTTCCCCGATCACCGGCTTGCTGGCGGATTGGATCGGCCGCAAGCGCATGATGATTATTGGCGGCTTCATATTCGTCAGCTCGGTCGGGATCATCGTCCTTTCGCAAGGCTTCGTTCCTCTGCTGGTGGGGCGTTTGCTGCAGGGCCTGAGTGGAGGCGTGATCGCGGTCGCGGTCCCGCTGTTTCTGGCCGAGAGCCTCAGCCCCGAGATGCGCGGCCGGGGAACCGGAATTTTCCAGTTCATGCTGACGGTCGGCATCGTGATGGCTTCGCTGACCGGATTCCTGTACACACGGCATGCGGAGGCGGCCATTGCAGCCGCGCACGGCAATCCGGCTCTCATTCTCGCCGCGGAAAATCATGCCTGGCGCGGCATGTTTCTCTCCGTCGTCTATCCCGGCATCCTCTTCTTCATCGGCTGCTTCTTCGTCAGCGAGACACCGCGCTGGTTGTTTCGCAAGGGACGTCGCGAGGCGGCGCTGGCCGCTCTGCGCCGCAGCTGTTCCGAGCCGGAGGCTGCCACCCAGTTGCAGGAGATGGAAGCTCTGTCTGTAAGCAATCAGGCCGAAGCCGCGGGACGTGGCCGCGACTCGCTGTTGCAGCGCCGTTACGTTCTTCCATTCATTCTGGCCTGCCTGGTTCTCGGGCTCAACCAGACGACCGGCATTAATTCGATCCTGGCCTTCCTCGTCATCATCCTGCGCCAGGCGGGTATGTCCGCCAGTCATGCGACCGCCGGCGACGTCATCGTCAAGGTGCTGAACATGGTGATGACGATCGTCGGTGTCGCGCTGGTGGATCGGCGGGGGCGCCGCTTCCTGCTGAAGATGGGCACGAGCACCATTGTCCTTTCCCTGCTGGCGGGCGCGATTGTCTTCTATACCTTTGAGTCGAAGCGCACCGATCTCACCGGCCGCCTTCAGCAAGCGGTCGTTCAGAATCGGATCGACCTTCCTCTCGCGGCCGCTGTAGCGCAAAAGACTACAGCGCGGAAGACTGGGGCCCCGCAGGCTCTCACCGTGGTGTATGACGCCGGCAGCGGCAGCCAGTCGACCACCGTGCTGAGCACGGACGCGGATCCCACGATCCGTCTGGCAGCAACACCCGGCCGTTCCCTGAAGATTCAGCGTGCCGCGCTCAGTCCCATCCCCAGCGAGGCAATCGGATGGCTGGTCGCGGCGTGCCTTGCGGTCTTCATCGCCGGGTATGCCGCCGGGCCGGGCGTTGTAGTTTGGCTGATGCTCTCCGAGCTCATGCCGACCCGAATTCGATCCGCGGGAATGGGCATCGCACTGCTGATCAACCAGGGCCTGTCGACGCTGATTGCCGGCGTGTTCCTGCCGGTGGTTGGTGATTTCGGCTATTTTGCCATGTTCCTATTCTGGTCGGCATGCACCGCGCTGTACCTTGCGATCAGCGTCTGGTTTCTACCCGAAACCAAAGGCAAGAGCCTGGAAGAGATCGAAGCCGTCTTCGAAACGAAGACGCCATTCCAAGGCAGCGCCGCTTAGCATTTCTCCTGCGGGAGCTCTCGGCGCCATGGCCGTTCTCCAGAAGCCTGACACCAGCGTCTCCGGCTCTTGAGGATGAAAGCGGTCGTGAGGGTTGTTTGGTGCGCGGCTAAAGCAATATCAGGGTTGCTGTACCCAGGGCTCCCATGGGCACGGCGCCCCCTGCTGTTGCTGCGAAGCATACCCGGCCCAGAGCGCCCGCGAGGGATTGAACTCTTTATCGACCTTATGGTGGATGACAGGTCTCCCTACGCTTCGTAACATTCGGCTGAACTTGGAACTTGACTGTGGTTGCGGCGGATGTGCTTTGCGCACGCTTGCGCTTGAATTGCCATGTTCTGCGCTTTCAATTCTCGCTGCGCTTTTCAGTTCTCGCTTCGCTTGGAGTTGTGATGATGCGGTTATCCGAAGAACAAAAGTCCGCAGAGCGGGAAAATGTTGCGCCTGTCCGGGCGGCGAACCTGGCCGGGGTCGGCGCGGCGGAGGCGCCCCCGGAAGTGGATCGACTCTATGCGCGGTTTCGCGAAAACTTCGGCCGCCCGCAGGTACCCGGCATTCTGAAATGCTTCGCCACGCATCCGCCGCTGCTGGAACACATGATGGGGCTGGCGCAATCCATGCTGTTCACTGACGGTGCTCTTGGCCGGAAGAACAAGGAGATTCTCGCCACCTTCGTCTCTTCGCGAAACGCATGCGAGTACTGCGCGGACAGCCACGGGTCCTTCCTACTCATGCAGGGCGGCCCTCCCGATCTGCTTGCCGCAGCTATGACCTGCGATCTTCAATCCAAATCGTTGGATCCGGCGCAAGCTGCTCTGTTGCGGTTCGTTCAGAAGGTGACAGACGACTCACAATCGATTCAGCCAGCCGATATTGAAGTTCTTCGTGCTTCCGGATGGAAGGATCAGCAGATCGCGGAGACGATCCATCTCACGGCCTTGTTCGCGTGCTTCAACCGCGTGGTGAATGCGTTCGGCCTGCAATCGCAAGGCCTGCTTGCAGGGATCGGAGAGCCTCTCGTTTCGCAAGAGCAGACCGTTGTCTCCGGGCAGCCGAGCCGCCCAGATAAGGGCGGCCCTGTATGAGCACTCACATTGTGTCTTCTCCAGTCGATTACGAGAGTTCCATTCGATATACCGGCTGGCAGGTGGCTGCGGCGGCATTCGCAGGCGTGATGGTGAGCTTCGCTCCCATCGTGCCGTACACGTTCAGCCTTTTTCTGAACCCGCTGCATTCGGCGTTTGGCTGGCAGCGGCAAGCGACCTCTGGCGCCTTCGCGCTGGCCGCCATTACGGTGGCCGTCGTTTCTCCCGGAATAGGCGTCTTGTTCGATCGATTTGCGCCGCGCCGGATCATCCTGCCATCCATCGTGATCTTCGCTTTGGCCTTGGCGTCGCTGAGCCTGCTGGGTCCGAACATCAGGCGCTTCTACTTCACTTATTTCGTTCTGGGTCTGGTTGCCAACGGAACGGCCCAGTTCTCCTACACACGGACCATCCTTACCTGGTTCAACAAGCGCCGAGGATTTGCGCTCGCTCTCATTCTTACCGGCAGCGGTGTGGGGTCCATCTTGATCCCGCCTGTGACGCAATGGGTCATCGCTCATCATGGCTGGCGCGACGCCTATCGTATGCTCGGCTGCATCGCCCTGCTTGGCCTTCCACTGACGGCACTGCTTGTACGGAATCGGCCCGCGCCCGCGCCACGAGAGGACGAGAGCCTGATATCCGGGGCAACCGTCGGATCGGCGCTCCGCAGCGCTCCCTTCTGGATTCTCGCCTTCATCATCATGCTTTCAGCGTTTGATGAAAACGGCCTGGTGACCAACCTGGCCGCCATGCTCACCGAGCATGGAATCACGGCGCAATCCGCCGCGATTGCCTTGTCCGTCAGAGGCGGCGCCGGCATCATCGGACGCTTGTGCACCGGGTTCCTGATCGACAGGTTTCCCGCGCAAAGAATCCAGACCTTTATTCTTCTGCTCTCAGCCGCGGGCACACTCATCCTCGCATTTTCGGGAACATCGGGCGTGGCGCTCGCCGGGGCAGCGCTGCTGGGCATCGGACTCGGAAGCGAATCCGATGTTGCACCCTATCTGCTGGCACGCTACTTCGGCCGGAAGCACTTCTCGGTCCTCTATGGCCTCACATGGACCGCCTACGCGATCGGTGGCGCTACCGGTCCCATGGTCGTCGGCCACTTCTATGACCGTGTGGGCTCCTATCAGCCGCGGTTTATCGTGGGACTTGCCTGCACCGTTATACTCGCCGCGGCGATCAGTCTGTTGCTGCGGCGCCATCACACTTCCTTTCGCGCCCCGTCGCATTAAAACAGTATTGCTGTAGGTGTACCCAGGCTTCAGGTCTACACGCCGTCTTTCCTCAAGAAAAACGGCAATCTTACACTTTCGAATTGGGCGCAATGGCAGCAATACTGCTGTAGGAGAAAGGAACCTTGAAATGAACGGGCCAGAGTTCTTGCAGCTATTGCTGAAGTTTCCAGCCATCTTCTGTTTATGCGTTGCTCTGTCCCTTGCCGGGCGCGCGCAGGAACCGCTTCCAATAGCGGTCCAGGGCGACGTCGCCTTCACCCATGACCCCTCCATCGCCAAGGACGGCGATACGTACTACATCTTCGCGACGGGCAAAGCCCCCGACGGGGGGCAGCTCCCTGTCCGCTGCTCGCACGACCTGGTCCAATGGAAGTTCTGTGGACATGTTTTCGATCACATCCCGTCCTGGATCCAGGAGCACAGCCCCGGAACCAAGGAGCTTTGGGCTCCGGATATCTCTTTCGAGCATGGGGAGTACCGGCTCTACTACGCGTACTCGCTGTTCGGGAAGAACACCTCCGGGATCGCGCTCGCGATCAACAAGACGCTCGATCCGAAGAGCCCGGGGTACAGGTGGATCGACAAGGGCCTGGTGCTGCAGTCCAAGGCCAGCGAAGACTTCAACGCGATCGACCCCAATTACATCGAGGACAAGTCGGGCCGCGCCTGGCTGGCCTTCGGCAGCTTCTGGAGCGGCATCAAGATGCGCGCCCTGAATGCCGGCACGGGATTGCTCTCCTCCAGCGACACGAAGCTCTACGCGCTGGCCACGCGCGCCCGCCCGGCCAACCCGGAGCCCGCCAGGCCCGGCTTGCCCGCCGATTGGGAGGCCGTAGAAGCACCCTTCGTGATTCGCCACGGCGGCTATTTCTACCTGTTCGTATCGTGGGATCTGTGCTGCCGTGGGACCAGGAGTACGTATCGCACGATGGTGGGACGCTCCCGCCCGGTCACCGGACCCTATGTCGACGAGACCGGCGCTCCTATGACGCAGGGTGGCGGTTCTCCGCTGCTGGTGGGGAACTCGCGCTGGGTCGGCCCGGGCGGCGAGTCGGTGCTGCAGCGGCCGGGTGGGAAAGAGTTGCTCGTCTTTCACGCCTACGACGCCGCTACAGGACGGCCCTCGCTGCAGATCTCTACGCTGGCCTGGAAAGCTGGCTGGCCGGAGGCCGCCCTCCAGACCCAGTGACCCGCTGGTTTGCACGGGCGCTGTCTTTTGGTGCATTCTGGTCTGCGTTCGTCTAAATGACAATAGGGGATCCTGAATGCGTGCGCGCTTTCTCGCCTTTGTACTTTTTGTTTCGGTTGCAGCCGGTCAGACGCCACAGCATAGCCGAGCGCCAGAGCAGGACCAGGCGCGCTGGAGTGAGGCCAAGGCCCAGGCCTGGTACGAGCGGCAACCCTGGTTGGTAGGCGCCAACTTCGTTCCCTCCGATGCAATCAACGAGCTGGAGATGTTCCAGGCGGCGACCTTCAACCCCGCGCTCATCGACAAGGAACTGGGCATGGGCGAGTCGATCGGGATGAACACGATGCGCGTGTTCCTGCAGGACCAGTTGTGGACGAGCGACCCGAAGGGTCTCCAGCAGCGGCTGAATGTCTTCCTGAGCATAGCGGCGAAGCATCACATTCGACCCTTGCTGGTCCTGTTCGACTCTTGCTGGGAGACCAACCCGCATCTCGGCCCGCAGCACCCGCCCATCCCCGGCGTTCACAACTCCGGCTGGGTCCAGAGCCCCGGCGCCGAGCGCCTCTTCGATAGCTCCGTTGAGCCGC
>CAXUIM010000090.1:7190-13546 GCA_964250885.1 uncultured Acidobacteriaceae bacterium | reverse complement strand
GAATCCCTCTCCCTCCGCCACTTTCGTTACTTGCCGGCAGCCTTGATGGATCAGGTTTGGCGCAGATTCGGCGGTGTCCCCGACCCCGATTGCCATGATCGGCTTACGCCCGGCCCGCGAACTCCCGGTTCTCAGTCGACACTTTAACCTTCTCGCCTTGCTTGATGAACAGGGGAACGCGAATCTCCAAACCCGTCTCCAGCTTCGCGACCTTGGTTACACTGCCGCTGGAGGAGTCCCCCTTGACCCCGGGCTCGGTCTGGGCAACGTCCAGCTCCACAAAGATCGGCAGCTGCAGACCGATCGGATTCCCGTTGAATTTGTGCAGCTGAAGCAAGGCGCCCTCGATCAGGAAGTCCAGGGCGCTGCCCATCATCTCTTCGCTGAGGGTCAGGGTTTCGAAGCTATCCTGGTCCAGAAAGTGAGAGCCGTCGCTGTCGCTGTAGAGATAGGAAGCTGGCACCAAGACGAGGTCCGGCTCCTTGAATTTTTCGCCGGCCTTGAAGGTCTTCTCAAACACCGCGCTGGTGAGAAGGTTACGCATCTTGAGCCGCACCAGGGTCTGGCCTCCGCGGGCGGTCGGCGTGTTCACCTCGGCATCCAGGCAGTAAAACGGCGTGTTCTCCAGCTCGAACACGGTTTTGCGCTTGACGTTGATTGCATCGATCAGTGCGGCCATCGGTTCCTCAGCAGCGGATCCGCATGGAAAGCAATGCAGACCGGATTCATCCCCGCCTTCAGTATAAAGTGGTGGCTCCAGGCCGGAGCTTGATCCGGTGATGCTGGAGCCGGGGAGGGACGAGAAGATGGGTCTGTGGGTCAGAAATCTGGTACTGGTCGCAACGGGTCTAATACTGGGCGCGGCTGGTGTCGCTCTCGCCGGGAGATTCGGTTTGAGCCAGGCGCCCGCGGGTGCGCCCAAGGCCGACAGCAGCAAGATCGCGCCGGATGGAACGGCGTACGTCACACGGATCGTCCCTGTGCCCACCACCGTCAGTCCAGAGGCACAGAAGTTCCTTTCGCAGCCAGCTTCAGACGCCGCAGGTCCAGCGCGCAGTGTTGCGGAGGATCGCGCCGCAACCGACAGGTGGCAAGCGGGCGCCGGAGAGATGTCGCAAAGGATGTATCCGGCAACTGTTACCTCGGCGACTCTGGCTGGGGTTCCGGTACGGGTAATCGTGCCCCCGGTCATCACGCCCGGCAAGCAGGACCGCGTGCTGATCAACCTGCATGGCGGCGGATTTCGCGTCGACTCGGGCTCGCTCACCGAGACCATCCCTATCGCCAGCCTCACCGGCATGAAGGTTGTCTCGGTGTTGTACCGCATGTCCCCGGAGCATGCGTTTCCCGCCGCCGTGGATGACGCCATTGCCGTGTACAAGGAAGTGCTTAAGACCTGCAAGCCGAATCACATTGCCATCTACGGCACCTCCGCCGGCGCCATCCTGACCGCCGAGGTGACCGTGCGCATTCGGCAGCTCGGCCTGCCTTTGCCAGGGGCCACGGGGATCTTCTCTGGAACTGGCGACCTGAGTCAGCCCGGTGACTCGCAAAGCATGTATGCGCTCGATGGGTTATCCGGCCACCTGAGCCCGCCCCCGAGGAATCCAGGAGGGAACCACGATTATTCGGGCACAACGAACCTCAAAGACCCGGTGCTTTCGCCCGTTTACGCGGACCTCAGAGGCTTCCCCCCGACCCTCTTCATCACCAGCACTCGAGATTTGCTGCTCAGTGGAACCACGATTCTGCACCGCGCCTACCTGCGTGCAGGTGTCGAGGCGCAGCTGGTCGTCTTCGAAGCTCTGCCGCACGCGTTCTGGAACAATCCTGAACTGCCGGAAGCGAAAGAAGCAGACGCGATCATGGCGAAGTTCTTCGAACAGCAACTCGGAAAGTAGCCTGGGGCTGTTGATGCGCGCGACTCGGTGCGTCCTTTCCTTTTGGAGAGGTGGGCTAAAACTTGTACGAGAAGGAAAACTGGGCGATGCGTGGCGGGTTAGCCTGGTTGACGAGCTCCGTGGTCCCGAATCCGCCGGGCGCGTTGTTCGGAGTCAGAGTGCAGGCCTGGTTCAGCGTCATACCATCCCCGCAGGTACTCCCCGAGGCCGTGTACTGAACCTGATTGATGCCGTTGCCCGCATACACGAAGTAGTTGGCTGAATTGAACAGATTGAAGATCTGCGCCTTGAAGGTGATGGCCTGGTGCTCGCCGATCTTGAACGCGCGCTCCAGACCCAGATCGATCTCGGTGATCGGGGGACCGGTGAAGGAGTTGATGCCGTCACCGGGCGCCAGACCGCCCTGATCGCCTCCGCCGACCAGACCCGCGGCGGTGTTGGCGGTGGACTCAAGCGCCGCGGAATCGTTGAGGTAGTCGCTGGTTGCGTTGCTTGTCGTCGTGATCACGCCGGTATACGGATGCCCGGAGTTGAGCTGCGTGATCATGCTCACCTTCCAGCCGCCAAGAATCTCCTGTGCGGCGCGGTTGTCGAGCTGTACCTCAGGAGCGTATACACCGGCGATCGAGAGCCGCTGACGCTGGTCGAGCAGAGACAGGCCATGGGTATCGCTGAAGTCGAACTGGTTGTCGAAGTCCACGCCGCTCTCCGTGGTCTTGGCGAGCGTGTACGAGACGATTACATCCAGGCCGTGCGAGACCTGCCGGTTCAACTGCACAAAGAGCGAGTTGTAGTTGTCGATGCCGGGGCTGATCAGAGCGTTGATCTGCCCCAGGCTGGGATTGATTGCGCCTTCCTTCAGCAGGCCACTGTCGAAGTTCGGCCGGACAACCGTCGATCCATTCGGCAGGGTATAGGTGGTTGTGCCGCCCGGTGCAATGAGGTTTTCATCGTAAGCCGAAGACGCGGTCAGATGCATTCCGTGCGACCACAGGCTGCCGACGGTGAGGATGGTGTGATTGGCGATCTGCTGATCGATCTGCAGGCTGGAGTTGATGACCGAAGGCGTCTTGTAGTTGCTGGCAATGGTTGCAATGTTGCCGCCGGTCGTGAAGTTGGGGTTGGTGCCGGGCAGAGCTCCCGGATAATTGGGTGTCTGCGTGTCAGCGATTGTAGCTGTGCTGAAGTCGAGCAGCTCCAGGGTCTTTTGCGAGATGCCGTTCTGCTGTGTCGAGTTCTGATAGTTGGCGCCTTCAAGGAGCTCGTAATACAGACCGATACCGCCGCGAACTACCGTCTTCGAGAATGGATTGTAGGAGAATCCAAGCCGCGGAGAGACGCGCTCGTACTGGTTGTGAAACACCTGTGTGGACGGCACCGCCGGGTTGCCGGCAGGGTTCGGGTAGATCTGGAAGTCCTCGCGAACTCCACCGGTCAGGGTGAGGTTCGAAGCCAGGCGATAGGTGTCGTTGACGAAGAATCCCATGTAGGGATCGCTGAAGTTGTACTTGGGATCGCCGGTGTTCTGCTCGAAGATGTTCCACTTGCCCAGCGCATAGGCCTGCAGGCTGAGGAAGATGTACTCGCCATAGAACGTGCCGGGATTGTCGGTTGCGATGGAGTCGTAGTTCAGGTTGTACCCGGCATCCAGCTGATTCTTGCCTTTGACATAGGTAAGGTGATCCGCGAACTGCCACTGATACTCGCGCAAATTGAGGTACGCGAAGGTAGCATTGCCGAGCAGGAAGGAGCTGTAGCCGGAAGGGGCAATGATCATCTCCGGCGATGTCGGCGAGGCGGCCAGGCCGGAGGGGCTGTAGAGCTGCTCATCCCGCACCCAGCTTCCATAGGCATCGTTGACCAGCGAGGAACCAAAGGTATGGGTGAGATGCAAGTTGGCTACGTGGTCGCGCACGCCGTTGTTGCCGAGCAGTTCGTCACCGCCGAAGGCCTCCGGACTGAAAGTGATGATGCCTCCGGGCGTTTGGAAGTGATTGTAGTTATAGAGAGCGGTGAGATGGGTCTTGTCGCTGATCTGCCAGTCCAATTTGGGGAAGAACTCGTAATCGTCGCGGCGGCGCGCGCGCGGGCCAAGGTTCGAATGAATCACGTTCAGGGCGTTGGCCACACCCTGCAGATAAATGGGATTGGTCGGGTCCGAGGTGGCTTCATCCTGCGAGATGCTGGCCGCCGTCGGGTAGTGCGAGTTGGCTGAAGGAAGCGGCGTTCCCACCGGTACACCGTAATTGGCTTCGGTTGTCGCCTGCTCCGACTGGTTCACGGCATACAGCGGGTCCTTGTAACGCTGTTGCTCATAATCGAAGTAGAAGAACATCTTGTCCTTCCTGATCGGTCCACCGATGTCGGCTCCAAACTGCTGCAGCACATTCAACGGCTTGGGATTGCCCGCGCGCTTGTCGATGGCGTCATTGGCGCCGGTGGCGGAGTTGCGGTTGTAGTAGAACGCGTCGCCATGGAACTGGTTGGTGCCGGACTTGGTGACAGTATTGATGAAGCCCGCGCCCGCCCCGCCGTAGCCGGCGTTATAGACATTGGCCTGCACCTGGAACTCCTGAATGGATTGCAGCCCGAAGACATACGGGATGCGGGTGAACCCGCGATTATCTCCGTAGTAGTAGCTGGTGGAGTCTGCTCCATCGACGGTGAAGGCCGAGGATCCGTTGGAGTTGGAGGCTCCTCCGGAGGTATTTTCGTAGCCGGAAAGTTCGCCTCCCGGCTGGCCGGCAAAGCTGATATGTCCGAACTCGCCGTCGGAGGTCACGTTCGGGCTCAGCAGAACCAGGTCCGTGTAGCGGCGCCCGCTGAGCGGCAGACCTTCAATCGTGGCCTGCTGCACCAGGGTTCCCACTGTGGTGTCGGTGGGGTTCAAGGTAGAGGCCTCGCCCGCATTCACCACCACCTGTTCGGCGACCGCGCCGACAGCGAGGGTCGCGCCGGCATCGGTGGTGTGGCCCACGCCGACCGTCACTCCTCGAACGACATCAGTCTTGAATCCGGCTACGGTGATGGTCACATCGTAGAGTCCTACCTTGATCGCGGGGAAGGTGTAGATTCCGGAGTCATTCGTTTCGGAGGTCAGCCGTTCCCCGGTGGCTTCATCCACTGCGGCGACATTGGCATGCGGGATCACCTGTCCTGAGGGATCATGCACAACACCGCTTAGAGAGCCGGTAGAAACGGCATTCTGTGCAGAGGCCGCTGTGAAAGCCAGGCAGGAAAGAGCCAGCATAGGCGCTGTATGTCGGAAGGAAGGTACATGTCTCACTTGAGAATCTCCTGGAAGCACTTCAGTACAACGGTCCGTTTGCGTGACCCTGGCGCATGAAGAGACCTGCTTTTAAAGCAGCCCGGCCGCATGCGTACGTGGTATGGCAACCGCAGAGTCTGGTGCCTGCATACCCTGGCGCAAAATTGAATGACTTGAAGGCTGTACTCTACATCAAGTTTGCAGCTCAATCAAGCGCTCCGGCTCGCGCGGAACGCGGAAGCATGCGCAAACCGAGCGTTCATGCGTGATGCTTAGAGTCGCGCCAGCCGCTCGAATACCAGCTCGAAGTAGCGTTCCGCGTCGATCTCTCGCAGGACGGTGGCATTGGGAGTGGCTCCCGTGACGCTCCACCAATCCACCACGGTCATGCCCCGAGTGAGCGGACTGGCACACTCGATGGCGACGTGCACCTTTCGTCCGGCGAACAACCGCGGCCGCAGTAAGTACGCGATGACCGCCGGATCGTGCAGCGGCCCGCCATCCCAGCCATACTTGTGCTCGTCGAAGCGTTTGCTGAACCGGATGAGGTGATAGAAAGCTTCGGTTACGGGCGTGTGATATGCGCGAAGCCGTTCCAGGCGCACGGCCGTCGTTCGTGCCTGATGCGTGCAATCCAACGGGATCATGGTGAGCGGGGTTCCAGATGCGAAGACGCGAGCGGCCGCCTCCGGATCGACGAAGATGTTGAACTCGGCTGCGGGAGTGATGTTGCCGCCCTCGGAAAAAGCTCCTCCCATGAGGACGATCTCCTGCAGCCGCGCGGCGAGGCGAGGCTCCTTGAGCATCGCGAGCGCGAGGTTAGTCAACGGCGCCAGGCAGCATAGGGTCACGCTCTGCGGCGGGCGGCTCATCACCAGCTCGATGATGATGTCGGGAGCGAAACCTTCGGTCACGGGCATCGTGGGCTCGGGCAGATCATAGCCGTCGAAGCCCGTCTTGCCATGAACCACTTCAGCCGTCACCAACGTCCGGACCAGTGGCGCCCGCGCTCCTCGATAGACCTTCACATCCGTGCGGCCCGCCAACTCGAGCGCCTTGCGGGCGTTCTTCGATGTCAGCGCAAGAGGGACGTTGCCCGCGACCGTCGTAACGGCGAGGACCTCAAGCTCTTCAGGAGACGCCAGCGCCATCAGGAAGGCGATGGCGTCGTCCGGGGAGGGATCGGT
>CAXUIM010000090.1:0-7090 GCA_964250885.1 uncultured Acidobacteriaceae bacterium | reverse complement strand
CCCCAGGCATAGATCTCCCACAGGTGGTGATCGGGATCCTCAAAGTAGCAGGCGTACGCATTCCATACGTACCACTTCGGCTGTTTGAGGAAGACGACGCCGCGGCGGCTCAGAACGCGATGCATCTCTTCCACCAGTCGCGGCGCGTCCACCTGAACGGCGGTCATCGAAGCTCGCAGCGTGTCGTGCGGGCGGCTGCTTGCGATGCCGACGTGCTCCACCAAATGCTGCCGCTCCCAGAGCGCGAGTGTGATGCCTGCCGTTACGAAGTCCGCGAATCCGGGAGCATGGCGGCGCAGCGCAAAACCCAAGGTGTCGCGATAGAAGACGAGCGCGCGATCCAGATCTTCCACGATGAGACAGAAGTCGGAGATTGTCGAGCTGGCGAACGAAACTGTGTCGAACATAATCTGACCTTCTTCATTCAATGCCGCTCTCGACCTATCGCGAAGTAGAAACGGGTTGGGCCGCGGTTCGTGAGGCTCGGGACAAGACCGCGAAGTGCGGTAAAAGGAACTGCATGGAGAGAAGATATCCAACTCCGGTGACCAGCACTGTACTCAACGACTGGATGTAGATGACGGGAAGCCAGGAGTAGACGGCGAGACCCACGGCCACCCAGACCAGAGCGACTGGGTTGACGCCATGCCAGTACCAGTAGGCGCCGTGCGGCCGGTAGAGTGCGGAGACGTTGAGCCGGCCGTGCTTGATGAAGACATAGTCGGCCAGCAGCACACCGGCAATGGGAGCGAACAGATTGCCCAGATCCGTTGTGTATCGCATGTAGCCCTGCACCACAGCAGGGCGCGTGGAGAGCAGGACGCCCCCGATGCCGATGGCCAGGGTCGTCCAGAATCTTCCGACGCTCTGGAACATGTTGGCCAGCGAGAGGCCGCCGGTATACAGGTTCAGCACGTTGATCGTCCAGTTCTCCAGGACGATCAGCACGACGATGGCCAGCAGCATCCAGGAGCTGGTGGTGATTCCGGTGACAACGGCGAAGATATTGGCGTTGGCTCCCAGGGTTGCGGCCGCTCCATAGGCACCGAGAAAGCTGGCCATCACGGTGCCTACGAGCGCGGCGGCGATGGTGCCGATCCACATGTCTTCACGGCTTCGCGAGTAGCGGCAGAAATCAGCGGCATCGGTGATCATGGTGAGCCAGGCGGCCGTGATGCCATTCATCCAGACGACAAACACCGGCCAGGACCAACCGACTCGGCCCGCATAGTGAAAGACCTGCGCCGGATGAAACCGTGGATCGTGGTACCGCATCATGGCCACGAGCAGGCTGCTGAGGATCAGGATCTTGACCGGGAACGCGAAGCGGGAGAGTGATTTGAGCGAGTTATAGCCGATCACGGCAACCAGCACCTGGCCCAGGCTGAAGAAGACGCTGACCGCAAGTAGAGAGTGGCGCCGTCCACTCCAGCGGTCCCAGGCATTCACGATGATCAAGGAACCGGCGATGGCTTGAAATGCGAACCAATAGATCGAAGCGATGGAGCGGAGCAAAGAGGTCAGCCAGCGCGAGCCAAGCAGGCCGAAGGTGATCCGAGTCGCCACCTGGCCCGGCAGACCATAATCGACGCCCACCGTGGCCATGGTGATATACGCCAGAAAGGCGATCAGGCTGCCCAGGGTCTGGGCGAGGACTGCCGCCCAGAACGAGAGCCCGGCGGCTACGGCCATTCCGGCGGTGAGTATGGTTGCAGGGTTGATCAGGAAATTGACGACGATGACGAAGAGATCGTACCAGCGGACTGTCTTCAACTCGGTCGGTATGGGTTCTACCCCGAACTGCTCGACGTGTTTGGGCTGATGGTACCGAGCCTCAAGCTGTGTCTCCTGAATCGTCTCCGGGATGCTGTCGATCATCGGCTCTCCTGTGGAGCAGGTCTCTCCGCTGCCGGGCCGCGGAGAGGTTTACTACTTTCCGTCTTCCATTGCAGGAAACGCACAAGCAGCAAAAAACCTTCGCTACCCGCGGAAGCTGCAGGGAGGACCGGGGCTGGAGGGGCGATTGACCTTAAACTCTACACCTGCGAGGAAAAAGGCTCTAAGCTGAGGGATGACAACGAGCCTTCCTTTCGGTGAGAAGACCCGTTCAATGCGCTTGAAATCGTTGATGAAAGACAGCTGTGAGCGGTACGGGTGACGTGCCGATCTCGAAGGCTTCCTGAATCGTTTCGGCTGCCCGTTGCCACTGCTCCGGATTGCGCGCATGCAAGCGGCAGAGAGGCCGGCCCGGCCCCACCGAATCGCCCACATGCGTGACCTCGTCGATGCCAACGGCATAGTCGATGGAGTCCTCGGGATGTGCGCGACCCGCTCCGAGCGCAACCAACGCCATGCCGATCTGCCAGCAGTCCATACGCTGCACGATGCCCGTTGCCGCGGGAAACACCGGGGCTACAACCGGAGCGCTCTGCAGGCTGCGCTCCGGATTCTGCAGCAGGTCGGCAGGCCCTCCGAGTGCAGCGACCATGGCGCCAAACCGCTCCGCTGCGCTGCCGTTCGTCAGCCTGGCTGCAACCAGCGCCGCGGCCGCCTCCCGGCTGGGAGCCTTGTCGGCAAGCAGCACAATCTCCGTTGCCAGGGTCAGTACGACCTCGCGCAGGCGAGCCTCCTGCCGGGTTCCGCGCAGGAACTCGATGACCTCGCGTATCTGAAGTGCATTGCCCACAGAATCTCCGAGAACCTGATCGAGATCGCTGATCAGGGCCACCATGGGCAGCCCGGCTGCATGCGCCACCTCGATCAACCCTTCGGCCAGGCGCGCCGCGTCCTGTACAGAGTGCATGAAGGCGCCGGTTCCAAACGGAACGGTCATCACCATGGCCTGAGCGCCGGTAGCCAGCTTTTTGGAGAGGATGGAGGAGACGATCAAAGGAATACTCTCTACAGTCGCCGTGATATCCCGGACATGGAAGATGGCGCGGTCCGCCGGAGCCAGATCCGCGGTGGGCCCGATGATAGCCGTCCCGACCTGCTGCACGGTCTTGATGAAGTCTTCGGTCGAGGGCTCGATGCGATATCCGGGAATGCTTTCCAGCAGGTCGAGTTCGCCGCCTGTGTGGCCCAGGCTGCGGCCTGAGATGTTGGGCGCGAAGACCCCGCAGGCTGCTACCAGCGGTGTCACCAGCAAGGTGACCTTTTCGTCTCCCACACCGCCGCTGGAGTGCTTCTCTATAATTTTCGCGCCGCTTGGCAAGCAAGGCTGCCAATTCAGTACTGTTCCCGAATCGCGCATGGCCAGCGTCAAAGCCAGACTTTCCGCGATGCTCATTCCCTTCAGGTAGGTAGCCATCGTGAAGGCGCCAATCTGGCCCTGATTGACGCTTCCATCGAGCACGCCATGCACAAACTCTCGAATCTCGGCTGCGGTGAGTTCCTGGCCGTCGCGCTTCTTACGCAGAATCTCCTGGGGTAAAAACATCGATACTGTCCTCGCGAATTCTGAAAGCAACTACCAAGCGTAAAAGCCTAAGCGATGCAAGCGAATGCACCTGAAGCAGATGCTCTAAGCGAATGGTTCACCCATGTGCCGGAGGGTCATCTGCACGATCCGTGTGTTGGCAGGTTGCATGCAGGCGAACACAATTGCGTCGGCGACGTCGTCCGGATTCATCATGCGAGAGGCGGCCACGGACTCTGCCGTGCGCCCATGACCGACAGCGAACTCTGTCTTCACACCTCCCGGACACAGGGCGCAGACTCGAATGCCATAGCCACGCAGTTCTTCGGACAAAGATTGTGCGAAGCCGACCTGAGCGAACTTGCTGGCTGCGTAGACCGATTCGTTGGCCGCGCCCTGCAGGCCGGCGACCGACGAGACGAAGAGCATCGTTCCGGATCGTTGCGCAATCATGCGGGGCACGACGGCGCGTGCGAAGAGAAACGAGCTTCGGACATTGGTCTTCATCAACGCGTCGAAATCGGCAGCCGAGGTGTCTACAAGCATTTGATACCGCCCCTGGCCGGCATTGTTGACCAGGAGGTCGATTCCGCCGAAGCGCTCCAACGCGATCTGGAGCGAGGCCTGAGCCGTGATCTCTTCTCCGGCATCTCCGCTGCAGACCTCAGCTTCGCCTCCCAGGCCGGCGATCTGTTCCTGCACTTCGCGCAGGCGATCTTCGCGTCGCGCGGTCAGCACCACCCGCACGCCTTCTCTGGCGAGGGACAGAGCGGTGGCGCGGCCGACGCCTGAGCTGGCGCCGGTCACGATGGCTGTCTGTCCCCGCAGCCGGGCACGAATGTGATCAAGGCTCATGGCGAGAATGCTATCGCATCATCCGCGAAGGCCCAACCCCCGAAGCCCAATGAGTTGTAGCGTCTTCTCAAGACGTTCGATTTGGCGTCGCGGCTGCGCTCTTGGAGTGACCCATGAAGTCAGGCTGCACCAGAGCTCCGACGAAGTCTAGGAGCGCTTGGCTGTTCCTTTGCTCTCGATTCGAACCAGATCTGTTTCGGAGCCTATGAAACCCCACGCGTTCCAGGCCTGTCCCGTGACTACGGACCTGAACCTCTCGGTGGCCTCGCCGATCTGCTGGTGATACAAATGCCAGTTCCCTATGCCGTACGCTGTGGTGTCGAACGACAGTTCGGCTTCCGTATCGTTGGGATCGGCCGGTTTTGGAGCAACGACTTGCTGTTCGGTAAGAGCACCCTGGTAGAAGTGAAGCAGTAGCAGATAGAAGTGAAGATGCGGCTCTGTGTTCGTCACATCCGGCGTAATTCTTTTCAGAGCCTGGACTGCCTGCTGTTCCTTGCCCGCACGCCGCAAAGAGACATAGAGCCAATTCGTGCAATCGATCACGCTGTCATTGGACTGTGCAAGATTTAAAGCGCTTTGAAACGATCGCGCCGCTTCGTCAAACTCTCCCAGGAAGTAATGAGCCAAACCGAGATGATACGGCGCGTCGAGCTTCTTCGGATCGAGCACGACCGCATGTTCAAGATCGTTTCGCGCGGCTTCGAAACGGCGAAGCCCCAATTCACGATGGCCTCTCTCGATATAAAGGTCGGCATTGGTTGGCGCGAAGGCAATCCCCTTCGTACACGTAGCCACGGCCTCGCGATATTGGCGCTGCGCGGCCTGCGCTTTGGACAGCTTAAGAACGAGGTCAACATTGTGCGGATCGTTCGCGAGATCTTTGCGAGCCGCGAGAATCCCATCATCATCCGCTAATGCGTAGAGATTTCGTCCAAGGCCGGACTTCACCTCAAAGGCTCCTTGTGGTGGCGCTGATGGCGATTGCGAGTAAACGCACCGGGTGAAGGAACCGATCGCGACTGCAGGAGCGAGCGCCAGGAAGACCCACAGCAGCGTGCGGCCCTTGCAGAGTCTGATGGAAAGCAAACGCATAGACGTGATCCGCCTTCTAAAGAGTATCGGTCCATCATATAGCTGGGATCCATCGGTCCTTCGGAATTGGCGCGCTCCACGGCTTCAGGTAATTTGCTCTAACGAAGCGACTGCAGAAGCGCGGCCTTCCACGCCGGAACGCTCAGTTTCCAGCAGATCTCGGCCTTGTGATCTCTTCGCAGCGCGTCGCCCCAGGCCTCGGCATTCCTTCGATCGGCGGCTACATTCAGCCGATCCACAACGGTCATTCCGCGAGTGAGCTCCGCGACGCATTCGATCTCGACCAGATGACGACTTACTTCAAGCTTGATCTCCGGGTGGAGCAGTACCGCCATGGCGACCGGATCGGGCAGAGAGATGCCGTACTCTCCGGTCTGTGTATGGTAGGCCGCCGCAGCCGTACGGTTGCAGTTGATGGCGAACTCCGCGAGGCGCGTCCCGAGTGCGAGCACCTGCTGGATGTCGTGCTCGTACAGCACGGCTTCGTGGCGCGACAGTTGCCAACCGATCATCTCAATCGGCAGACCGGAGAGGAAGACGGTCCGCGCCGCCTCCGGGTCCACCCAGATGTTGAACTCCGCAGCTGGAGTCACGTTGCCCTCACAGCACGGCGCGCCGCCCATCACGACACACCGGCTTATGGAGCGGGCACACCGGGGCGAGCGCTCCAGGGCCAGCGCCAGATTGGTCAGCGGACCCAGGGTGATGATTTCAATTCCGGGCGTCGCCTGGATCAGATCGATCAGCGCCTCGACGGCGTGACCGGAGCCCGCGCGTGCTGTGGAAGGCGCATAGCCCTGGTCCCCTAATCCGTCACGGCCGTGAAACCAATGAGCGCTCTCCAGCCGGCGTCGCAGCGGCCCGGCAGCACCCATGTAAACGGGCACCTCGGCGCCGCACAACTCCACCGTGTAGAGTGCATTGCGGGTCGCCTGCTCCACGTCGACATTTCCCGCCACCGTCGTGATGGCCTTGACTTCGACAGAAGGCGAACGCAAGGCCATGATGAGAGCGACGGCATCGTCCGAGGCGGTGTCGGTATCGATCAGTATGGGGCGGGGCTGCAACGGTGTGTTCATGGAGGAACGCGCGCTTGGCCGCGGCCTTCAGAATAACCGACAGCCCCGCCCCGCGGGGCAGGTTGCAAGAGGTTCGCGGATTCAATGACCCGCGCGCGATACGGCTGGCTAACAGCAATTCTGTATTCGTGCAGAGCGATGCCAGTGGCAATTTCATATGCTCCCTGGCGGCTGGAAAACCTCGATACGCGCATCACCTGGATGGGATATCCGTGCCGCATAGCCGTCACAACCAGGTCAACACCTGGGATGAGGGGCTGCACGACCAGAAAATGGAGGCGAAACGCTCGGCCATACCCAAGTATGCGCCGCTGCCTCTTACTGTGGGCCACTACATGCGGGAGGACCTGCCGTTCTACAACCCGCTGGCGGATGCGTTCACCGTAGCACACGGGATACATCATCGCCGGCTTCGATGATGTTTTCGGCCTGAGAGAGACCGGTCCCGTAGTGCCCAGCGTGAATCCGTCGAACACGATGTTTTCACGCTCTCAGTACTCGACATGTGGGGCGCGATGCCGGACGTGCCCGCTCCGGTGACGAAGCCCTGCTAGGCGAGCCACACCCCCGGTCTTCCTCTGGGTTGTTCCACTGTGGCCGCGTTGCGCACGTAGCTGACATGGGCCGTGTTGCCCATACTGGC
>CAXUIM010000089.1:9583-13651 GCA_964250885.1 uncultured Acidobacteriaceae bacterium | reverse complement strand
TCCGGCAGCATGCTTAAGGAAGGTGCTGCGGAATCGGACTGGGAGCGATGACGCCGGCGGAAAGCGCAGAGCGCGCGACTGGAGTGAGAATACTGGGAACCGCATGAAGAAGTCTCCGCAAAGAGGATCGGACGTCAGAACGCCCGGCGATTCAGATCGCCGCTCATTCTGTCTCTAAACTCCCTATCGACCGGGAACCCCGCTCACTTGAGCGGTGATGGCCCGAACCGACGGTCTCCTGGCTCGCAGGATTCAGCGTGGTTTGCACCGGGGTAGGCTAAGTGAAGTGACTCAGGCGCCACCGGCATCGTGGCTCGGCACGACGCGACCGTGCAGATCCGGCGCGACCAATGCGGGCCGCGTGCCGAGTGCGGGATGGGGGCGTGAGAGATGCGGATCGCCATGAAAGATGCAGGATAGGTGCGATGGAGGATAGGTGCGATGGTTGGGAGCAGGCCGAGACTGGCGCTCGACAGGACCCTGCTGACGGCGGGAGAACGGGTATGCTGCGCCGTTTCGGGAGGGGCGGATTCAACAGCTCTGCTGCTGGCGATGCTGGACGCCAATGCCGAGCGGGATGCTCACGGCGCCGGTCTGGGTTTGGTGCTAAGCGCCGCCCATGTGCACCATGGTCTGCGCGGTCCTGAAGCGGATGCCGATGAAGAGTTCGTGCGCGAGCTATGCGCCCGGCTGCGCGTTCCAATCACTGTCTATCGCGTGGACACCGCGGCGCGGCAGCTGAGCCAGGGAGAGGGTCTGGAGGAGGCCGCTCGGGAGCTGCGGTACGAGGCGCTTCGCTCCCTGATGCGAAGTGGGATGGCGGATGTGGTCACGACTGCGCACACCTTGGACGATCAGGCCGAGACCGTCGTGATGAAGTTTCTGCGCGGCGCCTGGACGGAGGGCTTGGGCGGGATCTCACCGGTCCTGCGGGCCAGTGTGGAGCCCAGTGGCGGAGATCACAGGGACCGCCATGGAGTGGCGGGAGACGGCGGGCCGGCTCCTCACGGCAAGGGCGGGGGGCGGTTCGTCAGACCCCTGCTCGCCGTGCGGAGGTCCGAAATCGAGGAGTATCTGCGCAGCCGGGGACAGGTCTGGCGCGAGGATTCCAGTAATTCGGACCGGACCCTGACCCGCAATCGTGTGCGGCACGAGCTGATGCCGGTGCTGCGCTCTTTCAATCCCGGAATCGATCGTGTGCTGGCGCGAACGGCGGCTATTGCGCAGGATGAGGAGGCGTTCTGGCAGGCGGAGGTCGCGCGGCTTCTTCCGCAGGTTCTGCTGCCCGGCAAACCGGTGCGCGGAGGCGGCCGTGCGGTGAGCACAGCGGCGGGCATGGCAGGCTTTGCCCTGGAGATTGCACGGCTGCAGAGGATGCCGGCGGCGCTGCGCCGGCGGGTGCTGCGGGCCGCGGTGCGGACGCTGGGCTGGCCGGCATGCCGGCTGAGCGCCGAGGAGACGGCTCAGGTGCTGGCGCTCGGCGGGTTTGGTGGGGCGGAGCCCGAAGGGCCGGCGCCTGCAGCGGCAGCGAGGGAACCGGGGATGGCGGAAGCCGGAAATGCAAAATCGAGAACGGGATACGCAAAACCGAGAATCGGCAGCCGCCTGGAATTGCGCGGCGGCCTGCGGGTGGAGCGCTCGGCCCGCGAGTTACAGTTCTGGCGGCAGCCGCCAGCGCAGCCCTGAGCCAGCCGCGCACAGCCCTGAGCCAGCCGCGCACAGCCCTGAGCCAGCCGTGCACAGCCCTGAGCCAGCCGTGCACAGCCCTGAGCCAGCCGCGAGCGCGGCTGAAACAGCCCAGAGCGCGAGACGTTCCAGACGCGCCTCACGACGAAGCCGCGATTCGATCTGTTATGGAACAATCGCCGTAAAATTTACGGGCGCGGGGATTCGGAAAGAGTAGAATCGGGGAACGGTTCCGGCACGGTGGCGAGTTCAAAGCTGATCCTGGCCTGGTTGCATCACTTTGATGCCGCGGGGCGTCTAAGAGTCGTGTGATGTTGAGTAGGTCTGCCGATGTTTCAGGACGCAGGGCCGAAGAGGAAACGAGGAAGCTGCTTGAATTCGACAGTCAAACAATTGTTGATATGGGTTCTTACGCTGGGGTGCCTGCTGGTGGGCTGGCGCTACGTGGTGACCAATATGGCTGCAGGCCACGACAAGACCATCAGCCTGACGGACTTGCAGAACGATGCCGAGCAGGGCAAGATCGGCACCATCACGATCAATGGGACCCAGGCGACCGGCAGCTTCAAGGACAGCAAGGAAACCTTCAACACCACCATTCCACAGAACTATCCGGACCTTTACAAGGACCTGACCTCTCATGGAGTGAACGTGCAGCTCAAGGACACGCAGGGCAGTCTGTGGCTGAATGTCCTGTTCCAGTTTGCCCCGATTGCGGTGCTGCTGGCGTTGTTCCTGTTCATGATGCGGCAGATGCAGTCCGGTGGAAACAAGGCGCTTAGCTTTGGGAAGAACCGGGCACGGCTGCTCTCGATGCAGCAGAAGAAGATCACCTTCAAGGATGTCGCCGGTGTCGATGAGGCGAAGGAAGAGCTGAAGGAGATCATCGAGTTCCTGCGCGAGGCGCAGAAGTTCCAGCGGCTCGGCGGGCGGATCCCCAAGGGCGTGCTCATGGTCGGGCCTCCGGGTACCGGCAAGACGCTGCTGGCGCGCGCGGTCGCCGGCGAGGCCAACGTTCCCTTCTTCTCCATCTCCGGTTCCGATTTCGTCGAGATGTTCGTGGGTGTGGGTGCGAGCCGTGTGCGTGATCTCTTCGAGCAGGGTAAGAAGAACGCCCCCTGCATTATCTTCATTGATGAGATCGACGCCGTGGGCCGGCACCGCGGTGCGGGGCTGGGCGGCGGACACGACGAACGCGAGCAGACGTTGAATCAGCTTCTGGTGGAGATGGACGGCTTTGAGTCCAATGATGGGGTGATCCTGATCGCCGCAACCAATCGCCCGGACGTGCTCGATCCGGCGCTTCTGCGCCCGGGACGTTTCGACCGACGGGTGATTGTAGACCGTCCCGACATCCGCGGGCGCGAAGAGGTATTGCGGGTCCATTCCAAGAAGGTTCCGCTGGCGGAAGATGTAAATCTGCCTATCCTGGCGCGCGGCACACCGGGTTTCAGTGGAGCGGACCTGGCCAACATGGTGAACGAAGCCGCGCTCACGGCTGCGCGGTTCAACCGCAAAGCGGTGCATATGTATGACTTCGAGGTAGCCAAGGACAAGGTGCTGATGGGCGCCGAGCGTAAGTCCATGCTGCTCTCGGAAGAAGACAAGCGCGACACGGCGTACCACGAGGCCGGCCATGTACTGGTAGCGGCCAAGCGGGATCATTCCGACCCGCTGCACAAAGTCACGATCATTCCGCGCGGCATGGCTCTGGGCGTTACCATGCACCTGCCCGAAGAGGACAAGCATACGGTAACCCGGGACTATCTCAACACGCAGCTGGCCATTTTGATGGGCGGCCGCTGCGCGGAGGAGATCTTTATGAACCGGATGACCACCGGAGCGGGCAACGACATCGTGCGCGCGACGGAGTTGGCGCGCAAGATGGTCTGCGAGTACGGAATGAGTGAGCTGGGACCCCTGACCTACGGCAAGAAGGAAGAGCAGATCTTCCTCGGCCGCGAGATCGCGCAGGCACGGGACTATTCGGACGATACCGCCCAGCAGATCGACCTCGCGGTTCGGCGGCTGGTGGACGAGGGTTACAAATCGGCCCACTCCATTCTCGAGGACAACCGCGACGTGATGCACCGCATGGCCGCCGCCCTGCTGGAGCGGGAAACACTCGATGCGGTCGAGATCGAGCTTTTGATCCAGGGCAAAGAGCTTCCTCCGATCAAATCCTCGCTGGCTCACGCCGACGGCGACGGTGATATCCAGAAGGTGTCGAAGCTGGATACCGGACGGAAGCCCGGCTTCAATGAAGGCCAGCCGAACCCCGCGTAAGGCACTAGAATCGAAACAACCCAACAGTCTAACGAGAAAGGGGGCACCACGCAGCCCCCCTTATATTTAAAAAAAATTATAATGGGTTTATAAAAG
>CAXUIM010000089.1:0-9573 GCA_964250885.1 uncultured Acidobacteriaceae bacterium | reverse complement strand
ATCACGCCCCGCCCACCCCCGCTTACGCAACTACAATCCAAACAACTAACCCTTTAACCTACACCGGCGCCGCCGCGGCGCCGCCTTTCTCGTTCCAATCGTTTGTCAGGCTTTGATGACGGTGTGGCCCACCTTATGCGATCTGCCATTCATTCCCTTGGCTCCGTTGCCGTCGCCTTTGTTGGTGCTGGGATTGGTCTGGCTTAGAGCCTCGGCGAAGACGGACGTGGTCGCCTTCTGACCGGAATCCTGCCGGCCGCGTTCCTCCTGGCCCTCGGTGCCGTGAACGTCGCCGATCGAAAGGCCTTTGCCGCCGTCCATCTGCGAATTCACCGGCTGCAGGCCAAAGGAGTTCTGCCATGGTCCGTGCATGTCCGTTTCGCCCTCGTCTCCATCGCCCGTGGAAGCGTTGAAGAACTCGTCTACCAGTCCAGGAGTGGGTTTGAGGAAGCCGATCGCGAACGGGGATTTCTCCATGCTCTCGAGAGCAGCGGTGAACGCCTTCAAATGTGTGATTTCGCGCGTCATGAGGAACTGGAGGGTATCGATCGTGCCCGGATCCTCGGTGTGGTCGATCAGGCGCTCATACACGATCTTGGCGCGTGATTCGGCGGCGATGTTGCTGCGCAGATCGACGTCGAGCTCGCCCGAAATCTTCAGGTAGTCCGCGGTCCAGGCGTTGCCCTGGGAATTGTAGAGATTCACCCCGCCTCCGCCTGCAATGGTAACCAGCGGGTCGGCTTCAGCGGCTTCACGATTTGTCTTCAGATCCTTGAGATGCATCCGGATCAAAGCGCCGACGACCTCGAGATGGCTGAGTTCTTCGGTGCCGATATCGAGCAGGAGATCACGCCGCGCGAGATCGTCAACGCAATTCCAACCCTGGATGGTGTACTGCATGGCGGCGGCCAGTTCGCCGTTGGCGCCACCAAACTGCTCTAGCAGCAGATTGCCAAACTTGACGTCGGGATTGCCGACATTGACCGTATACATTAGTTTTTTGATGTGGTGATACATGTGCGCCCTCAGATCGATGTGAAGTATGCGCTGGTGTCGACGAACGCCGTTAGGCCCGAATAAAGCTTCTTTTCATACGATGCAGTCTTTGGCCAGGAAGCGTGTGGGTGCCCGCAATACGGGAACCAGATAAGCTAAAACTAAGCGACCCGTCAGCGCATCCGGTTGCTGGTGCACCGATGCCGGCAGTGGGAAGGAAGCGGGATGTGTCCGGTTTAGTGTTTGGAATGAGGAAGCAGTTGCTGGCCTTTGGGACTTCTCGGTTGTTTGCCGTTGCGGCTCTGGCGCTTCCCGGCGGGCGCCCGGTCCAGACTCCACCGAACGGCCACATGCTGGCGCAAAGCGCCCAGCCCTCCACACGAAGCCCGGCGACGCAAACCACGACAACGAAAACGCCGTCGGCGGGGGCGCAGGCTGCGCCATCACCCGCGGCGGCAGCGCCGACCCAGGATGATCTGCTGCGCGGAGGATATGGACCCGACCGCGCCAATAACGATCTCTTGTTTTATCACCTGAGTTTGAGGGTGGATCCGGCAGAGCAGTCGATTACGGGAACCAACGTGGTGCGATTCCGCATGCTGGAGGATGGTCGCCGCATTCAGCTCGAACTCACTCCGGAGTTGACGCTGGCGAGCCTGGTCTTCGAAGGCAAGCCTTTGACCTATACGCGCGAGGAGCGAACCCTGTACGTGGATTTTCCGCGGCTGTTGCGCAAGGGAGAAATAGACGAGGTGACCGTGGCGTACTCCGGAAAACCGGTTCGGCAGGGACGCTTCGGGTGCTTTTCGTTCGATCACGACAAGGAAGGTAAACCGTGGATCACGACCGCCTGTGAAGGTGAGGGGGCGAGCGTCTGGTGGCCCAACAAGGACCAATGGCGGGATGAGCCGCAGGACGGAATGGAGATCGACGTGGCTGTCCCCAACGGGTTAATGGACGTGTCGAATGGACGATTTGCCGGGAGCAAGGACCTTGGCGATGGCTATACCGAATGGATGTGGCGGGTCCATTACCCGATCAACAACTACGATGTCGCTCTGAATATCGGCGAGTACCAGCACTGGTCCGGCGTGCATAAGAACAAGGAAACCGGCGAGACGACGACGCTCGACTACTACGCCCTGCCGGAGGATCTGGACAAGGCGCGCGTGCAGTTTGCGCAGGCGCCGGTGATGCTGGATGCGTACGAACACTACTTCGGCGAGTATCCGTTTGATAAGGACGGATACAAGCTGATCGAGGTGCCGTATGCCGGCATGGAGCACCAGACGGCCGTGGCCTATGGCAATCACTTCGAGAACGGATACTACGGGCGCGACTGGACCGGCGTAGGGATCAGTCCGCGGTTCGACTTCATCATCATCCACGAGAGCGGGCATGAGTGGTTCGGCAATTCCGTGACCGCGGCCGATATTTCGGACATGTGGATTCACGAGGGATGGACGACCTACATGGAGTCCCTGTACGTGGAGTACCGCTGGGGCAAGGCAGATGCGCTGCGTTATCTGAATGGGCTTAAATCCAAGGTGCAGAACAAACGGCCCATCATCACCGCGCGCGGGGTCAATGCCGAGCCGCCCGAAGACCAGTACTTCAAAGCGGCCCTGATGCTGAACACTCTGCGCAGCGTCCTTGATGACGACGCGGCCTGGTTCCGCGATATCCACGACTTCTACCAGCATTTCAGATATCAGAACATCATGACGGAGCAGGTCGTGAGCTGGTGGAATCAACGCACGGGGATGGATCTGACGCCCTTCTTCGACGAGTATCTCCGCCATGCGGCCCTTCCGATCCTGGAGACGCGGTTTGACCCCATGCAGAAGACGGTGAGCTACCGTTGGAAGGCGGAGGCGGCTGGCTTCGCGATGCCGGTGAAGGTGGGAGACCCGGGGCATTGGCAAGTCGTCACGCCGGTCACGACCGAGTGGAAGACCATGCCCTGGGACGGATCAGGCAGCGCGGGCTCGGCGTCCAGCGCTGCGGTCGCGGCGCCCGGCAACGCGTTCGGCGCGAATTTCAGCCAGAATTTCAAAGTGCCGACCGATCTGTATTACATCGAAGTCGTAAGGGAGTGATGGTGGCAGCATTCAGAAAGTACAGGCTGGTGCAGTGGAGCGTTCTGATGCTGGCCATGCTGGCGTCGGGTTGCGGGTATCACCAGGTGGGCGCGGCGACTCACATCCCGGCGAGCGTTCGCACTCTGGATGTGCCTATCTTCCAGTCGAAGGTGCAGGGCTTCAACACCGAAACCATGTACACGCAGGCCGTGGTGCGGGAGCTTAATACCCGAACGCGCTATCGTGTGCTTACGCAAAAAGGGGTCTCCGCGGACGCGACGCTGAATGGGACCATCCTGAGGCAGACGGTGGTGCCCTTGACCTATGACCCCAATAGCGGGCAGACCTCGAGCTACCTGGTCAGTGTGACGGCGAGCGTTGTATTGACCGCGCACGATGGAACTGTGCTGTATCGCAATGACGAATTCGCCTGGCGCGAGCAATATCAGTCCACGCAGGATCTTTCCGGCTTTGTGCAGGAGGACACGGCGGCGGTGCGGCGAATGGCGCGCGACTTCGCGCAGGCCCTGGTGAGCGACATGATGGAGTCTTTCCAGTGAGCGCGGCGAACTCCGTGCACAAGCGGCCGGAAGCACCGCCCGCGATCGCAGCGCTGCGCAGCTTTGCGGCGGTAGAGCGGTTCCTGGCGGAGGTCTGCGGCGAGGCTCGGCGCCCCGGCTATGTACTGCTGGGCGACGAGGCCTTTTTGTATGGCATGTGTCGCCGTGGCGTCTTGGACTCGCTGGTCCCCGGCGATCTGAAGGATTTTTTTCTGCACGATCTGGATCTGGCCACGATGTCAGTCTTTCAGGCGCTGGATCTGGCGCAGACGCCCTCCCTGATGGCGCCCTTTCAGGTGCTCTTTCTGCGCAACGTGAGGACCCTGTACGGGCGTGGGCAGAAGAAGGAGGAGTTCGCGGCTATCGACGAATATTTCAGCCGGCCCAACCCGCAGGCCCTGGTGCTGTTCGTAGCCGACCACCTGGCGCTGCCGCAGGATCTGCGCCGGATGGAGATGCAGGACAAGGAGCGAGCGGAGCGGATCCGGGAGACCCTGGGCGAGGTGTGCGGCATCGTGGAACTGCAGCGCGTCGCGGATGAGGATGCGGTGCGCTGGGTGCAGCGCGAGGCGCAGGCGAAGGGCGTGGAGTTCGCCGAGGATGCGGCGCGCGAGTTGGTCGATGCACTGGGCGCCGATATGCTGTCGATCGCCAGCGAACTGGAGAAGCTGCTGCTGTATGCCAGTGCGCCCGCTGCCACGAACTCGCCGCGGGCGGGTTCAGTGACAGCCAGCGCGGCGCCGGCGGATACGGTGGTCGGACTGGCCGACGTGGAGACCATGGTCTCGGCCGCCAAGCAGCGCAGCCTCTATGAACTGACCGAGGCCATCAGTCTCAAAGATGCGCCGCGGGCGCTGGCGCTGCTCTCGGGACTTTTGAACGCCTCGGAAGGCGGCGAAGATGCGGCCATCGGCCACGTCTACTCCCTGGCGAAAACCTACCGGCAGATGCTGGTTCTCAACGAGAAGCAGGTAAAGGATCAGCGCGCGATGTGGCAGGTTCTATGGCCGGGCTTCCGCGTGGCGCCGTTCGCGGCGGATGTTCTGATTGCGCAGGCCAGACGCTACCGCGATCGCAGCGAGCTCACACAGGGGTTGAGGTGGATTGCGCGGGCGGATCTGGAGCTACGCTCCAGCCCGGCCGACAAGCGCCTGGTTCTGGAGCGTCTGGTGCTGCGGCTGGCGGGAGCGTTTGAGGCCGAGCGGGGTAAGACGGAGCGGGGTCAGCTGGAAGCATAGGCGGCCTGGGCGCGTGCTCCGCGCGGGCGCAGCCTGTCGATGAGCAAGGCGATAAAGCAGCCGAGCAGAGTGAACAGTGTGATCGCCCCGCCCAGCCGCTCGTCCCATGATTCCTTCCAGGTGATGGCGATGGACGAGACGCCCGCCGGGACGGCAATGGTGATGAGGCCGTCGGGGCGGTGAATGTGTTCCGAAACAGTGCCTCCATTACGCCTGACGCGCCAGTTGGGGAAGTCCTCGAGATTCACGATCAGGAAAGCCGGAGTGGGAGAGGTGATGGAGAAGTGAAGTGGCGTTGCGTGTAGCTGAGCCGTGGGCGGAACGGCGGGCATCAAGGCGTTGGGATCGATGTCGATGGTGTTGGGGGTTGTTCCGGGGGCGTAATCCTGAGGCTGGGCGGCGAGCCAGAAGGGCGGATTGTCGGGCCGGAACCCGCCCGGACTGGCCTGTGCGGTGGTGTACTCGTCGGTGGGCTCCGGCGTGTGGTGACGCTGCAGGGTGGCCCTAACGGCAGCGGGCGCATCTCCGGCAAAGCAGCGCGCGCGAAAGAGATGGATCGCCGGCGAAGCCATTGCGAGGGAGAGCCCCAGGGCGGAGAAAAACCCGAGGAGTGGGGGCAACCGCAGGCCATCCAGAGCCAGGGCGATGGCGAGAACGGAGCAGACGCTCAGCACAAAGAGCAGGCGCCAGGGAAACTGCACGACCCAGAACGCGGGCAGGTCTCGCCATACCGGGGCGGAGAGAAACGACTGCAGAAAGAGCACGGCAACGAGGGTGCAAAGGGTGGGCAGGGCGACGCGAAGCCACGGATCGGGCGCCGCGGACCGGCGCCGATGGCGTAGCCAGACGACCGCCAGCGCGGCCAGACCGGCCAGCGCCGTGACCGCCGCGATCTCCTCGACGTGGATCAGAAACGTGTCGCGTCCGGGCAGCAGGATCCGGTGCAGCAGGAGGTTGTCGGTGACTCTCATGCCGGCAGGATAGGCGTCGGCCATTCGAATGAGCGGCCGCTCATGGATGGCGGGAAGCAGATAGACCGCGGCGAATCCGAGCGCGACGAGGAACCCGCCAGAAAAGCGGGCCAGCAGCCTCGCCAGAGGCCGGACGCGGCGTTTCCATGGCAGCGGCGCCAGGCTTCGTGCCTTGAGAATGAGGCGCAGTAGACCAAGAAATACAAAGAGATACGTGGCTATGATTCCGCCAGGCACATTGCTGAGCCACATCAAGGCGATGGGCGCGCCAACGCTCCACACGCTGGGCTGCTCGCGCAACATGCTGGCGAAGAGCAGTGGGCAGAACGCGCCCGCGAGCAGCTCACCGAACGCGCTGCGCGTGGCAACAGTGAAGAGCATGAAGGGATTGGCGAGAAAGAGCGAAGAGGCAAGCAGCGCCGCGTCCGGTGAGACCCAGGAGCGCGTGAGGCGGAAGGCTGCGAAGCCGGCGATGCAGAGCGCGATCCAGGTGAAGGCGGCCGGGACGGCGGTGAAGGGAAGCAGCAGCGTAAGCATGCCGCCCAGCTCCCATGAGAGCGGAGGATAGAAGGTGAAGCGGGGCTCGCCCGAGTTATAAGCCGCGGCGAAGGTCCAGCGGGGATAGAGCGTGCCGTGGTGCAGCTGGGCGGCGGCGTCGAACCAGGACTGAAGGTGGAAACCGAAGTCGACGCCGCAGGAGTTTCCGCCGAAAGCGAGCGGAGACACAGCCACAAGGGCGACCAGAGGCAGGACCCAGAGGTGGCGGCGCATGAGATAAAGGTAAGTAAGTTGGAACGCGATAGCAAAAATCCGGGCAGAGAGAGGGGGATCGCTGTGTACTCGGCGCCACCCTCGGGTGAGAGCAAATTGAGAGGGTTCATGGTGCAGCGGCACTGGTCTTCGTGGCGGATGCAGATTGTGGCTTGGGTCGGAGCGCTGGCCTGCATGCTGGCAGGGCCGGGAGGAGCCCAGACGCCGGCCGCGAAGCCGGCGGCCGCATCCCCACAGCAGCAGATGCAGGCTCTGGCGGAGTTGCTCCAGACGCACTATGCAAAGCACGAATACCGTGTCGCCATGCGCGATGGGGTAAAGCTCTACACCGTGGTGTACATGCCGGTTGGCGGGCAGTTTGACGATGCGGGACCGTATCCGTTCCTGATGACGCGGACGCCGTACAGTTGCGGCAACTATGGCAACGCGGTGGTGCAGCCCCGCGTCACCCAGAATCTGGACATCCTGCGCGGCGGCTACATCCTTGTCTGCCAGGACGTGCGCGGGCGCTGGGAGAGCGAGGGAACGTGGTTTGAGATGACCCCCAGCCGCGACGGCAAAGGCATTGATGAATCCACCGACATGTATGACACGGTAGATTGGCTGCTAAAGAATGTGCCCGGCAACAACGGCCGTGTTGGGATCATGGGCATCAGCTACCCGGGGTTCTATACCGCCGCCAGCATCGAGGACGGGCATCCGGCGATCAAGGCCGCGAGCCCGCAGGCGCCGATCATCGACCTCTGGATGGGCGACGATGCGTATCACGGCGGAGCCTTCATGCTGGATGCGAACCACTCCTTCTATGCGCCCTTCTTCGCTCCCCAGAACAATCCGCTGGCGCAGGAGCCCAAGAACAACTTTGAATTTCCCACTCGCGATATGTATGCCTACTACCTGAGCATGGGGACGCTGGCCAAGCTGGACTCCCCGGCCGGAGGAACCAACCCGTACTTCCACGACCAGGTGATTCATACGACCTACGGTCCCTACTGGCAGGCGAGGAACCTGGCGCCGCACATGTTCGGCGTAAAGGCCGCTGTGATGGAGGTGGGCGGCTGGTTCGATGCGGAGGACCTGGCCGGGCCCGTAAAGGTCTTCCATGCAATCGACAAGCTCAGCCCGGAAGCGGCGGCGAACACACTTGTGGAAGGCCCGTGGGTGCATGGCGGGTGGGCGCGCGGCACCGGGGCGGAGCTGGGCGACATCAACTTTGGAGACGATCCGTCGGTGTTCTACCGGCACACCATTGAAGCGCCTTTTTTCGCGCACTATCTGAAGGATGCGCCCTGGACCCCGCTGCCCAAGGCCTATACCTTCGAAACCGGAAGCGACGTTTGGAAGAAGTACGATGCGTGGCCCCCGCGCGCCGCGGAGACGAAGATGATCTATCTCGAGCCGGGCGGCGGACTGGGTTGGACCGCGCCCCGCGCGAAGGACAGCAAGGACGACTATGTGAGCGACCCGGCGCATCCGGTGCCGTTTACGTCCTACGTGGCGGAGGCGGATGTGCCGCAGCGCTACATGGACGACGACCAGCGCTTCGCCACCCGCCGGCCTGACGTGCTGGTGTATGAGACCGAACCGCTCCAGGAGAGTGTGACCGTGGTTGGGCCGATAAAGCCGATGCTGAAGATCGCGTCGACGGGCACCGATTCGGATTTCGTGGTCAAGCTGATCGACGTGTGTCCGGAAGATACTCCGGAGCCGGAAGATAGCCTGGGCAAACATGTGACCTCGGCGCCGCCGGTCTTCCTGCAGGGCTACGAGATGATGGTGCGGGGCGAGCCGTTCCGTGCCAAGTTCAGAAACTCGTGGGAAAACCCAGAACCGCTCACGCCCGGAAAGATCACCGATGTTAATTTCACGATGCAGGATGTGAACCACACGTTCCTGAAGGGGCATCGGATCATGGTGCAGGTGCAGAGCTCGTGGTTCCCGCTGGTGGACCGGAATCCTCAGGTCTTCGAAGACATCGCAAAGGCCAAGCCGCAGGATTTTCAGAAGGCGACCGAGACGGTCTATCACCAGGCAGATGCAGCCAGTGCAATTGAATTGCTGGTGATGCCGAACGAATCGCGATAAAGATTGTTGTTGATGCGCGAAGCCAGTTTGAGGAGTGAAGACCGGCGTCCGGTCCAGGCGCTGCCGCGAGCGGCGAGCCGGAGTGGAGCGGAGTAGTGGCGAGCAGGGTTGCGGAGCGGCTCTACTACGGGGACCGCGGCGAGGACAGCACCGGAGAAGAGGGTCGCGGCGTTCCCGCGGATTCGTTGCAGTTTCGCGCCACGGTGACCGACATCCGGCTGATCTCCCGCGCGCGCCCTGACCCACAGGCTGCGGTGCAAGCCCCTCATGCCGGCGCTCAGCTGTGGCAGGTGGCGCTGGACCAGACCGCTTTCTTTCCCGAAGGGGGCGGCCAACCCTGGGATACGGGCGTGCTCATCGCCACGGCGCGCAGCGGAGCCGTGCTCGAGGTGGTGGTGGAGCGTGTGGAGGAGGACGCCACGGGTGAGGTGTGGCACTACGTCTCCAAGCCGCTGCTGGAGGGCACAACGGTGCTTGGAAGGGTGGACGCCGAGCGGCGCATGGACCACGTTCAGCAGCACTCCGGTCAGCATCTGCTGTCGGCCATGTTCCTGCAGGAGCTGGGGGCGCGGACTGTTTCGTTCCACCTGAGTCCGCATGCGGGACCGTCTCCGGGGACCGAGTCGGTGACGATTGATCTCGCGGGTGTGGAGACGCTCCGCGGTGACGACCTGCGAAGGGTTGAAGCCGCGGCCAATGGTGTGGTGTACGAAGATCGCGCGCTGCGCTTCCGCTGGGTATCGCGGGCCGAGGCGGAAGCGATGCTGCAGCGCGGAGAGCTGCGCAAGCTTCCAGAGTTCGACGACTACCGCGCGGGGCTGCTCGCCGTCGGCTATGCCCGGTTGGCGCTGACCGCGTCGGGCTCGCTGCT
>CAXUIM010000088.1:11185-13669 GCA_964250885.1 uncultured Acidobacteriaceae bacterium | reverse complement strand
GCGGCCACCATGTGGTCTGCGACGGGCCGTGCGAAGCGCAGCTTCCAGCCGGTGTCCCAGTCGGTCACCTTGCCGTCCGGCACGTGGACGGAGTAGACAAACACCGAATCATAGCTCGTCACCAGGATGCGGTTGCCGATGGGGTCGAAGTAGAGGCTGTCCACCGCGGAGACGGAGAGGTTGGGAGCCGGAGACCAGGTCGCCCCCGCGTCGGCCGAGGTGAATACGCCCTGGAGCCCCCCGACCCAGAGGTGATCCGCGCCGTCGACGGCCACCGCGGAAATCTGGGTCAGGCCGGAAGGCAATGTCAGCGGCTTCCAGGTGACCCCCTCATCGTTCGATACGGAGATCTCCCGCAGTCCCGCGGCCAGCAGCAGCGTTTTCCCTCCGGCCACAAAGCGCGGGTCGGCTATCTGCAGGGACGGAACGGGACGCCACGTCTGTCCGTCGGCATCGCCGTGCAGTAAACCATCGGAGGTCATGGCAAAGATCGCATTGCTTTGGGGAACCAGGCCGTAAACCAGGGCATCCACGCGCGGGTGCGCCGATCCTGCTTCTGGCGTTGCGGCGCGGGACCGAACCGCCGGACGGGAATGCGATTTGCGTTCGGCTGCTGGACTGCTTCTGGCCGGAACGGAAGCCGGTAGAAGGGCGCTGGAGTCGGACCAGACGTCGCCGTTCAGCCGATAGATTCCATGGGCGGTTCCGGCAAGCAACGTTCCGGAGGAGGTCACGCCGAGGCTGAAAGTATCCCGTCCCTCCAACCCGGCGCTGACCTGCTCCCACCCAACACCTCCGTCACGGCTCTGAAACACGCCACCCGCGGTCTTGTCGTTGACCACACCCACATAGACGATGGCTTGATTGCTGGGGTCGGCCGCGTAGGCGTCCACCAGGCGAGCGGAAAAGCCCGTGTTCGACGGCGAGAAGGAAGCAGCCATGTCATTACTGCTCATAACGCCGTAGCGGTCGGTCGCCAGCAGGATGTGGGTCGGGTCCGTCGGATCTACCAGCACGTCGTTGATGATCAGGTCCGAGGACGTCATACGATCCCAGTGCGCTCCTGCATCCAGCGTCCGGTACAAACCCTCGGTTGTTCCCGCATAAACGGTATCCGGATGCTGCGGGTCCTGCGTGAGCTTGCGGGTCCGGCGAGCGGTGGACGGAATACCCTGGACCTTTTGAAACTCGCCCGCTGCATCCACACTCTTGTAGATGCCCGAACAGGCACTTGCATAGACGATCTGGGGCTGTTTCGGATCCACCAGGATCGAGAACACGTCGGAGTCATCGATGAGGCCCTTCTTGATGTTCTCCCAGTGCGCGCCTCCATCCATGGTCTTCCAAGGCAGATGCCAGGTCCCGACGTAGATCACCTGGGGGTCAGCCGGGTCGATGGCCACCGATTCCACCTCGTGGATTTCGGCGCTTCCGGAGGGGCTGATCTGCTGCCAATGGAGGCCGTCATCCTGGCTGCGGAACACGCCTTTCAGAGTGCCGGCCACCAGTTCCGCGGGGTCGGAGGAGGAGCGTGCCAACGAGAACACCGACTGATTGTGCATCTCGGCCTGCGGGTACCAGGTCTTGCCGGCGTCGTCGCTGACAAAGATTCCGCCGCCCGGATGTTCGGGAATCCAAGCTCCCACCACCAGCCGGTGCGGCTTGCTGGGATCGGTCAGAATGTGAGCGATCACAAGGTTATTTTCCCGTTCGATCTGGGCCAGCCGAGCCCACGACCGGCCATTGTCCAGCGACTCGTACACCCACCCGAATTCCGTACCCAGATAGAGGTGGTGGGGATCCTGCAAATCGACCGTGAGGGAGCGGGCATCGCCGCCATAAGGTCCGAGGGGAAACCAGGGCAGGGCGTGGAGAGGACGAATTAGCAGGCCGAGACAAAGCAACAGACCCGCAGTTTTACTCAACATCGGGACAATGATCCTCTTAAAACGCATATACCTCGTTACAGGTTAGCCTAAACGGGACAAGCTCCACGTTTAGACTCAGCCAATTGCAAGGACGCCTTACCGAATGAGAATTCACGAATCGCGCTGAACGGTCCTGGTCGCCATTCGTGCACTTGCGGCGTCCCAGCAGGGATCGTTGCTTGTTGAATAACGGAAGCGTCCAGCTATCGGATGCATTGTGGGCCTGCACCGGCCGGTATATGGGCACTGCCGGGGCGATCTCTCCTGTTGCGGTGGGGATGAACGGAAGGCTTCTTGCCCTTCATATGGGAGCGGCCACAAACTCCTGGGCCTCGCGTACACCGGTAGAAGAATGAGGTGGCCATTCTGTACCACGAACAAACCAGACGGCCGCTCTGTTCATGAGAACAAACGCACACGACTGAAGCTTCCCGTGCACCTGCCAGAGATGCTGCCGTGACGATTCGATCGCGCGGAGGTTGAGTACTGGGTCGACGGCCAAGCAGAAGGGGGGGGGGGGGTGGGTGCCACCCCCAGCGGGAGGTGATGGGGTGGT
>CAXUIM010000088.1:0-11175 GCA_964250885.1 uncultured Acidobacteriaceae bacterium | reverse complement strand
CCGGGGTCCCCGCCCACCCATCGGGGGGGGGGGGTTCCCCCCCGGCCCCTTCTCTCGTTCGCCTGCTTCTTACTGCTGGGTGGTTGTGGCGTGATGGTGACGGTGGTGTGCGGGAGCGTTGCGCGGGATGGCTTTGACAGCGGACTCATCCACAGGGGTGAGACCGGTCATATCCAGCGTCGCTCCGGACGGGATCAGGGTTGTCGCCGCGGTGTTGGTTCCGGCGGTGCCGGTGTAGACCGCGATACGGCTGCTGTCGATGCCCTTATCCCCTACCAGGTAGGCCTTCTCGTTGACGGCGCGTTCCGCGGCGCGTTGCGCAGTCTCCTTGGTGGCCATATCTTCCTTGCGTGGCGTCGACCGCCCATGGACCTTCACCGGTTCAGAGTTACCCACGATTGCCAGCTTGGCATTCGCGTCGCTCTGAGCACTGAGGGCAATCTGGTCAAGGCAAGCCTTGGCTTCGTTGTCCACACGCGTCGGACGGGCTTTGTCACGATCAAAGGCGATGCTGCACAGGCTGCTGGTCGTCGGAGCCGGCGGCGGCGGCGGTGCATTCACCGAAACCGTGGTGGTGGACGAAGCCGTCTGTCCCTTGTCGTCTACGACGTTGCAGGTTACCGTGATCGTGCCCGGCGCCGCTCCATCGGTCGCCAAAGTGGCGGTGGCCGTGTTGCCGGTGATTGTGCCTGCCGTCGCGCTATAGCTGTAGGTCAGCGGACGGTTCTGCGGGCTCACACCCTGGGCGGTCACAGTGGCTGGCTCACCCGGGTTCACCGAAGACGGGTTGGCCGAGCAGCTGATGGTGGGCGGCTGGAACTGAGTGATCGTGAACTGCGTGCTGCAATCCGCAAACTGACCCGGCTTCTTGCCTTCCGCGACATGACCTTTCACGTCAAAGCTGCCAGGGTTCAGGGTCTTGGTGTCGATGTTGATTACGTTCGACGTGCCAGAGACCGGGCCGCTGCTGGAGGTCCAGGTATAGACCGGGGTCTTCTTCGGGTTGAGGTTCATGGCCGTGCCGGTCACCGTGACCGGGTCCCCGGGATAGATGGTTCCCGTGGG
Source organism: uncultured Acidobacteriaceae bacterium (assembly GCA_964250885.1). Taxonomy (GTDB): domain Bacteria; phylum Acidobacteriota; class Terriglobia; order Terriglobales; family Acidobacteriaceae; genus Granulicella. The sequence goes on along the minus strand of CAXUIM010000088.1, from coordinate 10,110 downwards.
CGTCACCGCGCAGGCGTAAGTGATCGGAGGCGGCGGGATGATGTGGCCCAGGTGCATCACGATGCCCGAGCTGAGTTCCGCCGACCCTATGTTGGCGCGGCCACCGAGTACGCCGCCGGTTGGAATGGATGTCGTCGGTCCAAAATCTGCATGAATGTAGCGGTAGTCAGCCTCAAACAGACGAATGCCGAACAGGTGATTGGCGAAAGGAAGATCGTAGTCCATACCGCCGCCGACCATAAGCGAAGGGCCCCAGGTGTAGGGCTCGTGCTCATCCGTGGCCGGAGCGTCACTGTTCGGTCCGCCAATCTTGACTCCACCCGCCATACCGTGCGCAAAGAGTGTGAAGCCCTCCAGCGGCGCCCGGAAGACCGGGCCGGCATATCCGCCGTACAAACCATCGTTGACGCCGTTCGGATTGGCGACGATATTGATCTCACCGCCAACATACTTATTAAACCAGTACGCGCCACTTCCCATCGCGCCTTCGTCTACCGACGAGTAGCTGACATCACCCGGCTTTACCTCACCATGCGCGCCAAAGTAGGAATAGCCGGCGAACAGGTCAACACGAGAAGGATTCGGGCCGTTCGGTGCGGTTGTGCTCGGCGTAGTTTGACCGCTCAAGCTTGCAGTTACAAAGCTGACCGCACATGCAGCCAGAAGATACCGGCCGATATTGCGAAACGGGCGATGAGACATTCGACACTCCTCCACTTAAATCAAGACGCTGTATAGAATCTGTTGCCGGTCCGATACGTACGGTTGTCCCGCTATAAAGAAACCAATTCCCAAAAAGTGTACCGCAGATGCTCCGCGTGTCTAGAATAAAGTCAGTTTGCGGTCTACCTAATGTACAGCCGCTAACACCTTGAAACGACATTTGTAAAATCAGTTGGAACCTTCATAGTTACGTGGGAACGGGAATCAGGCTAGGTCGGGACACGTGAATCAACTTCTGCTTGGTTCCACTTGGTCCTCTTGCCGGTCCCGCTGACGATCCGGACCGGTTTGCTGTTGGCTCAAGCCAGGTTCAGCGTCTGCCGGACCGTGCCGCGGCTCGCCTGAATCTTCTCCTGTAGAAGCGTGATTGCATAAAGAAGCTGCTCGGGCCGGGGCGGACATCCGGGCACATACACATCGACCGGAATAACCTGATTAACCCCCTGCAGCAGGGCATAGTTGTTGAAGACACCGCCCGAAGTGGCGCACGCTCCCATCGAGATGACCCACTTCGGCTCCGGCATTTGTTCATACAGCCGCCGGATAACAGGCGCCATCTTTTGCGAAACCCGGCCCGCCACGATCATCAGATCACTCTGTCGCGGAGAGGGACGAAACACCTCGGCGCCAAAACGTGCGATGTCGTAGCGCGATCCGCCCAACGACATCATCTCGATGGCGCAGCACGCGAGGCCAAAGGTCATCGGCCAGACTGAATTTTTCCGCACCCAGTTCAATGCCGCATCCAGCGAGGCGAGCACCACGCCCTCGCTCTGGTCACTCCCCCAGTTGACTTCCGCCAGCTTCTCCCGGTTCTTGCCAAAACTGTTCAGGGTCCCGAACAGGTATCGGTCGTTCTGCCGGAAAGCTTCAGTGGGCCGGCCCTCGGTCGATGCGTGTTTTTCTTCGTTGCTCATGCAAGTAAGTATACGAGCGGCGGGTATGTCCTTCCGTACTATTGCGGACCTGCTCGCTAAAAACCCGCTCCTCCGCCCGAACTGACTTGGGCAGCCCAGATTGAAACGGGTGTCCACAAACGATGCAAAGGCTCGTAGCGCAATGTACAAATCCAGGATTGCGGTACCTGGATTTTCGGCGCAAGTTGTCATGGATGCCGGGATCGCCGCTTTGGTTGCAGGTCTCTGAAGATAGGGCGCTGACCTGAAATTCCTGGCCTGCCGTGCACTCCCGGCCTAGCCTGCGTTCTCATCGATAGCCGCGACCAGCGCCTCGCGAAGCTCGCCCTTCTGATCGCCCGTCAAGGGCGCCCCGTTGCAGGTCAGATAGAACACGTCAATGGCCATCTCTCCCTCGGTATCCACCAGGGCCACCTCCACGTTATAGCCCAGAGTGCTCAGCGTCTGGCTGATGGCTCGCAGCAGGCGAGGAATGTCTTGCGCCACCACCTGCAACAGGGTGCTGTGGCTTGACGCCGTATCGTCGAAGTCGATCCGGGTTTGCACCACGACGCGCGGCGGCGGCCGCCTGGCTCTCCTGCGTCCGCTCAACAGAGCCTCGACGGAGGTTCTGCCGGCCACCAGATCGCCTACGCTGGCGACGAAGCGGCCACGCTCGCTTTCGTTCAGTTCCAGGGTACGGAAGGTGTCGGTAAAGCGGAAGCTATCGACCACCACCCCGGCAGAGTTCGCGAAGGCATCGGCAGTCACCACATTCATGCCCCACGCTGCCAGCGCCCCTGCCATGCCGGCGAACAGCCGCGGCCGATCCTGGGTCACCAGGGTGATCTCGTTGACCACCGGGCCCTCCCGCGAGGTCCCATGCTGGAACACGATCTGGAACGGTTCCAGGGGGAAGTTGCGGGTCATCTCAAAGTGCTGGCGCATGGTCTCCGGGGAGCGCGTACTGATATATCGTTCCGGGAAGCCCTCCAGAAACTGCTCCACCTCGGACTCTCTACCCGGGGCCAGCGACAGGACGCGGGCTATCTTGTGCTCCTTATCGCCGGCGGCCGCGCCGCGGTCCCAGGATGAGCGATGCCTGGATGTCTGGTGCCCGGATGTTTGGTGCCCGGATGTTTGGTCTCCGGATGTTTGGTCTCCGGCTGCGCGGTCGCCCGCCGCGCGAACTCGCGCCGAACCCACCGTATGAACCCGCTCTTCGTCCACTGTCCGGTCCAGCTGGTTGGCGGTCGCCATGTACAGCCGCCACAGATTCTCCGCCTTCCAGGGCGTCAAGGCGTCCGGATGCACGGCCGCGATATCGGCGTAGGTGAACAGCGTCAGCATGCGCAGCAACTCAGGGGTCTGCACCTTACCGGCAAAGCTGTGAACCGTCTCCACATCGAAGATATCGCGGCGCAAAGCGGCCGACATCTCCAGATGGACCTCTATCAGCCGCACCACCAGAGCCGACTCGTAGCTGTCCATCTCCAGCCGCTGCAGCACACTGCGCGCCATGCTGGCGCTCTCCATCGCGTGATTCCCGCCTGCCCGCCCTTTCCCTGTGTCGTGCAGCAGTGCCGCCAGATACAGAAGCCCGGGATTGTGCAGCTCGCGAGCGATGACGCCGAATCGAACCCGCCATTCAGGCGCATTCTTTCCCGGATCGCCGGTCAATCCGTGGAGTATGTCGATCAGAACGAAAGTATGCTCATCGACCGTGTAGCGGTGATAAGCATCGCGAATCACCAGGGCATCGATGCCGTGGAACTCCGGCAGAATCAGCTCCAGCACGCCCAGCGCATGCATGGTGCGCAAGGCCACGCCTACCCGCGGGCTCGTGAGGATAGCCGAGAGCGATTGCCACAGCGCCGGTCCCTCCTCGAGGTTTGCCGAGAGCAAGGGAACCGCATCCGCGATTCGTTCCTCGCTCTCACGCGAGAGGCGCGCCCCGGTCTGCGCCATCGCCACGAAGACTGCCAGCACGATTTCGGGCTCATGCGCCGGATCCAGGCCGCCCTTGAGGGTCTCCTCCAGCTCCAGCCGGCCATCCGCCCAGCGGATTCCCGGCTGCGGGCCCCGCCGCATCCGGCGCGAGGTTGTCTCCTTCTGGAGCCGCAGACCCGACTCCTCGAACTCCCACAGCAGACGGCGCTGGACGATGCGCGCATAGCGAAAATAGGCGCGCATCCAGTCCGCCGCATCGACCGCTCTTCGAACCCGCGCTTCGCCGAATCCGAGTCCGGTTCCCTGCTCCGCCGCCGCATCCTGCGCCTGCCAGTCCAGCACGTTGTCGTCGCGCTCATGGCGGAAGTGCAGGAAGCAACGCACGGCCGCAAGAAAGGCGAACGCCTCGGCGAACTCCCGCTCCTGGGACTCGGACGATTGCTCGCGCGGGCGCCGCAGCGCCTTCAGCCAGCCGGCCACGTTGGCATCGCGCAGTCCCCCGGGACCGTCCTTGATATTCGGCTCCAGGTGGAAGAGAGTATTGCCGTACCGGGCGTGGCGTTCACGGGTAAGCCGAGCCATCTCCTGGCCCAGGCCCTTCGCGTCCTTGAACCGCATCCTGGCAACGCTCCTGTCCTGCAGAGTGGCGAAGAGCGTCTCATCGCCGGCGACCCGGCGCAGGTCCAGCAGGGATAGGCCAAACTCCGGGTTGGAGGCTTCGAAGCGTTCACACTGGCCCGGCGCCCGGGCGCTCACAGCGACCTGCATTCCGCAATCCCACAAGGACTGCGACACGGCGCGGATGGATTCCTGGGCCTGGGCCGCCATGGATTTGTCGACGCAGAAGAACAGATCGACATCGGACCAGGGAAAGAGTTGCCGGCGTCCGTATCCCCCAACCGCGGCAACCGCCGCTCCCTGGCTCAACCTGGGGTTTGCCTGCACCTGCAGCGTCCACAGCCGCTGGACAAAATCATCCACCAAAGTGGCGCGGGCAGCGGCCGCAAGCAGACCGTCGCCATTGAGTTCGAAGCCGCGCCGAATCTCGGCCCGTCGCCCTTCGTATTCGCCACGCATCTGCGCCCCCGGGGGGGACGATGCGTGCATGGTTCCGGATGCATCGGAAAAGAAGCCAATCACACCGAGCGGCGATCCGGCATCCCCGGTCCAGAGCGACCTGGCTTGAGGAGGCGAACCGGGCAAACCGGCGCCTCTGTCTGGGGTCTTACCCGCACCGCCGCCGCTAGTCTGGTCGCTCGTAGTCGTCTCCCCCTGAAAACGGATTCGAAGACTCTTGATCCAGCAATATCAGGGCTGCTGTACCCCGGTTATTGCTTCAACTCCACAACAAACAGCTTGAAGCGGTCCAGCGGCTTGTTCTGTAAAGAAAATGCGTTGAGCGCCTACTCTCCAGGCACACCTGCAGGAATCAGGCTCACAGCGCGATCTCTCCGCGTTCGTCATTGCGTATTCGAATCGCCTCATCCACCTTCGACACGAAGATCTTGCCATCGCCGATGCGCCCCGTGCGAGCCGCCGTTATGATGGCCTGGATCGCCTTCTCGGCCGTCTCGTCCGAAACGACCAGCTCCAGCTTGATCTTGGGCAGCAGATCGATGGCGTACTCCCGGCCGCGATAGAACTCCGTGTGTCCCTTCTGGCGGCCGTGCCCACGGGCCTCGTAAATCGTGATGCCGGAAATTCCGATCTCCACCAGTGCGTCCTTCACTGCATCCAGCTTCGACGGCTGGATCACCGCTTCAATCTTCTGCATACTCTCTCTCTACTCTCTTGACCCCGCTCGAATCTCCCGAGCTTTGAGTCTCTAGGCCGCTTCCCAGTCGTATCCCTCTTCGCCATGCTGCGAAAGGTCCAGACCTTCGCGCTCAGCCTCGTCGCTGACTCGCAGACCAATCAGCTTATCAACTATGAATAGAATTATCAGTGTCCCAACAATAGACAATGTCCAGGCAATGGCCACACCGACCAGTTGATTGAGTACCTGACCGCGGTTGCCCTCGAAGAATCCGGTTGCCTTGCCCGCGCCAAAGATGGGATTGATCACGGATCTGGCGAAGAATCCGGTAAGAATGGCGCCCAGCGTTCCGCCGGCCCCGTGCACCCCGAAGGCGTCCAGGGAGTCGTCGTAGCCGAAGATATTCTTCACCTTGACCACCATCCAGAAGCAGAAGACACCGGCCATCAGCCCGATCCACAGAGCACTGATGGGCGTTACAAAGCCGGAGGCCGGGGTGATCGCCACCAGGCCCGCAACCGCACCAGAGATCGCACCCAGAGCGGAAGGCTTGCCATTGCGGATCCACTCCGCGCCGGCCCATCCAATGGCCGCGGCGGCGGCCCCGAAGTGCGTGGCTACGAAGGCGGAGGTCGCCAGTGAACTCGCCGCCAGCGCGGATCCTGCATTGAAGCCGAACCAGCCCACCCACAACAGGCAGGCGCCGATGAAGCTCAGCACCACGGAGTGGGGCGGAAAGGCTTTCTGCGGATATCCCAGCCGCTTGCCCAGGTACAGCGCCGTGACCAGCGCACTGACCCCGGAGGTCACGTGCACGACTGTTCCTCCCGCAAAGTCCAGGCAGGGAAACCGGCCGGCCAGTCCCCCCGTTCCCACCGCGGTCGCGTTCAACAGGCCGCCCACACCCCATACCATATGCGCCATCGGGCTGTACACGATCAGCGCCCACAGCACCATGAAGACCAGCATCGCGGAAAACTTCATGCGTTCGGCGAACGCTCCCGTAATCAGCGCGGGCGTAATGATCGCAAACATCAACTGGTACACCATGTAGGTTTGCAGCGGTATGGTCGCGGCGTAGTCCTTATCCGGCAGCAGGCCCACCCCGTTCAGGAACGCGTTGTGCAATCCGCCGATGAATGCATTGCCGGAGCCAAAGGCCAGCGAGTAGCTCACCAACGCCCAGAGCACCGTAATCACGGCCATCATGGCGAAGGTCTGCATCATGGTTCCGAGGATGTTCTTTTTCCGCACCAGGCCGCCGTAGAAGAGAGCCAGACCGGGGCCGCTCATCATCAGCACCAGCGCCGCGCTGGTCAGCATCCAGGCGTTATCCCCGGCGCTCTGCGCATTCGCGATCGCCGTTGCGTTCTGGCCGGCCGTCTTCTCGAGCGCGGCGATGCGGTCGGTTGTCCGGGTGGCGTCCGTTTGTGCCCGGCAGACTCCAGCGAACGCTCCCAGGCACAACAGCAGGACCAGCAGCCAGCGCACAGCGATACTGGCCTGCGCGGGGCTCACTCTCCTGCTCACTCTGTTGAAATCCAACTTCGCGATCCAGCGCATCGATCGATCACCCCTTCTACATGTCAGCCCAATGGGAGATACTTCGGCCCGGACGCGACGCAGTCATTGCGACTTGCATGTGCGAGCAGCCTGTGAGGCCCGAAATACCCAGTTTGTAAACCAATTGTGACTACTGTACATCAAGCACCCCGCCGGGCCCAGAAGCTTCGTCAGAGCGAAATTCCGGTTACCAGCGCCCGATTGAACCAGAACACCGCCGGTTCTCTTTGAGACATGGCGGGCTGGAGCGCCTGCGCTCCAGCCTGCACCCGCGGCAACCCACGCTTCAGGGCTCTTGTACTCTGATTCCATGTCCTCTGAATTCACGTACACTCGCTGGCCGGACGTCCCGGTCGAAGTTATGAATCCCCTGCTGAGCCGCCAGTTCGTCACCGGCTCGCAGGCCATGTTCGCCCGCATCGTGCTGCGCAAGGGCTGCGTGGTTCCCCGCCACGCCCATCACAATGAGCAGATCTCCTACATCGCGGAGGGAGCTCTACAGTTTTTTCTCGGTGACGAAGACGCGCCCGAATCCAGGATCGTTCGCAGCGGCGAGATACTGGTGATTCCACCTCACCTGCCGCACTCGGCCGAGGCGCTGGAAGACACAGTGGATTTCGATATCTTCGCGCCTCCACGGCAGGACTGGATCAGCGGCGACGATAGCTACCTTCGCTAGGAGCTTGTTGAAAATTGGCTTTTGTGGCTTCGCTAGCTTCGCGAAACCCGCTTTGATTGCGGGTTTCGTACTTGCCTCGCGGACCTCCGAGGTGCTTTTTCAACAAGCCGCTAGATCCTTTTCTCCTGCGGAAGAAAGAATCTAGACATTGTAGGTCGAGGAGGAGACGCGGCCGCCCCGGCCGGTCCAGTTGGTATGGAAGAACTCTCCGCGCGGCTTATCCACGCGCTCATACGTGTGGGCTCCGAAGAAATCCCGCTGTGCCTGCAGCAGGTTGGCCGGCAGCCGGGCGGTGCGATACCCGTCGAAGAAGGCCAGGGCGGTCGAGAAGGCGGGCGTCGGCACACCCAGCTGGATGGCCGCCACGAGGGCCTCACGCCAGCTCCGCTGGTATCGGTTCAGCACGCCGGAAAAGAAGTCATCCACGAGCAGGTTATCCAGCTTGGGATTCTTGTCGTAGGCCTCTTTGATCTTGCCTAGAAATTGCGAGCGGATGATGCAGCCACCGCGCCACATCAGCGCGACGCCACCCATGTTCAGGTTCCACCCCTGCTCCTTGGCCGCCTCGCGCAGCAGCATGTATCCCTGCGCGTAGCTGATCATCTTGGAGCAATAGAGGGCCCGCCGCACGTTCTCGATAAAGGCCTTCGAGTCGCCGGTAGCGGACGATTGGCTCTGCGCCGTTCTGGGTCCCTCCAGAACCTTGGCTGCCTCCACCCTCTCCTCCTTGAGCGCCGAAAGGCAGCGCGCGAATACACTTTCCCCGATCAGCGTCACCGGCATTCCCAGGTCAAGAGCCGAAATCGCCGTCCACTTGCCCGTACCCTTCTGTCCGGCCGTGTCGAGGATCTTGTCCACCATCGGTTGACCGTCCTCATCCTTCTTGCCAAAGATGATCGCCGAGATCTCAATCAGAAAGCTGTCCAGCTCCCCCTTGTTCCAGTCCGTGAACACTTCGGCGAACTGATCCGGATTCAGTCCCAATCCCTCCTTGAGCAACTGATAGGCCTCGCAGATCAGCTGCATATCGCCGTACTCAATGCCGTTGTGCACCATCTTGACGTAGTGCCCGGCGCCGCCCTCGCCCACCCAGTCGCAGCACGGCGTGCCGTCTTCTACTTTCGCCGCGATGGCCTGAAAGATGTCCTTCACCGCCGGCCACGCCGCCGGGTCTCCGCCCGGCATGATCGAAGGTCCAAGGCGCGCTCCCTCTTCGCCGCCGGATACCCCCGTGCCGATGTAATGGATGCCCTGCTCGCTGAGCTCGCGAGTACGCCGGTTGGAGTCGGTGAATAGCGAGTTGCCGCCGTCGATGATAATGTCACCCTTCTCCAGATGCGGCACGATGCTGGCAATGGTCTGGTCGACTACATCGCCGGCCTTGACCATGATCATCACGCGCCGCGGCGTCTTGAGCATGCGGCACAACTCCTCAATCGAGTGCGCGCCCTCCACCTGCGTGCCCTTGGCCTCGTCGGCCAGAAAATCGTCCACCTTCGAGACGGTCCGGTTGAAGACCGCAACTTTATAGCCGTGGTCGTTCATGTTCAGAACCAGATTCTGTCCCATGACCGCCAGACCAATCAGTCCAATATCGCAACCCGGGTTTGCCATAGATTCTCCTCGCCCGACGCAAGCTGGCGTCGTGACCTGTGTCTGCGTGAGTCATGTGTCGCGTGTGCGCCGGACCATCCTACCCCAGGCGCTACAGCTCTGGCCCGGCGGTGAGCGGTATTGCTGTAGGTGTACCCCGGGCTTCAGGTCTCAACGCGGTTTTTTCTCCAGGAAAAACGGCACGCGTACACTTTCACTTGGCGCAAGGACAGCAACACGGCTCCAGTGCCGGCACGGCTCCGATGTCGGCATTCGGGGGCGTGGACGCGGTTCAGCGGGCCGGCTCAACGGAAACTCCGGAGAATCGAGTCCTCCGCCATCGAAAACTTTTCCCGGGTTGTTCAGGGCCTGTTCAGTGGGACCGGTGACAGGAACATGCCTCAAGCTGCTGCGTACCGCCCCAGTTCCTTCACCATGCTGCAGTGGGAGCGGAGCGAAGCCAGCGCCTGCGCCGCCATGGCATCGCCGCTGAACCGCATATCAACGTAGAACACATACTCCCATGGACTTCCCGGAACCGGCCGCGACTCGATTTTGGTCAGGTCGAGCCCCGCCTCAGCCAGACCCTCAAGGGCAGCGACCAGGGTTCCCGGCCGATGCTCGACGGCGAACGCGAGGCTTAGTTTGTCACATGCCGCCACACCCGCCGGCAGCGGGCCGGGCGGGTCCTGGGAGCGGCGAAGCAGGTGAAATCGCGTGAAGTTCTGTGCGTGATCCTCAATGCCGGTCACCAGGACCTCCGCCCCAAACACCTCCGCGGCCAGCACGGGCGCTACCCCCGCCGTATCGCGCAGACTCTCCGCTACAACGTGCTTCACGCTTCCTGCCGTGTCGTAAAAGGGCAGGATCCGGACGGCCTGGGAGCGCGTCAGCTCGCCCAGAAAGCGGCGGCACTGCGACAGCGCCACCGGATGGGACAGCACCTGGCG
>CAXUIM010000087.1:0-13735 GCA_964250885.1 uncultured Acidobacteriaceae bacterium | reverse complement strand
TTCGTACTTGCCTCGCGGACATCCGAGATGCTTTTTAAACAAGCTCCTAACCGCACAACGTCGACAATCGACGATCCACACACGGACAGGGTTGAGAACCTTCTCGACTCATTGGCCACGAAGGAGAATGAATGAAGATCACTGGAAACACAATCCTGATCACGGGAGGAGGGTCCGGCATCGGCCGTGGCTTGGCTGAGGCATTTCATACATCCGGGAACAAAGTCATTATTTCTGGCAGGCGCGATCGCGTACTACAGGAGACCGTCGCAGCCAGCCCGGGCATGGAGTATGTGGTACTCGACCAGGACACCCTGCTGGAGTGCTGGAGCTTGCAGCTCAATTAGAAAAGCAGTCTCCGGAGCTGAATGTGCTTATCAACAACGCCGGAATTCAGCGCGTGGAAGATCTGACCACGGGTGAGGTCACCGACGCCGAGGCTACCATCGAAACCAATTTACTAGGTCCGATCCGAATGACGGCTGCGCTGATGGGGCAGCTCATGCGACAGCCTCAAGCCGCAATCCTTAATGTCTCTTCGACACTCGCGATGGTGCCCGCGGCAAGCATCCCCACATACTGTGCAAGCAAAGCGGCTATCCACTCCTACACACAATCGCTGCGTCATCAACTCAGGAATACGTCAGTCCAGGTCATCGAAATCCTGCCACCGTGGGTACAGACCGAATTGCAGGGAGAGCGGGGTATGAACCCAAGGGCAATGCCCTTGAAGGAATACATCTCTGACACGATGGCCATTCTAAAGAGTTCGCCAGAAGCAGCGGAAGTCGTCATCGAACGCGCCAAGCCGATGCGTTTCGCGGAACGAGGAGATTACGATGCTTTCTTTCGCAAATACAATGAAGGTTGAAGCGCCTCGCAGGAGCGATGATCTTGGCGTGGCGGAGCCTGGGAGGATTTTCCGTTCACGGAGATGCTGATCCATTCCACCACCACTGGATTGAATCAGCGGCTGGCCATACGGCAGGGGCTTCGGCTATCCGGCGGTGCATCCTTGGGACTACGGCGCCGCAATGTAGCGGCTCGGTGTCATCAAGAGAAATGCTCTATGCTCGAGAAGTGACGGAAGCCCCTCACTGCGAAGAGACTTCCCTGCTCTCGGTGCGCGACCTCCGCATTGCCTTTTCCGGAGCCGAGGCGGTCCACGGCATCTCCTTCGACATTGCCGCCGGAGAGACGCTGGGTCTGGTGGGCGAGTCGGGCTCCGGCAAATCGGCGAGCGCACTCGCCCTGCTACGCCTGCTACCGCCCAGCGCTACGATCAGCGGCCGCATCCTCCTGGCGCGCTCCAACGGCCGCGCGGAGGATCTGCTGCAGCTACCCGAAGCGGCGATGCGCCAGCAGCGCGGTCAAGCCATCGCCATGATCTTTCAGGAGCCGATGACGGCCCTCAATCCGGTGATGAAGGTCGGCCGCCAGATTGCCGAAGCCCTGCTCGCGCACGCGCCCCGTACCCCCCGGCGCGAGGTGCGGGAACGGGTTCTAACCGCCATGCGCGAGGTCGCGCTTCCCGACCCCGAGCGGCGCCTGGACGACTACCCGCATCAGTTTTCAGGCGGCCAGCGCCAGCGCGTGATGATCGCGATGGCGCTGATTAACCAGCCCCGGCTTGTAATCGCGGACGAGCCGACCACCGCGCTGGACGTCACGGTGCAGGCGCAGATTCTGGCTCTACTACAACGTCTGCGCGTCCAACACAAGCTCTCCATGCTGTTCATCTCGCATGATCTGGCCGTGGTCGCGCAGGTCGCCGACCGGATCGCGGTCCTGCGCCACGGTGCGATCGTAGAGCAGGGACCGGCCGCCGAAGTCCTGACCCGTCCACAACACCCCTACACGCGCAACCTGCTAGCCTCCGCTCCCACCATGACCACGCCGCGCGACCAGCCCCTGGCCACGCCAGGCGACGAGCCCGCCTGAAGCGTTTCCGCTTCGCCCCAACAGAAGTAGGACCCGGATGGCGTCTCCGCGGATCGGAACTCCCGTTTCGGAGGATCTGGCCGGGACCGTAGGCAAACCGCTCCGGCTTTTCGTACACCCGCGGCAGAAATGCTTTAAACTGTGCTTTCGGCCTGGAGCGAATCTCCTGTAGGTGTAGAGCGAGGCAAAGCTCTTATGGTCGGTTTTCCTCAAGAAAACCGGCACTGCACGAAGTCATCCGTTTACAGCACAGGAGATTTGCTCTCATGCGCGCGCTCATCCTCTCCGACATCCACGGAAATCTTCACGCCCTGCAGGCGGTTCTGGATGCCGCGCCGGCGTTTGACGAGCTCTGGAACCTGGGCGACATGGTCGGGTACGGCGCGTCTCCAAACCAGGTTCTGGATCTGCTGCGGCCGCGGGCGAGGATCAATGTGCGCGGCAATCACGATCGCGTGTGCTGCGGACTGACCAGCTCGCACGGGTTCAATCCGATCGCCGCGGAGGCCGCCGCCTGGACCCAGCGCACATTGACCGTTGACAACCTCGAGTGGCTGCGCGCCGTGCCCATGGGCCCGCTGGCTGCCTCAGAGCGTGCCATGTGTGCCCACGGCTCTCCCCTGCACGAAGATCAGTACATCATCTCCATGCGCGACGCCTGGATGCCGCTGCAGCGCATGGCCACCGAAATCACCTTTTTCGGCCACACTCACGTGCAGGGCGGCTTCTCACAACGGGAGCATGACTGGGAGGAGGATCGCCCTCTCTATCCCGCCAGCGACGCGCTCGTGCAGTTCCAGCTGGATGTTCCTCCCGGATCGCGCCACCTGATCAATCCGGGATCAGTGGGCCAGCCACGCGACGGCGACTGGCGGGCGGCGTTCGCGGTCTACGACGATGCGCCCGAACAGATCACGTTTTTTCGGGTTCCGTACGACGTCGCCGCCGCACAGGCCGCCATTCGCCACGCGCACCTTCCCGAACGGCTCGCGGCCCGGCTCACCACAGGACGCTGACCTACGTTCTGCAGGTGCTGCAGACCCAGGTTCGAACTTCCCCTGTCGCTGTGCGGTAACGAGAGCTCCGGAGTGCACGGTTTTCATTGGCGAAACGGCCGAGAGTTCCGAGCTTCGCTGTGCACCCGCGGAGAGACTCACTGGAGCAGTCTTGCTGTCATTGCGCCCAATTTAGAGCAGTATTGCTGTCATCGTGCCCGATTCGAAATGTACGAGTGCCGTGTTTCTTGAGGCAAAACGGCGTTGAGGCCTGAAGCCCCGAGGACACCTACAGCAAGATCGCTCCAGCCTTCCCGATCAGAACAGCTTGCCGATCGTAAACACCAATTTCCGTTCGCCGCCATTGCCTATGGAAGGACCGATCGAGATCACACCGAGGGGCGTCTCCGCGATCACGCCGAAGTACACATCCTGCCGCGTGATGGTGGAGGCATCGGGCGCGCGCATCTGCCCCACCTCATAGGCGCCCCCCACAAACAGTGCGTTGTTGAACGGTGACGGCAACGATTTGATCTGGCGCAGATATCCCGGCGTGATCAGGAAGTAGTCGGTCCCGCGATACTGGTCGATGGCGCTCGCGCTCAACCGCAGCGGACCGCCGAGAGTGTAGCGGAACGGCTGGGCCACATCGCGGTTAAACATCGTCGCTCCCTCGAAGTCGGCAAGGAAGACATTCTTCTTATCCAGGGTATGCGCAATCTCAAACTGCTGGAAAAACTGCGGCGCGCTGGGGCTTCCTGGAGTTCCATACAGATAGCCTAAGCGGCTTACGGAGCGCATGCCATACTGCGGCACCAACGCGCGGTCCTGCGAGTCATAGATGTACTGTGCGCGTACGGTCTGCGAACCGCCGCTATAATCCGGCAGGTTGTCCGAACCGGTTGTCACCGACCAGCGGACATCTTCCGACTGCCAGCCGAAGCGGAACTCGCGCTTTTTGCCATCGCTCCAGCCAATGTCTCCTCCGCCGCCGGCAAACTGCGCCAGCCTCTCCGACATGCGCGTGTTTCCGTCGTAGATGTAGTACGGCGTTCGAGTGACGTCCGCCCGCGGAGCCGCGAACAGACCGCTCCAGGTAAGTTTGCGATAGTACTCGATCTGAGCCAAGGTGAGAAATCCGAAATCAACCTTGGCGCGCAGCTCCGATCCATAGCCGCCCAGATCCTGGTCGAGCAGGATCGTGTCCACGGTGGCCCGCGTCACGCCGCCGGTCTGGGCCGCGATGTCGAAGCCCACATCAAGAAACGGCGGCCCCGTGTTCTTGTTGTTGACGCTTACCAGCAGGATCGGGCGCCGCGAGCCGGTGTCATAGCCCACCGTGTAGTCGGCGTCATACCGACCGTCACTGCGCACCTGCGCCAGTAAGGTCTCCACCTGGTTGGTATTGACCGGTTGATCCACCAGCGGGTGGAAGATGCGCAATACGGCATCCTTGACCTCATCGTTGGGGGCTGCCACCTTCACCATCAGAATCGTACCCGCCGGTCCGCGCTGCTTGGAGGCGCGATGCGCCAGATACTGCTCCCATTGCTGTTCATTTAGCGAATACTTCAGCAGCGCTGCTTTATTGGCCTCGGCGGCCGCGTAACCGCGCGCGGCCAGCTCAGCGGTCTTCAGGTAATCGTTCTCGGTGAAGCCGGCGATATCCGGCATCACCACCACATTGGCCAGCTTGCGATCGTTTGCCTCGTTGTTCTCGATGCCCACCGCAAAGGCACGCTGCAGAACGCCCAGGATGGAGTTGAGATCGCCCGTGCCCACTGGCTGCAAAGGGAGACTTACGGCCAGAACGACGTCAGCCTTCATCGCCTTTACATCAGGGGTGGGCAGATTTTCAAGAATCGCTCCATCGACGAATTCGTGGCCATCCAGCTCAAACGGCCGAAAGACCCCAGGGATTGAAGCAGAGGCGCGTACCGCATCCTGCAGCGATCCGCGCGAGAATGTCACCGTCTTGGCAGCGGTCAGATCGGTTGCCTGGCAGCGGAACGGAATGGGTAGAGTATTGAAATCCGTTTGATCGCTGTAGCGCAGGAACTCCTTGTCCAGCAATTCATTCAGACCGGTGTCGGTAAGAAGGCTGTTGCGGAAGGCGGCTCCATGCTTCAACCCGACCGTGATGGCGTTGGGGATGTCACGGCTGTCCTCGCGGCGGCGGAAGTTGAGCGCCGAGTACGCCTGTTCGATACGGAACACGTTGTTGACCGAGTCCTCGGTCATGATGTGCATCATCTGGTCCGGCGTATGCCCGGTCGAATAGAGCGCAGCCAGGATCGAGCCCATACTGGTTCCTGCGATCACATCGACCGGGATCCGGTGCTGTTCGAACCACTCCAGAACACCGATTTCACTCATCGCCAGGGCGCCGCCGCCGCCCATTGCCAATCCGATCACCGGACGATTCTTGGGCAGGTCCGTCGGAGGCGACGCGGGGGCCAGCGGCCCCAGCTTCAAGCGATTGTCGCTGGCACTCTGTTCGCCGGCACTGGCCGGTTTGCTCGCAGAGGTCGCGTCCTTACCGGTCTTCGGTTTGCTGGTGGAGTTCTTCTGACCTATACCCGAAGCCGCGCCCGCACCAGACTGCTGAGCGGCCTGGGTGGCCGCATCTCCTGTACCTTGCGACGGACTCTGCTGCGCGGGAGCAGGTTTCACCGGATTCTGCGCGAAGGCCGGGCCGGCTGCAGAGGTCAACGTCATCACCACTGCCAGAAGGAGGCTAATGACAGGTGCGACGGGGCCTCGCTTCTCCCCCGGACACCGAACGGACCGCTTAGACAATTCGTAAACCTCTGTGACTGACCGACGATGTTCGGGCTGAGTTCCCCAGCGACGAACGATCCCCGGTGAGATCACTGGCAGGCTGGATGCGCAGAATCTGTGGCTCAAGTTCCCGCGAGAGCCGCACCACTTCCAAGAAGGCAAAGGAACTCACGAAGCGAACGTTCCACGAAGCTCTTCGCCTCCGTGATGCCCTTTCGATTCTATCGACCGCGGGTCGCTTTCCCTGAGCGCCCATGGGCTATCAGGTTGGTTCCCCCCGTACGAAGTTCCCTATACGGGAATGCTGGGACGCAATACCGCCCTCAATCCCTGTGAACCTGGGCTCGACTTCGTCATCTCGATGCCTCGCCGGCCAGGAACGAGCAAGGCTGGCGCCTTTATCTTCCGTACTCCTGGAACAGGTCCGGGAACTGCTGTCCCAATGCGCTGATCTTGGGGATGTCGCAGACCTGGATATAAGGATTGTGCGGGTTCTTCATGGCATAATCCTGGTGATATTCTTCGCCCCGGTAGAAAGCGGCCAAGGGAACGATCTGCGTCACAATCGGCTTTGCAAACAGATGTGTGGCATCCAACTGCCTCACATAGGCTTCGGCTGTCTCCCGCTGCTGGTCGTCGGTGTAGAAGATGGCTGACCGGTAGCTGGTGCCGACGTCGGCGCCCTGACGATTGAGTTGAGTCGGGTCGTGGACGACCGAGAAGAACACGCGCAGCAGCGTTCCGTAGCTCACCATAGCCGGATCGAAAACGATCTCAATGGCCTCGGCGTGTCCCGTGCTGTCCCCGCAGACCGCGCGATAGTTCGCCGTCCCGGCCGATCCACCGGAGTAGCCGACGCTCGTCCGAAGCACTCCCTTCACTCGCTGAAACACCGACTGCACGCCCCAGAAGCACCCACCGGCGAACACCGCTGTCTCCTGCTGCCCGGCCTCCCATCCACTCTCGGGAGCCACAATGTCCTGCACCGGGGCCGGGATCGGCTCCTTTCGAACACTCGCAATTGCCATACGCCTCCAGATTGCAACGGCTGCCACGACCGCAGCGGCGATCGCCAGTGCGCGAAGACCCCCGGGGAGCGGCGAAACTGTCACAGAACGTTGGACGCAGCAGGGCGCCGCTGTGACTCGTGCAATGCGGAACCAAGGCAGTTAACCCCCACCTAACCCGCACTTCAACTGTTATCTTTTGATTAATGGAGCGCTTACCGGGAGTTACAGGATCTTCCCAGAAGCGCTTAGGAGCGGCTCGCCTCACGACTCCGTATACGTCGACTGCCGACCGGCCCGGTGGGTCGCCGTCCGGGAGGCCGCCGTCCGGAGGACAAGCAGGGTGGCTTTTCTCGAGAAAAAGCCATTTGAAGTCCGGAGCCCCGGGTACAGCGGACCCGGATTTTGCCTAGCCGGGTGGCCATCCCATGTGCCGGCCACCCAGCAGGTGGACATGCAGATGATCGACCGTCTGTCCGCCGTCCGGGCCGGTATTGACCACCAGGCGATATCCGTTCTCCAACCCCTTAAGCCGGGCAACCTCGCCGGCCGCGGCGATCAGGCGCCCCAGCATGGCCGCATCCTCGGCAGTCGCGTGGGCGTGCGACGCCAGGTGCCGCTTAGGGATCACCAGCGCATGCACCGGGGCCTGCGGGTTGATGTCGGGAAACGCCAGCACCTGGTCATCCTCGAAAAGGCGTGTCACCGGGATCGCGCCGGACGCAATTTTGCAAAAGAGACAATCCGCATCAGCCATAGCAGAATAGTAGAGCGGTTTTCCTCCCCGTGGAGCCGGGATGTTCAGGAAGCTACTTCCTCCCGTGCCGGTCATCTCTTGAAGTATTTCGGCTCCATCCCCGGCGCCCACGGGTTGTACTCCTTGCCGAAGGCCGCTCGCCGTCCCTCGGCAGGGTGGTCGTAGGTCCAGAACTCTACCAGGGGGCTGGGATTCGGGTCGTCGAGCGCGCGCAGGCCATCGTCGTCGCAGGCGGCGCGCACCGCGGTCTGCGGATCGCTCACCAAACCGTGGATCGCCTCTTCGCCATAGATGTCGGCGTTATGCTCCATATGGCGGCTGATGGTATTGCTGATTGGCTCCGCGATCAGACCCATCAAACTGAAGGCCAGAAGCAGGACGGCGAGCGCGCCCCAGTCCTGTGACGATGGAATGCGCCAGTGGCTGCCCCATCGAGCCAGAACCGTACTGACGAAGCGATATCCGATGTAGAGCAGTGGAAGCAGACCGGCGAGCATGAGCAGCGTGCCTTCCAGCACGTGTCCCAGGACATAGTGGCCGCACTCATGACCCACCATCCAGAGCACCTCGGGACTGGGAGGCTGGTGAGGCGACAGCGCGGTATCCCAGACGACGATCCGTTTGGACCCGGCCAGCCCGGTGACATAAGCGTTCGGTGTGGTCACTTTGGCACTGGCCTTCATCAGGAACTGCCGGCTGGGCGGAACCCCCATGTGCTCCAGCTGCCGGACCAGCTCGGGATGTGTGCGGGCCAGGGGCTCGAAGTGGTTGAAGAGCGGATCGACGCTGAGGGGCGCGAGATACACCCCGGCCAGGGCGATCGGGAGGGCCGCCGCCCAGAACACCAGCCACCAGCGCCGCGGGGCCCGGCGGACCAGCGCGAACAGCAGCATGGTCAGAACACCACCGATGAGCCACTCGATCGCGAAGCCTTTGGCAAGGTCCATCAGCCAGCTGGGCCAGCGCTGAATCGAGAGGCCATACATAAGACTGAGGTGATGGCCATACACACTGAGCGGCAGGTTCAGCAGCAGACGGGCGCCGAGGAACAGAAGAAGGAAGACGTACGCCTGTAGCCAACGACTGCGCCCACTGCGGAGGGCCGTATCCCGCATCCAGGCAATGCCGCCGAACCCCAAGAGAAGCAGCAGTTGCAGGATGCCCCAGCCCTGCCCGGCGGACTCCAGCCCCAGCCGCAAGGAAGCCAGATGCCGCGCCTGCACTAGTTTGGCCGGCGGAAGGGCGAAGTCGGGCAAGTTTCCGTTGCGTGGGGCCGCGGTCATCTCCTGCGCGGCGAAGGCATTGGCGGACCGCTCCGCCCGGGTTGTGGCGCAGCCGGCCAGGAGAGTCGGAGCCAACAAGCTAAGCGCCAGCAGGACCCACCACAGCGCCGGGGAGCGGGTCCTCACAGGGGGTGTCGAAGAGTTTCGGCCCGCAGATCGCATGCGGCAAACCATACCATGCCGCGGCGTGCAGCCTCTCTCCACCCTCACTCCCTGGAAGCTGGCCAGGAGCTGGCCGTTGTCGATAGCCGTTGCTCTCAACCTTCGATACACTTGAGCCGATACACTTAGGGCAAGATACGCCCGCCTCTTGCCGTCCTACTCCCGCAGACCCACAGATTGCCCGTCCGGCAGCGCCCGGAACCCCTGGAATGAAGATCGCATTGAAGACCCCGCTCAAGGCTCCCCGGAACTCGTCAGACCGTAAATCCCATAGACTCCATGCGTCAGGCAAGGCGTATCCAGCAAGCCGGTTCGCCCCCGGGCCCCGCGCCGCACGCCGCGCCGCGGGCTTCGTGCTCGCCGCCAGCCTTGCCCTCCCCGGCGCCATCGCCGCGTCCGGGCCCTTCCCGCAAAGCAGCGCGGCTCCGGCCGTCAGCCAATCCCCGGCAGGTGTTCCCGATCCCGTGCTGATGGAGGCCATGGAGACGGAGATCCACCGCGCCAGTGTCGAGCTGGGCAACGCGATCCGGCCCGCTTCCGCATCCGGGCCAGGCTCCGCGGCGGCGGCGCTGCCGAAGCCGTACTTCCTCAGCTACTCCGTGGCGGATGCTCAGAATGTCAGCATCAGCGCGCAGTACGGCGCGATCACCAATGCCACCTCCTCGCGCGCCCGAACGGCCGATGTGCAGGTGCGCCTCGGTTCACCGGCGCTCGATAACACGCACGATGTACATCGCACCAGCGCTCTGACGACGCTGCCGCTGCCGCTCGGGAACGACCGCGACGCCATCGAGCGCACCCTGTGGTACGCCACCAATCGCGGCTACGGCAAAGCGCTCGATGCCCTGGAGAAGGTCAAGACGGAGCAGCAGGTGAGGGCCAAGGAGGAAGATTCCTCGGCCGACTTCTCCGCCCAGAAACCCGCGGTGGATGTTCTTCCTCCGGCTCCGGGCCTTGACGTCGACCGGGCTGCCTGGGAGTCGCGTCTGCGCCAGATCAGCGGGGTCTTCCGCCAGTACCCGCACATCTTCTACGACATGGTCGAGTTGCAGGCCTCGCACGAGACCGACTACCTGGTCTCGACCGAAGGCACCCGGGTGGCGTTCCCCAATCAGGTGGCGCGTCTGGTGATCGTGGCCCGGACCCGCGCGGCGGATGGCATGGACCTGTTCCGGGACGAGACCTTCGAGGCCGACTCCACCGGCAATTTGCCTCCCCAATCCGAGGTGCTGGCCAAGACTGAGGCGCTGGCCAAGAACCTGGATCAGCTTCGCGTCGCGCCGATCACCGAGCCGTACGATGGCCCCGCGATCCTCTCCGGCCGCGCCGCGGCCGTTTTCTTTCATGAAGTTCTTGGCCATCGCCTGGAAGGACAGCGCCAGCGTGGGGATGAGGAGGGCCAGACCTTCACCAAGCTGCTCGGCAAGCCCATTCTGCCCAGCTTCCTTTCCGTCGCCGACGATCCCACCCTGGCCAGCTTCCAGGGTCATCCCTTGAGCGGTCATTATCTTTTTGACGACGAGGGCCAGCCGGCGCAACGGGTGCAACTGGTCGACGACGGCGTGCTTAAGACCTTTCTGATGTCCCGCCTGCCGGTTGCGAGCTTCGCCGCCTCCAACGGCCACGGCCGCGCCGAGACCGGCAAGATGCCGACCGGACGTCAGGGAAACCTGATCGTGACCTCCACCAAGACGGTCTCCGACGCCCAGCTACGGGAGATGCTCAAGGCCGAGGCCAAGAAACAGGGGAAGCCGTACGGTCTGTTCTTTGAAGACATCAGCTCAGGCTTCGCGGTCACAACACGGCGTTCACCGCAGGCTTTCCAGGTCATACCGCTGGTGGTATACCGCGTCTACGTAGACGGCCGCCCCGACGAACTCGTCCGCGGAGTCTCCATCGTTGGAACACCGCAGGCCGCTTTGAACAACATCGTAGCGACCGACGATCACCAGGACATCTTCAACGGTCTGTGCGGCGCCGAATCCGGGACGATCCCGGTCAGCGCCGTCGCCCCGGCCATGCTGGTCAGTGACATCGAGACGCAGCGCCAGGCCCAGGGCACGGCGCGTCCGCCTATCGTGGAGCCGCCTCCTCTCGACGACCGGCCCAGCGGTTCTCCCGCCGCGAAGGGCGGCCGCTGATGCGTCCCTTATTCCTGGAGCATTTCTCCTGTTGCCGGGGCGCGAATCGCCGCGGCGCGCTGCGGGCGGCTAAACCCGCCGCCGTGCTGTGCGCTCTGCTGCTCTGCGCGTGCGTACGGAATGGTGCCGCGCAGACCACGGGGGAAAACGATCCGTTTCTCAGCGCGATGCGCACCGAGCTCGCCCGCGAGCAGGCCCAGCTGGTGCTCCCGGGCATGCAGCGCCCTTACTTCATCGAGTATCGCCTGGAGGACATCGCGAGCTATGACGCGGTGGCCAACTATGGCGCGCTCACCAGCGAGAGCGAGAGCCACCAGCGGGTGGTGCGCGTGGAAGTCCGCATCGGCGATTACACCACGGACTCCAGTTCCGCGCGGGGAGACGGAAGCCTGGAGCTGGCGCCGGACGACAACGACCCTGCGGCGCTCAAGTTTGCGCTCTGGACGGCCACCGATGAGGCCTACAAAAACGCACTGCGGGCCTATGCCAACAAGCTGGCCAGCCTCAAGCACTTTCAGACGCCGCCGAACGCCAATGACTTTACCCCTGCCAAAGCGGTGACGCTGATCGAGCCGCTGGTCGCGCTCGACCTCGACCGGGACGAGTGGAAGCGCCGCATCATCGCCGCCAGCGGGCTCTTCGCCGCGGACCCGCAGACGCGCAGCTTCGCCAAGGCGGTCCAGTACTCCTCAGCCAGCGTCAGCGCTCTGGTAGTGAACCGTTATACGGTCAATACCGACGGCACCCTGCTGCGGCACGGCTACTCCGGATACTCCGATTCCATTTCGATCAGTGGTCAGGCCCCGGATGGGATGGAGCTCGGCCGCAACAATGGGTCCACGGCTACAGCGGCGGACGGCCTGGAAAGCTGGCCCGCGATGCGCCAGCGGACTGTGGACGACCTGCTCAGCTTCAACGCCCTGCGCTCCGCACCCGTGGTGGGCGCTGAGGATTATCACGGCCCGGTGCTGTTCTCCGGCGACGCCTCGGCTGACGTCATCAACAAGCTTTTCGTGCCGAACGTGGAAGCCGACCGCCCCGATATGGGGACAACCGCCCGCACCCAGGGAGCGTACCAGTCCAGCTTCCGCACTCCCGTTCTGCCCTCGTTCCTCTCCGTCGTCGACGACCCCGACTTGACTACTTACGAGGGACACAGTCTGCTGGGCGCCTACCGGATCGATGACGAGGGCGAGCCGGTCGCTCCGATAACCATCGTGGACCACGGCAAGCTCATGAACTATCTGCTGGGCCGCGAGCCGGTGAAAGACTTCGCCGAATCCAACGGGCATGGCCGTGCGGCTCTGGGCCAGGCAGCCCGCTCGCGCGCCGGCGTCATCGTGGTCAAGTCAGCGCAACCGCTCTCCGCTGAGGCGATGCAAGCCAAGCTGGTGGGCCTGGCCCGGGAGCAGGGCCGTGACGTGTACGAAGTGGAGACTCTCGGGGGCGAACTCACCCCACGTCTGCTGTATCGCATCTCCCCCGATGGCAAGCGCACCCTGGTGCGGGGAGCCGAATTCGATGAGCTGGACCAGCGCGCCATCCGCAGCGGCATTCTCGCTGCCGGCGGCAAGCCGTATGTCGCGCAGACCATCGTCCCCGTGCCCGAAACCACCATTGCGCCGGAGCTGCTCTTCAGCGACATCGCCGTGAAGCGGGCCAGCCAGGAGCAGCAGAAGCTCCCCTACTACGCGCCGCCCACGCTGCCTTCGGAAGCCGCCTCGTTGCGGTAGCACCTCGACGCAGAGAATATGACGAGTTGATTTCAGTCAACGTAGTGCGGGTAGTGCTTGAGGATGGATAAGGAGTTCGATGCTGCGTGGAACTCCTGGCTGGCGTTGTATGAGTCCAGCGCGGTGGAGGGTGAGGATCATCTGATGAACCGAAGGCGGGGATACACGGAAGTAGCGCTGTAGATCGGCTTCGGCTGGCGGCTGTCGATGCAGGCAGGAATAAGCGTGGATGAAGGCCAAGTATTGGCCCTGCTTTTCGGTAAAGCGGGGGTGTAAAGGCGGATCCACGTTGTCAGGAGTTTCAGTCATACCAGCTTCATCCATAATCCCGCAAGGCAAGGGATTGGATGAAGGTAAGGTGTTGCGTGACCCTACGCCATGACGAACGGGAAGAATTGACGGTTTTATGAGCGGCGGCCGTCATCCGGCCCTTAAGACGGAGCGAGCCCAGTAAGACGGAGCGAGCCCAGATTTTGGGGGCGGCAGAGTCCGGCATCAGCGATGAAGCGAGAGCGGCCACGCTGGCGGTCAGTCGATCGACGGCCTATCGGACCATACGGCGTTTTGTGGAAGGCAACCTGGAAGCAGCCCTCAGCGAACAACCGCGTGCCGGGGCCGAGCGTAAGCTGACGGGCCAGAGACTACCGCGCCCGTGCGAAACGGGGTCTGGAGCAAACCATCGCAGGCCTTGAGGTCAAAACATTTCAGGTTTGAATGGCTTAGAGTCGAATTAAAAACGGGCCCGAGTCCAGTGAAGGTTTCGGCGTAACTGCTTCACCGGGCGTCGCCTTCTGAAGGAAATCTGCGCTTCCGTCGTATAGACGAACGCAAACCCAAAATGACCACCATCCTCACCCTGCATCTAGACTCAACGTCTCAGTTGCGTTTCGAGACCCTTCGCCAACGCCACTTCCCCCCAGAGCGCAATCAAATAC
>CAXUIM010000086.1:12150-13751 GCA_964250885.1 uncultured Acidobacteriaceae bacterium | reverse complement strand
TAGCGCACCGAGTTGATCATCTCGTTGGTGAACTTCTCACCTGAAACATAGCTGACCGAGACCTGGGGCTGACGATGCTTGACCATATGCCCGATGGCCTGCATCAGATGCGTCTTGCCCAGTCCCACGCCCCCATAGACAAACAGTGGGTTGTAGGCCTTGGAGGGCCGCTCCGCCACGGCGTGGGAGGCGGCTGCGGCGAATTGATTGCCACTGCCGATCACGAACGAATCAAAATGATAGCGCGGGTTGAGCTGGGCGGCGGTGTTCCAGTCAAAGCGGGACTGCTCCGGCATCGCACCGGCGGGGCCGGCGGAACCGCGCCGGGGTGCGTTCTGGCTATGACTGGGTTGGGGTGCGAATCCCCCGTCCTCGCGCACTCGCGCCGAGCCGGGCTCCTGGGGCGGCACTTGGAAGACCACCTG
Source organism: uncultured Acidobacteriaceae bacterium (assembly GCA_964250885.1). GTDB lineage: Bacteria > Acidobacteriota > Terriglobia > Terriglobales > Acidobacteriaceae > Granulicella. The sequence goes on along the minus strand of CAXUIM010000086.1, from coordinate 13,326 downwards.
ATCTATCTCAAGCCCGAGAGTATCAATGGCTTCTCCGATCAGGTCCGCGTAACGCTCGCCCACATGCTGAAACTCTTCCGACGGAATCCGAACATGCAAAATCCGGCCATTGACGTGCGAGAACCGCGTGGGCTTGAGCCAGGTCTCGAAGCTTTGCCGGTTGATCTTCTTCTCAAGCGCAGCGAGGATACGCACCCACTGGTTTAGAACGGTCGCCGGAACAGGAACAAATGACATCGTATCGTCTTCCTTAGAATCGAAATCGCAGGCCGATGCTGAGCCCCGATACATGCTGGAAAAAGCAAAAGGTATCCTGTCTACGCGATGAAGGCCGCGAAGCTGTTGACCCAAGATTGCTTTGAAATCCCGCTACCGCACTTGCGGAGAAGGAGGAAGTGGAGCAGATACCGACATGATCGGAGCTTGGCTGCGAAGCACGTCACAATCACCGAACGGACTCGATAGTAGCACGCCAACGCGACCACCTTTGCGACACATTTGTGCCAAAACCGGAAAGAATTTTTTTGTTGCACCAAGGTTAGTGAAGAATGAACAGACCATCTCGTAAGAGACATGATATGAGATTCCGCGGGGTAAGAACAGCGTGCGGTTCGTTGTTCGTTTCCGCTAACTGTCGTATACTCAAGTCTTGCCGATGGGTGGGTTTCGACCTGCTCCGGATCAAGGTACTGCGAGGGTTTCGATCGCAGAATAGCCTTATAAATCGGCAACAACTTCGCACACAGGACATCACTCATGCCCAAGCGCACCTTTCAACCAAACCGTCGCCGCCGCAGCAAGGTTCACGGCTTCCTGAGCCGCATGGCAACCAAGGCCGGAGCCGCCGTGCTAAGCCGCCGCCGCGCCAAGGGCCGGCACAAGATCGCCGTCTCAGCCGGGTTCCGCGACTAGATCGTTCTCGCTTTGATCGTTCCAGTAGAACAAGGTTGAAGACGGTCTGGATCGGTCCATTCAGGAGACACGTTTCTCAGGAGACACGTTTCGTCCGCCTTCGAAACAGCAAGGGGCCGGACTGCATTCAGCCCTGTCGATACCGATACCTGTCGAGACCGGCACCTGAGGAACGGCTTCCCATAAGCGCCCGTTAAACGATCCTTTCGAAAGCGCATCTCTGGACGAGCTTTCACCCCAATCTAGAATCTCGTCTCGAAGATC
>CAXUIM010000086.1:8273-12050 GCA_964250885.1 uncultured Acidobacteriaceae bacterium | reverse complement strand
GCATCCGGGCAACGCATGCTCGGCACCGATCCTTCGCTGCGGATTACAGGCCACAACAGCACACGACTCCGCTCTGGGGGAGCCTTAGTGGCTACTGTCCCCCCTGTATGTGCCTGGCTCCATGATGCAGCTGCTTCCACCCTGTGGCGAGTCTTCACGTATCCAACGCGGCGACGGCATCTTCCCGCACCTACACGATGCCCCTGTAGAGGCGCCTGTGGAGGTGCCTGCAACGCGCTGCCGTAGACTGAAGTTCCATGCTTGCCACTGCCCATCGCCTGCGCAAACACGCCGAGTATCAGCAGGTCTATGGCGCCAGCCGCAAGCAATTCACCAAGCACGTGGCCTACTTCTACGTGTTGCGGCCGGCGTCGGCGGCCCCCCAGGGCGCTGTCCCGACGGCTCGCATCGGCTTGACGGCGCCCAAGGCCCTTGGCAATGCGGTGATTCGCAATCGCATCAAGCGCCGTATGCGCGAGGCCGCGCGCCAGGCTCTGCCGCTTTTGACCGCACCCGTCGATCTGGTGCTGCATCCGCGCCGCACCGTGCTGGAGATGGAGTTTGCGCAGTTGCAGCGCGAGGTGACCGGCCTCTTCCGCTCGGTTCAGGCGGCCTGCAGCCGGGTTCGGCAACCCGCCGCCGAGGATCGCCATCCGTGAACGCACCGGACGCGTTCCGCCCTCGCCGCGAACAAGCGGCCACTCTGCTGTATGCCCTCTATAAACGCGTATTATCTCCGCTGCTGCACGCCCTCAACTTCACCCAGTGCAAATACCTGCCTACCTGCAGTGAATACGCTTATGTAGCCGTGATTCGCCACGGTTGGCTTCGCGGAAGCTGGCTGGCGCTGCGCCGCGTCGGCCGCTGTCATCCGTTCCACGCGGGAGGCCACGATCCCGTTCCTTAGGAGCAAATGTCCTGATGGCGTTCCGGTAGCCACGGAGAGCAACGCTGTTTTGTTTAGAGAAACGGCACTTCAGAGTTCACCCGCTCCATCCACCCGCTCCACAGCGTCAGGTAATTCGCTCTGCGGCATGTCTCCCGTTGCCGTGACGCGGATAGATCGTGTGAGAGCCGGCCTACTGGAGAGAAAACGGCCAGCTGGCGGCAGCCTGCGGTGCGAAGCGTCGTTTACCATTAGGAGTTAGCGGGTCGCGCTCTCCGTGCGTGGCCGTAATCCGGAAAGAGTAGGAACCCTTTGCCAGAGTTTCGCAATCCCAATCAGAGCGGCGGCGGTGGCGGCAGCCAGGATAACCGCTCCTTTCTGATCATGATGGTCGTCATGATTGGCGTCATCTTCGGCCTGCAGTACTGGCGGGCGCAGCACAACCCCCAGACAGCTCCTCCGAGCCAGACAGCTCCTCCGAGCCAGGCAACTCCTCTCAGCCAGACGGGCCCGGCCGGCTCCGCCGCGGCGCACAATGCTCCGAGTTCTAATGCTCCAAGTTCTTCAGCGGAGAGCGCGCCGGCAACCGGCGCTGGCCCGGCTGCAAACGCGCCGGGCAATGGACCGGCCAATGCGGCGGCGGTGCAGGCGCAGGCCGAGAGCACCACCATCGTGGAGAATGAGCTCTATCGCATTACCTTCTCCAATCGCGGCGGCCAGGTCACATCCTGGATTCTTAAGAGGTACACCGATACTGAGGGTCATCCGCTCGATCTCGTGCACGACGGCGCCTCCCATTCATTCGGGTATCCACTTTCGCTCTACACCTACGACGCCGGCCTGACGCAACAGCTCGCCAACGCGCTGTATGTGCCTTCGGCGACCGGCAAGCTGCTGGCCCCTGCGACCCTTGGCTTCAATTACACCGCCGGCGACGTGACCGTTCATAAGACGTTTACCTTCGGCGCCGACTACGTCATTCACGCCGACAGTGTCGTGCTGCGCAACGGCGCACCCGTCCGGGCGCTGCTGTCATGGCCCGCGGGCTTCGGCGACATGGAGACCCAGCAGGCCTACGCCGGCGCGGAGATCGACACCAGCTCCGACGGACACACCGAGCATACCGCCTTCAAGAAGGTCGCCGGCGGCGCCACACTCCCCGGCCCCTTCGGTTTCGCCGGAGCCAGCGATCAGTACTTCGCCGCGATCTTCCTGCCTGACCATCCGGAGGACGCCACGCTGGTCACCCTGCACAACCAGATGGATGTGAACAAGGTGCCGCGCGGCGTCACTAACTCACACCTCGGTCCGCCGACCTCTTCCAAAGCAGTCGCGCTGGTGCCGCTGCTCGGCGCCAGTGTGGGCTCCCTCTCCGGCCACGATCAGGAGCGGCTCTTCGTCGGTCCCAAGGCCATCGACGTGCTCAAGAGCATTCACACCGCCGACGGCCGCAACCTGGAACCGCTCCTGGACTTCGGCTTCTTCGGGCCAATCGGAAAGTATCTTTTTCTCGGCCTGCACGCGGTTCACTCCTGGCTGCCCCACGGCGGAGGCGCGCACAACTATTCGTGGGGATGGGCCATTGTGCTGTTCACCATCTTCATCAATCTGGCGCTGCTTCCCCTGCGCGTTCAGGGGATGCGTTCCATGCTGAAGATGCAGCGCATCCAGCCGCAGATCGACGCGATCAAGGCCAAGTACAAAAATCCCAAGGCCACGGATCCACGCATGGGAGAGATGAACGCCGAGATCATGGCGACCCAGAAGGCGAACGGAGTTAGCATGTTCGGCGGCTGCGTTCCGTCGCTGATTCAACTGCCGCTGCTGTTCGCCTTTTTCACCATGATGACGCGCGTGGTTGAGCTGCGCCAGGCGCACTTCTTCTGGCTGCCGGATCTCTCCGCGGCCGATCCCTGGCACGTCCTGCCGATCTTCATGGTGATCACCTCATTCCTTGTGCAGTTCTACACACCGTCACCGGGAGTGGACCCGCAGCAGCAGAAGATGATGGCCTTCATGATGCCGGCGTTTTCGGGCTACATGACCTGGAACTACGCTTCAGGACTGGCGCTGTATTGGAACGTCGGCAACCTGATCATGATTGCGCAGCAGGCCATCATGAATCGAACCTCGCTGGGCCGCGAGATGCGCGAGATTGCGGCCAAGCGCGCCCGCCGCAAGGCGGCCGTGGCGAAACCCACTGCCGTCAGCAAAACCAGCTCGACCAAAACCATCCAAGGCAGGCGCTAAGACGTTCTTCTGTAGGCGAATGCCGATAGAAGTCTGTGCGCAGACTTCGAAGATCGTGGCGCGCCCCCAGGCTTCCTGCGAAGCTGGCGAATCCTGAAACAAACATGTTACGCATCGCGGGCGAGGAACTGGATTCCACGCTCTTGTACAATTTTTGATGCGATCGAACATTGGACAAAGGAATTTAACTCTATGGAAAACCTAGCACAGGCTGCAGAACAGATTGCGTCCTTCATGCGGCTGCTGACCATCACGGGTGGTCTCCGTCTGAAGTACCGCATCACCGCAGGGAATGGCGCTGCCGATCCCGACGGCCTGGAGCGGCGTGACATTTACGTCGAATGCAAGGGTCCCGACGTAGACCTTCTTCTGGACCAGGATGGAGAGCTGCTCCGGTCGCTCGAGCATATTTCGGCCAAGATCCTTCGCCTGGAACCCGAAGAGCATGACCGCATCTCGTTTGACGCGGATGGCTACAAGGCCGAACGCGCCGCGGCGCTGCGGGAAGCCGCGGAGCACGCCATCGCCCGCGTGGAGGAGTCCGGGGAGCCGCACAGCTTCGCGCCCATGAACTCCCGGGAACGGCGTATGTTGCACCTCTTCCTGCGCGATTCCGGGCTGCGCACCGCAAGCTCCGGTGA
>CAXUIM010000086.1:3111-8173 GCA_964250885.1 uncultured Acidobacteriaceae bacterium | reverse complement strand
GATGCGCGATGATGGACAGCATGAGCGCTATAGAAGACCTCGTCATTCTGGACCAGCAGGAAGAGCTGCTGCGCTTCCCCTCCTTCGACGCCAACACCGCCTGGCGCCTGGGCGGCCTGATGCGCAGCCGCCTGCTGGAGCAGCAGGCCGGCGGAACCATCGAGATCGAACTTGCCGGCCAGGTGCTGTTTGCCTGCGCCACCCCGGGAGCCACGCCAGGCCAGGCCGACTGGATCCGCCGCAAACGCAACACCGTCCATCGCTTCGCGCGCAGCTCCTACGCCGTGGGACGCGTGCTCGAGCGCGACGGCCAGACCCTGGAATCGCGCCACGGCCTCAGCCTGGCTGACTATGCCGCGCACGGCGGCGGCTTTCCCCTCTGGCTCATCGGCACCGGCGCGGTGGGCAGCATCATCGTCTCCGGCCTGCCGCAACGCGACGATCACATCCTGGTGGTCTCAGCGATCGCTCACCTGCTGGAAGTGAATCCGCCGCAACTGGCCTGAAGCAGTACCAGGGTTGCTGTTCCAGGGCTGCGAACTTCAAAGGGCTTCTTACCAAGAGAAGCCACCGGCGCCCTGCTCCCGACGGCGCGTTACCCTGTATTGCTCATGAGCCATTTCTCCCTCTGGCTACACTTGTAGAAATGTCCACCCTGCGTCTCAGCCGCCGCGCCGCCGACCGCCTCCGCGCCGGTCACCTATGGGTCTACCGAACCGAGATCGAGCCTCGCGGCGGGGACCCGCTTCAGACTGGCCCCGCGGCCGGCGACCTGGTCACCCTGACCGACTCCCGTGACCTCCCCCTGGGCACGGCGCTGTACTCTTCGGCTTCGACCCTGGCTGCCCGCCTGATCTCACGGACTGCAGGGCTGACCCGCGATCAGTACCTCGCCGACCTCCGCACCCGCGTCGCGGACGCCTTCGCGCTGCGGCGGGAGCTCGCCCCCATCACCGCGGAGAACGACGCGCAACGCCTCATCTTTTCCGAGGCCGATGACCTGCCCGGCATCGTCGCCGATCGCTACAACGATCTCGTCCTGGTGCAGCTTCTCACCCAGGGCACCGCCCAGGACGACGTTCGGCGCACCGTTACCGAGGCACTGCGCGCCGGGATCCTCACAGACACACGGGCGGGCGGCGAAGGGGCCGGCGGTTTGACAATCTGGGAGCGCCCCGACCCCCGCATCCGGGAGCTCGAGCAGCTCGCGCCGCCGCCGGCCGGCCCGCTCTTCACCACCCACGCCGAAACACCCGCGCCCCGCACCACTACCTTCACGCTCAATGGTCTGCGCTTCCATTACGACGCGGGCAGCGGCCAGAAGACCGGAGCTTTTCTCGATCAGCGCCTCAACTATGCGGCTGCCGCCGCGGCCGTGCAGGGCCTGGCCGCGCGGGCCGGCAAAGGTCGCGCCCGGCAGGCCTTGGATTTCTGCACCTACCAGGGCGGCTTCGCGCTGCATCTCGCTCAGGTCTGCGGCCAGGTCACCGGTATCGATGCCAGCCGCTCGGCGCTGGAGGCCGCCGACCGCAATCTTCAGCTCAATCCGCAACTCTCCGCCGGGTGTGAAACCGACTGGATCGAGGCCGACGCGTTCGAGTATCTGCGTCACCTGGACGACCTGACCCGATCTGCGCAGCCGGGCAGCCGGGCTGGGGGAGGGGCGGCCCCGGCGCAGAGCTCCGATGCCGCTCTCTTTGACGCTGTCGTGCTCGATCCACCTGCCTTCGCCAAATCGAAACGCGCCGCCGAGGGCGCCCTGCGCGGCTACAAGGAGCTCAACCTTCGCGCGCTCCGCATCCTCGCTCCGGGAGGCATCCTGGTCACCTGCTCCTGCTCCCACCACGTTTCGCTGGCCCAGTTCACCGACGTTGTCTCCGCCGCCGCGGCCGACGCCGGCCGCCGCGTGCAACTGCTGGAGACTCGGGCCGCGGCGCCGGATCACCCGGAGGTCCTGAGCCTTCCCGAGACCCGCTACCTGAAGTGCCTCATTTGCCGCGTGGACTGAACCACCGACGCTCCCGGTACACCTGCTACCGCAGACGAAGGGCGCGATCGAAGAAATTCACCGCCATGGCCGCCACCTTGGCATGCACCGCCACCCGATCCACGCCCGGAGATTCCTCGCAGGAGTTCGGCGCGGCCCGCGCCCCTTGCGCCGTGCACACGTCGAGGAAGCTGTAGTGACGCACCCCCGGCAGGATCGTCTCCCCGGCCCCGCGTACGTTTGCCCGGATCCAGTCGGCGTTATCCTGTGCCGGCGCGGTGCGGTCATCGCCGCCCATAACAATCTCCACCGGCAGCCGCATGGCGTGCAAGCTGTCCCGGGTCAGGGTGAATCCCAGCGCCGGCGCTATCGCGAACACCGCCTTGACGCGCGGATCCCGGAAGCTGTCGCCGGAGCGCGCCAGGGACAAACCGCTGGTCTTGCGAACTTCGTGCAGCACGTCCTCGACGCTGCCCTTCCCGCGCCTCTGCGGTATCTGGCAGACGGCCGTATCGGGCTTGTCCTTGCACAACTCGAAGAACTCGCTGATATCGGTCTGCGCCCCGCCTAACTCCATCACGGTATAGCCGCCCAGCGAGTAGCCCGCCGCGCCCACGCGCGAGACATCGATGCGCGGGCCCAGTGCCTGGTCGGCCAGCATGCCATCCAGCACGTCGCTGAGGTCCACGGCGCGCTCCCACCACAGCGCCGTACCCTCCAACGTGAGGGGGGCGTTCGAAGTATCGCCGGGGTGATCCACCGCCACAGCCATATATCCCGCCCGCGCCAGTGCGGTTCCCAGCCACGCCATCTGCAGCGCGGAGCCGCCGGAACCATGCGACAGCAGCACCAGGGGCAGCTTGTTCAGCGACGGTGCAAACTCCGCGTTGGGCGAGGCCAATCCCGCGTCGAACTCCGGAACATCGGTCCCGCCGGCGGTCTGATGCGTCTCAACCGCCGTATCGGGGGCGGGATACCAGATCGTGCAACGCAGGTCCCTTTGCTCGTCTCCGCGCCAGTTGCGCATCTCCTTGGGGTGAAAGACCCGCGTCACCACACCGGCATGCAGGTCGGGTTCCGACTGCGGCTTGGGGCGCCTTCCGGCCCCAGCCGTTCCTGCGCACAGCATCCCACTGAGCGCCAGAGCGCCGATCCATCTCCGCATATCTCCAGCTTAGAGCAGTATTGCTGTAGGTGTACCCAGGGCTTCAGGTCTCAACGCCGTTTTTCTCTCCAGAAAAGCGGCACTCGTACACCTCACGATTAGGCGCCTCAAGATTAGGCGCAATGACAGCAAACCTGCTCCAGCGCGTTTCTCCTCTTCCGCGCGGCGGCCAAAATCTACAAGTGCCGCTTCCCTGGAAGAGCCTGCGAGGAAGTTGCGGGCAGGCGTAAGGGCTCGCGGGCTCTAAGTGGTCGTGGTTTTGATTGAGGCCGAACAGTCCAGATGCAGGTGCAACTCCACCTTGGGCAACGGCGTCATCGGGCTATTAAAGCATTTCGCAGGTCTTCGAGGGGAAACTTCAGGTCCTGACGCCGGGCATGCGACCGGCGACCGATCCTACTCCAGCAGGGCGTTCATCTGCTGGATGTATAGAGCCGAATAGAATTTTTTGCCTGTACTGGCGGCCGACATATACCGGCGCTTGCCAAAGATCGGTCGATCGAACCAGGCGCGATCGAACTTGCCCAGCATGGACCAGGCGATCCCCGAATATCCGTTGGGATCTCGTCCATCCAGAAAGTAGCGGTCGTTCAGATAGATCGCCCACTTCATCGCGGTCTCCACGTTGGGGGTCCACTCCACGATCTTCTTGGCCCAGTACATGCGCAAATAATTGTGCATCCAGCCGTAACGCACCATCTGGATCTGGGCCGCGTTCCAGAGCTCGTCATGGGTCCTGGCGGTCTCCATCTGCGCCAGGGTGTAGAGCACCGCACGCTCGTCGCGATCATGCTCGGCGATGGTCTCGACGGCCCAGTGGTCGGCGCACCCCGGAGAGTCATACTCCGGCTGATAGCGCACGAAGTTGATCGCCAGCTCGCGCCACACGATCAGCTCATTGAAGTAGGAATCCTTGGCCGCGCGCAGCGTGGGATGGTCTTTCGCCGCGGCCTGTACGGCCAGCGCGATGGTTTGGGGCCCGATGTGCCCGAAGTGCAGGTAAGGGCTCATCTTGCTGGAGCCGTCAGTCTCAGGATGGGCCCGGTCGCGGTCATAGCTCGTCAGCATGTCCGTGCAGAACGTGTGCAGCCGCTCCAGCGCCGCCTTATGTCCGCCCTTCCAGGCCTCCACCGGCTTCACGCTGCGGTCGAAGTCCTGCCAGCCGCGGGTCATATCCGCGCGCACGTCGTCGGCCTGCAAGCCACGCGGAGCCTTCCATTCATGGGCGGCGTTGGGATTGTGGAACGGCGTGAGGAACTCGGCCAGGGCGCCATACAGCCGCGGACGCGCCACGGCCGCGCTGAACTGTGCCTTGCCCAGCAGTTTGGAGGGCACGATCACGTCCGCATCCACGGTCCAGAAGGGAACGCGGAGAGCCTGGCCCAGCCGCACCCGCCAGCGCTCCGGTTCGCGCATCGGGTTCTCGTCCCCGATCACCATCACCGCGCCCACGTCGGCGAAGAATCTCTCGTGGTCCTCATGGGGCGCGCGCCGCATCACAAACCCCACTCCCCGCTCCGCGCAGTGCTCCTCGATGTCGGGCAGCCCCTGATTCAGAAACGCGTAGTGGCGCAGGTTGGCATGGGGAAAGTTCTTGATGCCGGCAAAGTAGGCCACGACCGGCAAACCCAGCGCGTCGCCACAGGCGATCGCTTTGTCCAGCGCATGATTGTCTCGCCCGCGTTCCGCCCGCTGCATCCAGTACACGACGCAGCCCGCGGGTCTCTTTGGCGGAAGCACCGGCGGGCCACCTCGCCGCACCGTGACGCGCGCATCGGCGGCCAGCGAGCGCAGCGCCTGCGGCACGCTGACATCGGCGGCAAACTCCTCGCCAACCCGCGCATAGGCCGCATCCTTCTCCCGCGCCGGCATCGACTCCTTCACCTCATGCACTTCAGTACCCAAAACGC
>CAXUIM010000086.1:0-3011 GCA_964250885.1 uncultured Acidobacteriaceae bacterium | reverse complement strand
ATGCCCGTTGACATCATCAAAGCCGTCCCGCGGAACGTAGACCAGGCGACCTCCGCGCCGCCGCTGGCTGCGGAACCGGCTTCGCCGAATCCCATCGAATGGGTCACGCTCCGCCGCGCCACCGAGGAAGACGCCGGCGCCCTGGCCCTGGTGGGCGCGGCCACATTCCTGGAAGCGTTCACCTGGATGCTTCCTGGCGCCGATATCGTCGCGCACTGCTCACGGAACCACACCCCCCAGGCCTACGCGAGCTACCTGCGGCAACCTTCCACGCAAATCCATATGGCCCTCGCGGGGCCGCCCCGCGGCTATCCCGAGCAGCCACCCGGAGCCCCGGTCGGCTATGCCATGCTTGCCGCCCCGGAGCTTCCCAGTTTCGATGTTCTCCCGACCGACATCGAACTCAAGCGCATTTACCTCTTTTCGCGCTTCCGCAGGGCTCCTGTCGTGAATGCCGGCGCGGAGACTTCGTCCACGCGCACAGTGTTGCCCGGTCACCGCTCGGAATCAGCAGCCGGGGGCGAGCTTTCCACGCTGCCGCATCCGCCGAGGATCTATCCCGGCCAGGCGCTGCTGAACGCGGCGATCAGGGACGCTGTCGCGCTGGGCCGCACGCGCCTGCTGCTCGGAACCCACGCCGGCAACCTGCAGGCCATCGCTTTTTACCGCCGCAACGGCTTCATCCAGGCCGGCACCCGCACCTTCCAGGTGGGGGCCCAGACCTGCCAGGATCTGATCTTCGCCAGACCACTTTAGAGCCGCGATTTCAAGCGCGTTTGGCCGCGCCAGTGAATCCTCCTGGTTTGTACGGCGTCTAACAAAGTGCTACACTTTTCTAGCTGGAGACGTGCGCCTCCGAGTCGCCGAAGTCATATACCGGGTTAAACCTGATGGTTATGTTCTTCCGCCCGCGCCCGCGGCCTTGACCGCAACCTTCGTCTTCCAGCCAACCGAAACAGCGAAGGGAGATCTCTGCGCCAGGGTTTTCACATCCTACGGTGCAGCAGGCTTCCACCAGACTTCTCGAGGCTTCGCCTTGCGCGCTCGCCTCGTTTTCAGGAGTGCCCACGTGGCTGAAGAACTAGATAAGTACGAAGAAGACGTAGACCGCATCATCGATACCGGCAAGGAGAAGGGTTACCTCACCTACGGCGAGGTCAACGACCTGCTTCCCGGCGACATTACGTCGCCCGATGAGCTGGATGACCTGATGACCACCATCAACACTCAGGGTATCGATGTGCTCACCGAGGGTCGCCGTGGCTCGCGCGACACCGAAGACACCGATAACGAGAGCGGCGAGGAGAGTGAAGATGTCGAACTGGACCTCTCACCCGGCACGCTCGAGAAGACCAACGATCCTGTCCGCATGTACCTGCGGGAGATGGGAACGGTGCCCCTGCTCACCCGCGAGGGTGAGGTTGAGATCGCCAAGCGAATCGAGCGCGGCCAGCTTCGCGTGATGAAGGCCATCTCGCGCTCCAGCATCGTGATCCGCGAAATCGTCGCTCTTGGTGAAGACCTGAAGCGCGGCGTTCGCAACATCAAGGAGATCGTCACCTTCGACGAAGAAGAGCTCACCGAAGAGATTCTGACGGCGCGTGTCAAAGCCACCATCAGCCGCATTGACGAGATCGTCAAGCACCAGAGGAAAGCGGCCGACTTCTTCACCAGATCCGAAGACCCCCAGGGCAAGGATGCCAAGACCAAACACCGCTTCCAGCGCAGACATATCTGGCTGGCCGGACGTGAAAACGTCTTTGTGTCCCGCATCGTTCGCGAGCTCAAGTACACCAACGGTGAAAAGAAGCGGCTGCTCGATAAGGTCAACAAGACTGTTGATTCCATGCGCACGCTGGAGCGCCAGATTCGCTCACTGGAGGCCAAGTTCGAGGCTTCGCGCTCCGAGGAACTGAAGAAGGAGTACCGCCGCCAGCAGAAGAACTGCCGCACCGATCTGGATCGCGTCGAGGCCGATGCCGGCATCTCCCTTGAAGCGCTCAAACGCACCCAGCGCGAGATCATTCAAGGCGACATGGACGCGGAGAAGGCCAAGCGGGAGCTGATCGAAGCCAACCTGCGCCTGGTTGTGTCCATCGCGAAGAAGTACACCAACCGCGGTCTGCAATTTCTCGACCTGATCCAGGAAGGCAACATTGGCCTGATGAAGGCCGTGGACAAATTCGAGTACCGCCGCGGATACAAGTTCTCGACCTATGCCACCTGGTGGATCCGTCAGGCGATCACCCGGGCAATTGCCGATCAGGCCCGCACCATCCGCATCCCGGTGCACATGATCGAGACCATCAACAAGCTCATCCGCACCTCGCGTCAACTGGTCCAGGAGCTCGGCCGCGAAGCATCGTCGGAAGAGATCGCCAAGCGCATGGATATCCCTGTCGCGAAGGTCCGCAAGGTGCTCAAGATCGCCCAGGAGCCGATCTCGCTCGAGACGCCTATCGGCGAAGAGGAAGATTCGCATCTTGGAGACTTCATCGAGGACCGCATGGCGGTTTCGCCCTCCGATGCGGTGATCTCGGTGAATCTCAAGGAGTACACCTCGCAGGTGCTGCGCACGCTCACTCCCCGCGAAGAGCGCGTCATAAAGATGCGCTTCGGCCTGGAGGACGGCTCGGAGCACACCCTCGAGGAGGTCGGCCAGTCCTTCCAGGTCACCCGCGAGCGAATCCGCCAGATAGAAGCCAAGGCGTTGCGCAAACTGCGCCATCCCAGCCGCTCCCGCAAGCTGAAAGCCTTTGTCGACGGCGTCAAAGAGATGTAGCTTTGGCTGTTATCGTGACTGCTGGTATTGTGACTGCTTCATCGTAATCAAGAGGCGCGCTGACCGGACCTCCCGGGGGCGCGCCCCTTTTGTTGCCCGCAGCGATTCTCGGCGATGCCTGAAATCAATGCGGAGTTGTCGATGCGCTTCGCCGGAAGCGCGCTTCGCCAATCACCTGCTGGGGAAAGGGTCCTCCGCTTGAAAGAGCTTCACAGTTCATCTTCCACGC
>CAXUIM010000085.1:0-13791 GCA_964250885.1 uncultured Acidobacteriaceae bacterium | reverse complement strand
CTAGTCCACGGTGGCACGGGCGTTAGCGCCGTTTCTCGCATTACTCGCATTAACGGCACGCCTCAACCCTTCCCGGCTCGCAGGAAAGATGAAGACGCGCTCAGAATTGGAAATAGAGGAAACTGGTACTCGCCATCGAGTAGAACATGCTGATGGAGAAGGCGAGAGTCGTGGCAGCCCACCAGGGCAGGCTGGGCTGCCAGCGGGGCACCGGCACGATGAGCCGATTGGGCAGATCGTCCGCCTGCATCTCGCCAAGGATCTCCTGGGTGTTGGGCATCAGCCATACAACGGCCAGCAGCGCCGCAATCAGCAGACCCTGCGCGACAGGCCAGGCCGCCCCGAGGCCGTGAAGTCCGCTCATGTCCCCCAGCACACGGATGGCGTCCTGCACGGATGCGGCTCGAAAGAAGACCTCGGTGACCACGACTCCCAGGTACGTGAGCAGGACGCTGACAGGAACCGTAAGCAGCTTCTTGAGGCGGCTCTGGGGAGGCACGAAGATGCGCCAGGCGTGGTTGATGGTGATGTACACCCCGTGGAGCACGCCGAACACCAGAAACTGCGCGCCGGCGCCGTGCCAGATACCGGCGACGAACATGGTGAACACCGTCGGCGCCGCGAGCATATGTAAGAATCCCTCGGGCGTGGCGGTCGCCTTCCGCGACACCTTCTTGCCCCGGTCCAGACGCTTGCGGCTGATGCGCATCTGAATCGGACCGTACAGGTAGTCCATGATGTAGCGAGTCAGCGTCATATGCCAACGCTGCCAGAAATCGATAATATTGGGCGCCTTGTAGGGAGAGTTGAAATTCAGAGGAAAACGGATCGAGAACATGCGCGCCAGCCCGACCGCCATGTCGGAGTAGCCGGAGAAGTCAAAGTACAGCTGCATGGAATAGGTCAATACGCCCAGCCATGCCGGAAGCAGGCCGGCTCCACGGACCTGCGAGAAGAAAGCATCGGCAAACGGCGAGATGCGGTCCGCCACCATCACCTTCTTGAACATGCCCATGATGAACCAGGTAAGACCGAGGGCCATATCATCGCGGTTTAACTGGTAGCGCCGCTCCTCGCTGAACTGGGGCATCATCTCCTTGTGGTGGATGAGAGGCCCGGCAATCAGGTGAGGGAAGAACGTGACGAAGAGGATGTAGCTGAGTGGCCCCTGGCGCGTGGCGATACCTTGTTTCAAATCGATAAGGTATGCGATCTGGGTGAAGGTGAAGAACGAGATGCCCAAGGGCAGAATGACGGAACCCCAGTGGTGCTGGCTGTGCAGAACGCCAGCGCAGAATCTGAGGAGCGGGAAGAGGTACTTGAAATAGCAGAGAGCACCTAGATTTGCCAGTATGCCAGCGGTCAACCAGAGGTTCTGCGCCACCGGACGCTTTGCCGTGCGCCCGATGGCGATCGAAGCCAGATAGTTCACCAGAATGGAACCGAGCAGCAGCAACAAGTACGGCACACTCCACTTGGCATAGAAGACCAACGACATCAACGCCAGAAATCCGATCGCGGATCTGCGTCCGAACCGTCCCAGCAACTGGAAACCGATGAGCGTGACGGGAAGAAAAACAAAGAAGAAAGTCGGATTGCTAAAGATCATGGCGCCACTGCCGAAGCCGCGCGCCGCGCGGCATCCTGCTGCTGTTCCACGGCTAGAACCTCACGGCCCAGTTCTGCAGAAATGTACCTGGACCCCTGAGGGCTGAAGTGGACGTCTCCCTCATTGAAATACGAGATGGGAAGGCGTTCAAACGGATTCTGGTGCAGCCCGCTAGAAAGCCTGCTGTAGAGGGGGTAATCCCGGTCGCAGTCTGGAACAGGAGAAATGTTGAAGAGAACTGTGGTCCCCCCGGTCTCGTACCGCCGCCGCATTGCCGCGATCTGATCGGCGTGGCGATGCAACAAGCCCTCCGGGATGGATCCCCTCATACAGTGGGCTTCCGGAGGCAACGGAAAGCCCCACACTCCCTTGCGGCTGTCGCGCTGCGCCCGCGTGTCGGTGTCAATCTGTTGATTTCGTAGAACGTATTTGCCCACGAAATAGTTGGTGATCTGCTCGCCAACCGACAGCGAGTATTTCAAGAGCCACCAAGGCCGGCGGAGCAAGCCCTTGAAGAACAGCGGAGTCCTTTCATTTGTGAAGGCGTACGTTACGCCCTCGACGAAGTAGGTTGTGAACGGGGCAACGTCCGGGGTATACATGCTGGGCGTGTACATCAACAGCAAAAAGCGCGGCCGCTTGTTATGTGCAAGATATTGGTCCAGGGGATAGCGGGTTCCGACGACGCCGGTGATCGTCGTGCCCTCCGCAATGTTGCACGTCTTCAGGCCAGTTATCTGCTGAATGACCGCCGGATCCAGAGCGGTCATTGTCGAAGAATCGCCATAGATAAGGACTTCGCAGTCTGCATGCTGCAGTCGCAGGCTGTAGCCGGACTGCAGCATTGCCCTATAACAGTGATCTGGAAACCATTGCGTCGTTCCCACGGCGAACGACAGCACCAGAAGGCTCGCGGGAGCAAGAACCAGCCCAATACAATACCAGAGGATGCCGCCTCTCCGATTCGATTGGCTGTTTTCAGGGAGAGCAGTTGGAGCGGGAAGCATAGGTTCGGGAAGGGACTCCGTCGCAAGCGCGCTCAGCGCACGGGAACTGCTGTGAAATTTGTCGCTAGAGCACGGTCCCACGTCGATTCTGCTCCAGCATTCCAGAAGTATAGCGGAATGGCTGCCCGCGAGCTGTCGCCCGAGTTGAAACTGTGGCACGCGGGCAGACTGGTGGAGTCTTTCCCGTTCGCAACAAAAGTGGAAACGCTTTAAAATTGCGGCAACAGACCGCGTATGAATCTTGGCCAATTCTCCATCGATGATCTCCTGCTCAAGCGGCGAAGCCTCAAACGGCAGTTCTCCGCGCTGGAAGGCCTTCACCCGGTCCGGATAGCGGTCCTAGGGGGATCCACGACCAATGAGGTAGTGGACCTGCTGGAGATCTTACTTCTCGAGGCGGGCTTCCGGCCCACGTTCCACCAGGCGGAGTATGGCCGCTTCTATGAGGACGCAGTCGTCGATCCGACAGATCTGATCGCATTTGCTCCCGATATCGTCTACATCCACACCTCGTTCCTCAATGTGCAGGCTGTGCCGCCCATAAACGCGACTGGCGCCGAATTCCGGAGCTTTGTGGACGCGGCTGTCGCGCGCTATAAGCGGATATGGAGCGCCATCGAGCAGAATCTCCCGGCACAAATCATCCAGAACAATTTCGAGTTGCCGTCCTACGCGGTCCTGGGAAATATGGACACCGTCTCCATCGGGGGTGCCTCGCGCTTTTTTCTGGAGCTGAACGCGGAGTTTGCCCGCGCCGCTGAGTCGGACCCGCGTCTGCTCCTGCAGGATGTGCTTCGCCTCTCCGCCCAGCTCGGATTGGATCGTTGGTTTGATTGGAACCGCTACTTCAGCTACAAGCTTCTGACCACGGCCGAAGGCAGTCTCGCACTGGCGCAATCGCTTACCTCACTGGTGCGGGCGATCTACGGCAAAACTCGCAAGGTACTTGTCTTGGACCTGGACAACACGCTTTGGGGTGGAGTCATCGGAGATGACGGCGTCGACAAGCTTCAGATCGGGCGTGAAACAGCAGTCGCCGAAGCGTATACCGCGTTCCAGGAGTACTGCCTTTCGCTGCAGCGCCGTGGCGTCCTGCTCGCTGTTTGCTCCAAGAACGATGAGGAGGTCGCGCGGCAGGGCCTGGAACATCCGGACTCTGTTCTCAGGCTGGAGCACATCTCCTGCTTCAAGGCCAACTGGGAGCCGAAACACGAGAACCTTCTGGCGATTGCACGTGAGCTGAACCTGGGTGTGGACAGCTTCGTCTTCGTGGATGACAATCCCGCTGAGCGGGCCATCGTCCAAGCGCAGATTCCTGGAATCGCGGTTCCGGACGTCGGCAGCGAGGTCTCTCGATTCGCTGCCATTCTGGAAGGCGAACGGTACTTCGAGCCGATATCGCTCTCGCAGGAGGATCTGGCGCGTGGGGCGCTCTACCAGTCCAACGCGGTCAGAGCGTCACAGCAAGCCAAATTCGCCGACTATGGCGAGTACCTCGACTCGCTGGAGATGACCGCCGAGATTGAGCGCTTCAAGCCAATCTACCTGGAGCGCATCGCGCAGCTCACGAACAAGACAAATCAATTCAATCTGACCACGCGACGCTACACGCTCTCGGAGATTGAAGCGATCGCCCAGGATTCGCGCTACATCGCTCTCTATGGCAAGCTGATGGACCGCTTCGGCGACAACGGTCTCGTCTCCATCGTGCTCGGACGACGAGAGGGGAACGTCCTGGACCTGGACCTGTGGCTGATGAGCTGCCGGGTCCTGAAGCGAGAGATGGAATTGGCGGTGCTGGATGTGCTCGCCGCTGAGGCAAGAGAGTCCGGCCTGGACACCCTGCGGGGGTACTACTTCCCTACCCGGAAGAACAGCATGGTCGCCGATCATTATGAGAGACTCGGTTTTGAGTTGATGCCGGTCGATCCCGTTTCGCACGACACTGTCTGGACGCTGGACCTGTCCGCATACAAGCCACGGAACACACATATCAGGATATTGGAGCCGGTCCGTGACGGAGTATAGGTGGGACGATCTGTACATCGGTCTGAAACATGGGTTCGACGCTACCTTGACGTCAGACGATGCGGCTGCCTTCACCGCTCTGTCGGGCGACGTGAATCCCTTGCACACCGACGCGGAGTACGCCCGGTCCGCTGGATTCACCGGTCCGGTGCTCTTCGGCATGCTGGTATCCGCCCTGTACTCCCGGCTGGTGGGCGTCTATCTTCCTGGAAAGTACGCGCTGCTTCAGGGAATCGACATAGACTTCAACGCTCCCTGCTACGCTGGGGACCGCCTGCGCGTAGAGGGCGAGATCATCTTTCTGAGCGATGTTTATCGGCGATGTGAGATTCGGGCCAGCGTCCGGCGAGACGGGACAAAGCTCATCTCTCGAGCGGTCATCAGAACAGGACTTCATGTCAACTGAGTCGATCCTGATTACCGGCGCTTCTTCCGACATTGGCCGGGCGCTGATTCGTCACTTGCTCAGCGCGCCGGATCCACCCATGATCCTGGCTCATTCCTTTCGCTCGGAACACAAGCTGCAGGCACTACAAGCTGAGTTCGGCCGGAATCTAAAGCTCTACCGGGCGGACTTTTCGCAGCCGGAATCCGTTCGGGCGCTGGCCGAGCAGATCCTCGCAGAGCAGGACGTGCCCTCCGGGTTCGTACACCTGCCGGCGCTCCGGCTCAATTACGACCGCTTCACGAAATTCAACTGGGAACGCTTCGAAGGCGACCTTGCCGTGCAGGTGCGCTCCGCAATCGTCCTGCTCCAGCGCCTGCTGCCCAGGATGGTCAAGCTTCCCAGGGCTCGCATCGTCTTCGTGCTGTCCAGCGCAGTGCATGGCGTGCCGCCGAAGTTTATGTCGATGTACACCACAGTCAAGTACACGCAGCTGGGGCTGATGCGTGCGTTGGCCGCGGAGTATGCCGGCACCCCTGTGCGCATCAACGCAATCTCACCCAGCATGGTGGAGACTCAATTTATCGAGGACATTGCGGACGTTGCGGTGCAGATGAGCGCCGCCGCCAGTCCGCTGGGACGCAACGCGACACCAGCCGATCTGCTGGGGGCGATCGACCTGCTGCTTTCGCCCGCATCGGAGTACATCCACGGCGTCGATCTCCCAGTCGCCGCGGGCAGCGTGAATTAGTTTGCGGATTGAGGCGCCGCGATCGTGAGGAACGTTGTACCAGCCGCCGAGAGAACCATCCCTTCACAGCGATAGGAGAGCAAAGCAATGGAAGATATTCTCGAAGAGCTTCAGGAGATATTCCGCGACGTCCTTGACCAGCCTAACCTGGTCCTCACACGAGAATCGAGCGCCAAGAACGTGGAGGACTGGGACTCTTTGGCTCACATCAACCTGGTGACCTCCATCGAAAAGCGCTACAAGATCAAGTTCGCTTTGGGCGAGTTGCAGGAGCTGAAGAATGTCGGTGACATGATCGACTTGATTCAGGCAAAGCTCGCCGCAAAATGACCGGTGATACGACCAACGCAGAGCCAGCACGTGAACCCCGCTCCCCTGCTTGTTTAGCTTGACTGTACGGAACGCACCATCCGGCGCAGGCCTTCCTCGGAAGTCTGGTGGGGTACGAACCCAAGCTCCCGCTGCGCTTTGGCTACGGAGCCGAAGATGTTTCTGCCGAACTCGCCGACGATGGTGAAGAGGCGAATGTGCACATTGGCCTTACCCGCCAGGAAGGCCAGCCGCTCACAAAGGTGAGCTGCCGCCGCGGGCGCCGCTACCGTCTTCGGCTTGACGCCGAGCTCATCCGCAACGATCTGGTAGAAGCGCAGCGTACAGAGCGGCTCGGCGTCGCCGATGATGTACGCCTGGCCCGAACTTCCGTTACGCTCGCTCAGCAACAGGGCTTCGACGACCTTGTCCACATCGACATAGGTCCGCAGAAAGCCGCGCGGGGCGAACAGCGGCAGGGTGCCCTTCTTGAGGGTCTCCATGAACTCCCGCAGGTTGCGGGAGGGGTTCTCGCCGTAGAAGACCCCAGGGCGCAGGATGATGAGGCGGGTCTTGCCTTCGCCCGCCAGCGCCATCAGCTTCAGGTCCCCCTCCAACTTGCTCACACCGTAATGCGTGGTCGGATGCGGTGGTGTGGCCTCGTCAAAGAACGTCGTCGGGCTCTGGTTTTCGCCCTGCGCGTTGATGCTGCTGATGTGCACAAATGTCTTGACACCGTGCTGGATACAAGCCTCATACAGCGCGACCGGCGCATCGCGATTGACCACGTAGATTTCGCTCGTCTTCTTGGGATGAAGCAGCCCCGCACAGCTGAATACGGTGGTGCATTCGGCGAGCCGTGGCAGAAAGCGTGCTGCATCGCGTATGTCGGCCTCGATGACCTCGATGCCAGGAAGCTCACGAATATTCGTGCCGACGAACAGGTCTACGCAGAGGACCGTGCGGCCTTCCTGGGCCAGGCGCTGAACCAGGCGCGCGCCCAGCCATCCCTCCGCGCCCAGGACCATCACCTTGCTCATGTGCGTGGCCCCTGGCTTGTCTTCCGGATGAGGCGCTTCACCAGGCCAGGAGCGACGGCGCTCAGAATCGCGTAGAGGCGGCTCCTGGATGTGGTGTAGCAGATGTCCTTGTCCTTCTCGATCGCGAGGGCGATGCGTCGCGCCACTTGTTCGGCCGTCGCCAGCTTCAGATTGAGGCCCAGCTTGATGTTCTCTCTGGGCCCGACCACGTTGTTCATGAATGGGGTGGCCGTGCGATCCGGGATCACCAGCAGGGTTCGCATGTGGCTCGCTTCTTCTACTCCGATGGCTTCCGTGACGCGCTCCAACGCGGCCTTGGAAGCGGCGTAGATTCCCTGCCGGAACGGCGCATACTTTGCGGCGGCCGATGAGATATTTACCAGGGTGCCGCCGTTGAGCAACGGAATCACACGCTGCATAGTGGCGAGAGGACCCCGGAAGTTGGTCTGGAACACGGTCTCGATATCCTCCGTTGAAGCCTTTGCCGTACTCTCAAATAGACCTACCGCGGCATTGTTGACGAAGATGTCGATGGTCGAACAGGCGCTGAGCACACGCTCGAGGAACTCCTGAATGGAGCTCTCCGCGGTGACATCGAAGGGAATTATAAAGTTCTCGACGCCGTAGCCGTTGAGGATCGCGGAGGTCTCCGCAAGCCTGGCCAGGGTCCGCGCGGCGAGGACCACCTTGGCGCCACGAAGGCCCAGCTCCACAGCCAGCGCCCGGCCAATCCCACTTGAGGCGCCTGTGATCACCGCCACCTTGCCCTCAATTTTCATTTCACCCATGATAACGGACAGACAACACTCACGGACGGATACTGCACAGACGCAGCGAAACGCGTAGAGCCCGGCCGACTCAAGCCTGCGGCGGCTGCCCGCGAGGCCTCAAAGTCTGCTTGTATACTGCACTTGATAGCCACTCTTCGATGTGCGGTCGGGTTAATGAATCAGGAAACAATCGCCATTCTCGGCGCGGGGTTTGCCGGAATGGCTGCTTCGAAGGCTTTGACGGGACTGGACTGCAAAGTCTACGAAGCGCGCTCGCATGCAGGCGGTCACTCGTCCTCGCACGTTATCGACAAGGGCTTTGTCTTCGATGAAGGCCCGCACGTCTCCTTCACTCCGCACGAGCGTATTCGCGACTTCCTCGAGCGCAGCGTAGGTGGCGAGTTCTTCGAGTACCCGACGTACGCTACGAACTATTACCAGGGCCATATCCTCAAGCATCCCGTGCAGTGCAACCTGTACGGCCTGCCGGCTGAGTTGATCACGCGCTGCATCGCAGACTTCGTCCGTGCGCAGTATGAAGATCAGCGTGAGCTGAAGAGCTACAAGGACTGGTGTTATCGCGGCTTCGGTCAGACCGTGGCGGAGGTCTTCACCCGGCCGTACACGCGTAAATATTGGAATCTGGAGCTTGAACAACTCACCACGGACTGGGTTTCCGAGCGCATCTATGCGCCCAAGCTGGAAGAGGTGCTCAACGGAGCCCTGACGCCGCCGGTCACCGAGACGGAAGAACACTACTACATGGCCGGCTTCCGTTATCCCAAAGAGGGTGGCTTCGGTGCGTATACCTCGTTACTGGCGAAGGAGTCACCCGTCCTGTTCGATATGAAGGCGGTGGAAGTCGACACGGCCAACAAGAAGATTTCTTTTGCCAATGGAAAAACCGAGCACTACACGCACCTCATCTCCACTCTGCCGCTCCCGGAGATCATCAGGATCTGCAAGGACGCGCCGCCTGCCGTGCGCGCGGCCGCTG
Organism: uncultured Acidobacteriaceae bacterium; assembly: GCA_964250885.1. Lineage (GTDB taxonomy): Bacteria > Acidobacteriota > Terriglobia > Terriglobales > Acidobacteriaceae > Granulicella. The sequence goes on along the minus strand of CAXUIM010000085.1, from coordinate 4,895 downwards.
AAAAGCTCGCCTGCACTTCGCATTTCCTGGTCAGCATCGGTATCAATCGTCCCCACATCAGCGATGCGTACTGGACCTACTACTACGACGAGGATATTCCCTTCTCGCGCGCCAGTTTTCCATCCAAGTACAGCCACAGGACGGCCCCGCCGGGTTGCTCGAGCGTGCAGGTTGAGGTGGTGCATTCGCGCTTCAAGTCCATTCCCAGCAAGGCCGTTCTTGTAGAGCAGTGCGTGGCTTCACTGATCAAGGTAGGTCTGCTGCATTCGCGGGAGGAGATCGTGGCGCTGGATGCGCGGGACATCCGGTACGCAAACGTCATCTTTGACTTCGATCGTGCGCCGAACCGGGCGATCGTACATGAGTGGATGAACGCAAGCGGCATCCACTGGGCCGGCCGCTACGGGGAATGGGCCTATCTCTGGACGGATCAGTCGATGCTGAGCGGTGAACGCGCCGCAGGTGAGGTACTCGCGGCTATGGGCCGTGAGTACCGTAAATTCGACGATCTGTGATGCAAGGCTTAACATAACTTTGCTGCCGTCCGCATAACGGGAAAGCCCAACCATGGCCCAAAATTTTCGTGGAGAGCGAGTTGCTGTGACCGGCGCCTCCGGTTTTATTGGCATTCATCTGCTGCGCCGCCTTCACGAATTGGGAGCGAATATCACGGCGATTGTGATGCGCGATCGGCTGAACCCTCGGTTTGAGTCGCTGTCCGTTCCCTTCGAGCGCATCGTGCTCGACGATGTGAGCGGGATGGGCGATGTGATCCGCAAAGCCGCCCCGCGTTACGTGGTTCATCTAAACGCCTACATCTCATTGGAGCGCAGTCTGCGTGCGGTGGAGCAATCCATACAGCTCAACCTGACCTCCACGATCGCCCTGCTGACCGCATGTACGGAACTTAAAGCAGATGGCGTTGTGCTGATGGGATCGTGCGAAGAATACGGTCAGAAGTTCTGTCCCTTCGATCCCTCACTGGTGCTCGACCCCAACTCGCCTTATGGTGCGAGCAAGGCCGCGGCCACCTGTTATGCGCGCATGTTCTATGGCAGCTTCAACCTGCCGACTGTGGTGCTGCGGCCGTCGGTGGCCTATGGCCCGGGCCAGTCACCGCGCATGCTGATCTCGATGGTCCTGCGGGCGCTCGCCGAGGGACGCACTGTCGACGTGACCGCCGGCCGCCAAACCCGCGACTTCGTCTACATCGACGACGTGGTCGACAGTATCCTGATCGCGCTCGGCAATCCAGATCTCGCCGGTGAGGCGTGGAATATTGGATCGGGTGAGATCGTTACGGTCCGCAAATGCCTGGAGATGATTGAGCACGTGACCGGCCGCGCGGGCCTGATCCAGTACGGTGCACGGCCCTATGCGGAAAGCGAGCGGTTCCACTACGAGCCGATGGTCGAGGAAACTTTCAAGGCGTTCAAGTGGAAACCCTCCGTCACCCTGGAACAGGGCCTGTGCCGGACATGGCAGGCGCTCTTGAAGGAGAACTCCCTTCAAGGGAGCAGTCTCCGCGGAGATTTATGAAAATTAGTGTTGGCTTCACGGCCCGGAATGAGGCCGACCTCATTGAAACCACCCTGACCGACTCGGTTAAGCATCTGGAAGCTCAAGGCCGGCCCTACGAGATCATCGTCGTGGATAATGCGAGCACCGACAACACGGCTGCCATCGCCGAAGCGTTCGCCGGCAGACACGAGCACGTACGCGTCATCCGCCATCCGAAGAATCTCGGCTACGCACATTCCAACCTCACCGCATACAAGAATGCCACCGGAGACGTCATTGCGGTGGTTGACAGTGATGGGCAGCAGACTCTGGCGGATATACCCAAGTTCGTGGCCAAGATAGAAGCGGGCGCGGACGTCGTCTTCGGCTGGCGCAAACAGCGCAACGACCCCATGTTCCGCAAGATCATCTCCAAGGGGCTGAACTTCAGCTCGCGCCGCATGCTTCGTTGGAAGCTACACGACATCAACACCGGTTTCCGCGTGGTTACGTCGCCCGTCGCAAAGTCGTTTACGGATGTGATTCCAGTCAACTACTTCGGTCCGGAACTTTGGGTGCGCTGCCTGCAGCATGGTTGGAAGGTCGATGAAGTGGTCGTGGAGCACTTCGAGCGCAAGGGCGGCGCGAGTGTTCACATTCCATGGCGCATGCCCATCACCATCAAGAATGCATACCTCTACCTGAATCAATTGAGGAAGCAGTTGCCGCTGAACTTGACACGCAAGAGAGTCTGAACGATCCCCTCATCTTGCGCTCCAGCCGGCCCGCTCGCCTGAACCGGCCGAACAGTTTGTCCAAAGACCCTGACACAGGAGGCTACTGAGTTGCCGCAGATCAAGACCTACCGTTGTCTCAATGCAGCGCAACTCCTATGGGGATCTGCAGGAGTTCTCTCCGCTTTTTGGATTGTGTGCGCAGGAGCCGAATATATCTGCCGTAGAGTTCCGTCCCTGCATTTGAACGAGACTCAGTATACAAACCCGTTCTTAAATGAGCACTTCATCGATTTCCTTATCTATGAGGCACGCTTCCAGCACCTCCATACAACCGCCTTCTTTGCTCCGGGGAGCGGCATGGCGTTTATGTACCCAAGCCCCGTGGCATTCTTCTATGAATTTTTCTATTCAGTTTCAGGCCATCCGCTCAAAGCCTTTCTAGAGTTCATCATTTTGTCGCTGGCGGTTGGAGTGATCCTATTTGGAAGATCGCTTCGCGCGCGCGGCGTCCCGCCTATCACTGCGTATGGAGCACCACTCGTCATTCTGGCGCTTTCCTTTCCGGTGTGGTTTGAGTTGCGTCAAGCCAACATGGAAATCGTGGTTTGGGCGTTCGTTGCCGGTGGTCTGGCTCTCTTTCTTTCTGGGCGGGGCTACTCCGCGGCGGCGTGTTTCGGGTTTGCCGCTGCGATGAAGATTTATCCCGCCGCTTATCTCGGCCTTCTTTTGATACGCAGGCAATATCGCCAGATCGTGTGGGGATTATCTGTTGCTGTCTTATTCAATTTGGCCGGTCTAAGGTTCCTGTGTCCCTCGATCCACACCGCCTGGCGTGGTATACGTCAAGGGCTCGCGGAATTTCGCGTCATAGTCATTCTCCACAAAATGTCCCAGCTTCCCTTCGACCATTCTCTGCTTTCGTTGATTAAGCTGCCGCTGAAGCCGTTTCCAGCCCCGGAGAAATTTGGCCATGTAGTGACCGGCTATCTCGCTATCGTGGCGATTGCAGGCGTACTTCTCTTTTTCTTTCGCGTTTGGCGCCTGCCTGTTACCAACCAAATACTTTTCCTAACAATTGCCTGCATTCTTTTTCCGCCAGTCTCCTATGACTACACGCTCCTGCATCTCCTTGCTCCGTTTGCGCTTTTAGTCCTGCTGGCTTTGGACTTCAACCGTAGCGGCAAGTTCGTCAAGGGTCTTTACCCCGCCTTGGCCTGCTGCTTGATCCTGTTGGCTCCCTTATCTGAGATTTTTGTAGACCATGCACGAATTGGGGGGCAAGTGAAAGCGCTCACGCTTCTGGTGTTGCTGATCCTCGCGGTGACGAGACCTCTTGCTCTTCCGGGGCAAACGGATGGGCTGAAATCCTGGAGCATGGTTTAGAAGGATTAGGTTATCCGAGCGATCACGAACAACAGCTTGCAGCCCGGAGGAACGGATGTGATCGTGACGCCTCTTGAACGGTTGCCGCTGAAGTTGACAACTACAGGTCGCTGAGTAACTCGTGCCTTGCGAATCCTAGGTGGAGAAATCCTGCACTATATTTGTTCTAATGCAACCAGCGAGTCTCTTCATGTCCAAGGCAGGCCTGATTCTGTTATCGTGCCTGCTCCTCTCCGGCTGTCACAGAGGACGCGTTAAGGTCGGAAGCATCGGTCCCGTACCCGCCGGCTTCCCGCGTGCATTGCTCAGCTTCTCCGGTCCTATACCAGCATTCGGCTTGGATGGCAAAGCCTGGGATTCGTTTGGAATCGGTGCCCCTTCAAATGTTCTGCTCCTCAACGGAACCTATTGGGTCTGCACGCAAGGCTACACAAGCGAAGGCAACATCTCTCAATCAATCGGTTGCTGGTTCGGCCCCAGCTTGACGAGTCTTAAGCCATACCCGGGAAATCCCGTGCTGGTGAACCCCAACCTGCCCTGGACAGTCAGCTGCATCGAAGGCCCGGACCTGAACACGGATGGCAAAAACGTGTACATGTCCTATGTCGCTTTCAGCCAGAACTGCGACGATGAAGCACATGGAGCGATCGGCATCTCCTCCGCGCCTGTCGCGCAGTTTCCCTCCGGTTTGTCCGCGCCGCCGGCCACGCCACAGATTCCGCTTCCGCGCCAGCTGAAGTGGCTCTTCCGCCCTTACATCATAGAGATCCACGGCATCTGCTACGACTACTCGAACGCCGGGATCAGTGTGCCCCGCAGGTTCCATAGAGGCGTTATGGACCAGCCTGTGGTTGCATCCTTCAAGACCTTGGGTCCGTGCGCGGCCACGGAGATGAATCCCAGCGCCTGGAAGTTCAATCGCCTGGAAGTCACGGATACGCAGCGCTGGGAAGGCCACACCGAGGTAGAAGAGCCGCAAGTGTTCCAGATTCCAGATGGCTCTTACGTCATGATCTACGGCGGCGCGTGGACGTTCAAAGCGGGCTATGCGTACACCGACGATCCCGCCCATGGCGTCTGGACCAAATTGGATAGTAACCCGATCAAGCAGGATGGCGTGCTCTGGCTGGCGCGCATCGCGCAGGAGCCCTCCGGGCAGTATTGGATGCTGGGTAACTTCAACAACACGAAGCAGATGAATCTTTGGAAAGCTAACGGACACTAGAGCAGTATTACTGTAGGTGTACCCAAGGCTCCAGGTGTCAACGCCGTTTT
>CAXUIM010000084.1:2081-13811 GCA_964250885.1 uncultured Acidobacteriaceae bacterium | reverse complement strand
CGCATGGATATGCGGTGCTGAATGTGAACTATCGCGGCAGCACGGGCCGTGGACAGGCCTATAGCGAGGCGATCAACGCCGACTGGGGCGATAAGGAGGTGCTGGACCTGCAGGCCGGCGCCGATGCGGCCATCGCGACCGGTCAGATCGACCCGGACAAGATGGGCGTCGGGGGATGGAGCTATGGCGGCATCCTGACCGACTACACGATCGCCTCGACCACTCGCTTCAAGGCGGCCAGCTCGGGCGCAGGGATGGGCAATCTGCTGGGCTTTTACGGCATCGATCAGTACATCCTGCAGTACGAGGACGAACTGGGGCCGCCCTGGAAGAATCTCAATCTATACATCAAGCTGTCGTACCCCTTCCTGCACGCCGATCGCATCAAGACGCCCACGCTGTACATGGGCGGTGACAAGGATTTCAACGTGCCGCTGGAAGGCGGCGAACAGATGTACGAGGCCCTGCGCAGCGTGGGCACGCCGGCGGAGCTGATCGTCTATCCGGGGCAGTTTCACGGATTCACCCGGCCCAGCTTCATCAAGGATCGCTTTCAGCGCTGGTTCAACTGGTATGACTCCTATGTGAGGGGAATGCCGCCGGCGCCCTCAGCGCCAACCCCGGCCGCTCATTAGAGCGGCGAGCGCACCGGGGGAGCCCCCGGCGCAGGGATCGCTCCCGCGCCGCCCACTTCCGCACAGCTTCCGCGGCGGGTGAAAACTCAAATGAGTTCGTCCGCTACGTCGCCGGATCGAGGGCATGAAATTCCTTTTAGCTGGAGCCTCTCATTTCGGCCGCCGCTTCCTGGATAGCTTGCTCGGGCACGCCATGAGCCATAAGCCTGCGGCTGAACTCCTCGACGGTGCTGTCCTTGGCCCGCTGCGCTTCTCTCTCGGCCAGATGTTTGCGAAGGCCATTGGATATGTAGGCACGGATGAGAGCCTGATAACCGCCCAAGCCCAGCGACGGGGCGACCTCCTTTAGATCCTCGATCACATGATCAGGGAGCCGGAGCGAGATCAGGGTCATGGGTTTGCCGGGCTGCATGTTGCGCTGGATGCGTTCACTCATGTTCATAGCGTCTCCTCTCCGCCGGCTCCGCCACACCTGCGGAGATCAAACGGAGTACATCGCCTTCTCGAATCACATGGACGACGTACAGCAGCCGGTAGCTAGCGGTGAGACCGATACACGCCTGTCGCGCTTCCTGCCCAGGGCCGGCGTCCTCGTAGCGAGGTAGAGGGTCAAGAAACGTCTCTCTCGCCTGCTCGAAACGACGCCATGTTGTAAGACATTCGTGGAGGCCTTCTCGCTGTCCCAGACGAAGAGCTGTCCTTCTAAAGTCGGGAACACGTCCATATAGCTATTGTATATATACAAACGTTTGACTTTATCCGTTGTTATATCGTGGTGTCGCCGGTATCGATCGGAGTTCAAGTGGGCTCGTGGCCGGAATATTGCTCTAAACTTTGGGTATGGCGTGGATTCATCGGGTTTTTCGGATTTGGATGGTGGCGATTGTGGCGCTGCCAGTAGTTGCGGCGCAGCGCGCTGCCGCTCAGGAGACCGGGCAAGAGACCGGCAGCTCGGCGAAATCCGCGGCAGAGCCGGCATGGCAGGCCGATCTGGAGCAACGACGCGCTCAGCTCGTCGCCAAGAACGGCCCCGGAACCGACGCCGCTCTGCGCACCCAGTTGCTTTCCATGCGTGACACCGATCAGAACGCGCGTGGCATCAGCCAGGGCAAGCCCATGCATGAAGGCAAGCTGCAGATGGCGACGAACATGCTGGAGATCGACGCCGCTCTGACCCAGCAGCTCAAGGCGATCGTCACGAAGACCGGTTGGCCGACGATCAGCCTGGTGGGCCTGGACGGCTCCAACGCGGCGATGCTGGTGCTCACCCATACGCAGGATCATGCCTGGCAGGTGAGTCTGCTGCCGCAGCTGGAGAATCTGGCCGATGCGGGAAGGATCGATGGAGCGACGCTGGCGGTGGTCATCGACAAAAATCTCGTAAACGCGGGTAAGCTGCAGCGCTACGGAACCCAGTTCAAAGCGGTGGATGGGGAGCTGGCCATGCTGGGGGTGGAGGATCCGGGGGAACTCGACGACCGCCGCGCCAAGGTGTTCCTGCCGCCGGAGAGTGTGTACAAGCAGCAGCTCGCGCAGATGTACCACCTGAAGGCGAGCAACAAGATCATCATGGCGTCGGCGCCGGCGGCGCCGTGACCTCCTCTCCCCCGGCGCCTGACCCAGCCTCCCTCGCCCGTCTGCTGACCGAGGCGCGGAATCCCGCTTCCGAGCATCTGGACCAGCTGCCCACGTTGCGGATGCTCGAGATCATCAATGATGAGGACGCGAAGGTGGCGGCCGCGGTGCGTTCGCAGCTGCCCGCCATCGCCCGGGCCATCGATGCCATCGCGGAGCGCTTTCAGCGCGGGGGGCGGCTGTTCTACATGGGTGCGGGCACCAGCGGACGCCTGGGCGTGCTGGACGCGAGTGAGTGTCCGCCAACGTTCTCGGTCTCCGCGGATCTCTTCCAGGGCCTGATCGCCGGGGGAGACCGCGCGCTGCGGCTTTCCAGCGAGCACAGCGAAGATTCTCGTGAGACAGGCGCCCACGACCTGGCGAGCACCGGATTCGGGCTGGAGGACACGCTGGTCGGCATCGCTGCCAGCGGACGCACACCCTACGTGCTCGGCGCGATGGAGTATGCCCATTCCGTCGGAGCGCTCCGTATCGGCCTCGGCTGTGTTCCCGGCTCAGCCCTGGAACGGGCCTCGGACATTGCCATCACACCCGCGACCGGACCCGAAGTCCTGACCGGAAGCACGCGCCTGAAGGCCGGGACCGCCACCAAGCTGGTGCTGAACATGCTGTCCACGGGCGTGATGGTGCGCCGGGGCGCGACCTTCGGGAACCTGATGGTGAATGTACGGCCCACCAACGCGAAACTGATCGACCGCGCCTGCCGCATCATTGCGACCGCGACGGGGGGCAGCCTGGCCGAGGCGGCCGGCTGGCTGCGGAGCGGTGGAAACGACGTGAAAACAGCGATTCTGATCGGCAAGCTGGGGCTCACCCCGAGCGCCGCGGAGGCTCGTCTAAAGGCCGCGGACGGCGTGCTTGCCCGGGCTCTTGAAGAGAACTCAGCCGAATAGCGTGGGCCGGCGGGGCATCTCCAGGCCGAAATGTTCGTACGCCAGCCGGGTCGCGACACGGCCCCGGGGCGTTCGGTCCAGGAAACCGATCTGAATCAGGAACGGCTCGTAGACCTCCTCGAGCGCATCCTGCTCCTCGGCCAGCGCGGCGGCGAGGGTGTTCAGACCGACAGGACCGCCGTCGTACTTCTCGATGATGGTGCGGAGCAGGCGGCGGTCGAGTTCGTCGAAGCCGTGGGCGTCGACCTCGAGCAGGGTGAGAGCGGCCATCGCGGTGGCCCGGTCGATGACGCCAGCCGCGCGCACCTGCGCATAATCCCGCACGCGCCGCAGCAGGCGATTGGCGATGCGGGGAGTGCCTCGCGAGCGCATCGCGATCTCCGCGGCGCCGTCACGGTCAATGGGTACGCCGAGCACCTCCGCGGAGCGCTCGACCACGAAACGCAGCTCGTCATCGGTGTAGAACTCGAGGCGCAGAAGGATTCCGAAACGGCTGCGCAGAGGAGAGCTCAGCAGTCCGGGCCGGGTGGTCGCCGCCACGAAGGTGAAGGGATTGATGCGCAGGACATGGGTGCGCGCCGAGGGCCCGGTACCGATCATGATATCGAGCTGATAGTCCTCCAGCGCGGTGTAGAGCTTCTCCTCCATCACCGGCTGAAGGCGATGAATCTCGTCGAGAAACAACACCTGCCGTGCTTTGAGGTTGGTGAGAATGGCGGCCATGTCGCCCTGTACCTGCAGCGCGGGCCCGCTGGTCTGCTGGAATGCGACGTTCAGCTCGTTGGCGATGATGGTGGCCAGGGTAGTCTTGCCCAGGCCGGGCGGACCGAAGAGCAGAACATGGTCCAGCGCTTCGCCGCGGGAGCGCGCGGCTTCCAGCGCGATGGCGAGCTGCTGCTTGGCCTTGGTCTGACCAATGAATTCGGCCAACCGCGTGGGGCGCAGCTTCAGCTCGAAGAGAGAATCCTCTTCCGCGGCCCCGGCGGAGACCAGCCGTTCCGCCTCCGCGGCAGGGCGTCCCTCCCTGGCCCGCGCCGGAAGGGCGCTCTTTGCTGCTTTTGTCGGTTTGGCGATGTCCATCTGAGGCGAGCATAAGGCGAAGCCGCCCGCGACGCAACCGTGGATTTGTCCGGAAGCGTCCTCCCGGAAGCGTCCTCAAGATACGAGACGGAGACCCGATACGAGCCGGGGCGGCCAGGGCCTCTCTCCCCGTTTAAATTCCTGCGGAACGAGTCCTTAGGCTACGATGTCTCGTCTGACGTGGAAGACGATTCTTGCGTCTATTAAGTGCAATGCGGTCTCGCAATAGAACTCTCTTGGCTGAGTCGGGTTCCATCGCTCGATAAAGGCGGGTATCTTATTGGTATGTTGGCTTCGTGCTGCTCCAACCGCGGCTTACGATGTGTGGCATACCGGAGAAAATGAATGAAGCGCCTGATTACACTTTCGCTTGCCGTCTTTACCTGTCTGTGTGTACTGATAGCCACAGAACGTCAGGCTCTGGCTTATGTAGATCCCGGTTCAGGCATGCTGGCTCTCCAGTCGCTGGCCTCGGTACTGGCCGCCGCGGGTTACTTCATGCGCCGGCGCATCGTGGCTCTGTTCGGGCGCAAGAAACCTGAGAACAACACGGACGCTCCGGCGCCGGCGCAGAAAGAAAGCTCCCGCAACGCAGCATGAAGTTCGCCGCGCCCGGTCCTACCTTTCGCGATCCCGCCGGGTCGCTGCACCTTGAAGATGAGCTTGCAGTGCGGCGCATCCATGCCTCATCGAGAGAGCCGGTGCTGGAGTTCATCGGCTCTCCACTCTGCCAGCGGCTGCAGCAGCGTGGAGATATGGTTCACTCCACCGTCGACGACTCGCCTGCAGGGCTGCGGCTTCTCCATCCCCGTGTCCCTGTTCCCAGCTATCCCTGGGAGTGGACGCCCTCGCAATGGCTGGCGGCCGCCGATCTGACCCTGACGCTGTGCGAGGAAGCGCTCCACGAGGGCTGGGTTCTCAAGGACGCCACGCCGCTGAACATCCTGTTTATCGGGTCGCGGCCGGTTCTGGTGGACGTGCTCTCCTTCGAACGGCACGATCCGGCGCGGCAGCATCCGGAGGCGTCCATCTGGCTGCCGTATGGCCAGTACATGCGAACCTTTGTGCTCCCGCTGCTGATGAACCGGCTGCTCCGTTGGCCCCTCGCACAGACGCTCTTCAAACGTGACGGCTATGAGCCGTCCAGCCTGTACGAGGCGCTGCGGTGGCGGCAGCGCCTCTCGCCCGCGGCGTTCTGGCCGGTTACATTGCCTCGCCTGCTGGACAAACGGGAAAGCGGCCGCGGCTCCGGCCCGACTAAAACCGGCCCGGTTCAATCCGGCCCGGTTCAGCCGGAAGCGGCGGCCCGCAAGCAGCCAAAGGACCCCGAGCTGACGCTTCACATTCTCAGAAACACGCTGAAAACTCTGCGCCGCCTCACCCATCGCGCCATGCCGGAGCAGAACACCTCGGACTGGAGCCAGTACAAGGGCTCGCTGACCCATTACAGCAGCCAGGAGAGCGCACAAAAGCAGGATTGGGTTCGCCAGGTTGTGGAACAAAACCACCCGGCCCGGGTACTCGACATCGGGGCCAATACCGGGGAGTTCAGCGCCCTGGCCGCAAATGCGGGCTGCGAAGTTGTGGCGCTGGAGCGCGACGAGGCCGCGGCCGAGCAACTCTTTCTGATGAGCCGCGGCCAGAAGCTGGCCATCCAGACCATCCACGCGGATCTCTCCCGTCCCACGCCCGCCGTGGGTTGGGAGAACGGTGAGAACAGCTCCTTGCTGGACAGACTGGAAGGCCGCTTCGATCTGGTCCTGATGTTGGCCGTGATTCACCACCTGCTTCTGATGGAGCAGATACCCCTGGGCTCCATTGTGGAGCTTTGCCATCGCCTCACGCGGCTGCACCTGATCGTAGAGTGGGTTCCGGTCTCGGACCCGATGTACCAGAGCCTGATGCGCGGCCGGGATTCTCTTTACGGTTCGCTCTCCGAGGCAGACCTGCACACTGCGTGCGACGGGCGGTTCCTGCTCCTCGAGCGCCACCCGCTCGATAATGGCCGTGTCCTTTACCTTTTTGAGAAACAGTAGCGGATCGTCCTTCGTAACCAGCAAAAAAAGCTGACGCAGGAGGGTGCACGGGATTTGCGTAGAATAGGCCGGGCAGGAGAGGAGCGAGGCTACGTTGCCAGATAAACAGGTCCTGAAGAGACTCTGCCAATGCATTGGGCTCGCATCCATCCTTCTGGTAGTGAACTACGGCGGTTTGCTGGGCGGCGGTTATGACGTCCGCATGCACGTACCGTATCGGCTCACCGGCATCTGCCTGGCGCAGCTCGCCGACATCTTCCTCCTTGGCCTGGTGTTCTTCATTATTCTGGCTCCGCTGGGGCGCACCCGGGTGTTTCCAGCGGTGCAGCTGCTGCTGGCCGCGGTGATGCCCCTGCTGATCATCGCGCAAACCAGATCGCAGTTCCCGTTCGAGATCAGCCCTGTGCTAGGAGGGTCGCTGGCCTTCATCTGGATCGCTCTGATTGCTGTGCTGCTCGCGAAGTTCCCGTATTGGTATACTCACTTCGTACGCCTGGGAGACGCCGTCGGCATCTTTTTCGCGATCTTTGCGTTCTGCAGCATCATGCAGATCCTGTGGGTGCTGCGGTGGAAACCCGGCCCGCGGCAGCATACGGAAGCCTGGGCCACAACCGCTCAACCACCTCGCCAGCATCCGCTGCTGGTCTGGATCATCTTCGACGAGCTCTCCTATCAACAGCTCTTTGGCGATCGCGCCCCCGGTCTGGCGTTGCCTAACTTCGACGCTCTGCGCAGCCAAAGCACCGTATTCAGCGACACGCAGCCGGTCGGGCTGAAAACGGTCAAGGTGATCCCGTCGCTGCTCAGCGGAAAGGTGATTGACGGCTTCCACTTCACCTTCAATAACAGGTTCCTGGTGCGGTACCAGGGCCAGAATGGATTTCAGCCGCTCACCGGCCGACAGACGGTGTTCGGCGATGCCCAGGAGAACGGTTGGCGGACCGCCGCCGTGGGCTGGTACAACCCGTACTGCACCCTGTACGCGGGAACCATTGACGACTGCTACTGGATGAACCTGGACCGGCTGGATGGGCCCATGGCCCAGCGCAGCAGCTTCTGGCGGAACACCTGGACGCCGCTGCATGAGCTGTTGCTCGAGTTGAAGTCGCCGGCGCAAGCCGCCCGTGCGGACTGCAGCTTCGACGTTCGGCACCGCTATCAGACCAATATTAACCTGCAGCAGCATGCCATGCGGGTCCTGCATACCGATCAGGCTGACTTCGTCTTCCTGCATGTAGCCATTCCGCACAGCCCGAACGTCTGGAACCGCCGGCAGAACACCTATACCCAGGTGTGCGGCAGCTCCTACCTGGACAACCTGGCGCTGGCCGATCGCGTCCTGGGCGGATATCTGACGACTCTCGAAGGTTCGCCGCGCTGGAACCAGACCACCCTCATCGTCGAAGGGGATCACGGCTGGCGCGTCCAGCTTTGGGATTACCTTGCGGCGTGGACCCTGGAAGACGAGCAGGCGTCTCACCGCGTCTTCGACACCCGAGCGGCGCTGCTGATTCACCAGGCGGGCCAGGCGCAGCCGCAGATCGTCTCGACCCCATGGTCGCTCCTCAACGTGCATACCTTCGTCGAGGATGTGCTGCACGGCCGCCACGTGCAATTTTAGAAAGCCGTATCAGCGTTTACGTATTCCCGGGAGAGCCGAGCTGTATCGTAGAGAAGCTATTGTAGAGAAGCAGTGTTTCTGTTTCGCTTCGTTCACTTCCTCCCGTTGAGTTCCTGCGTTTGAGTTCCTGAAGGACATGCAATGCCGCTTTACGAGTATGAATGCAGTCAGTGTCATCGCCGCCTCGAAAAGATCCAGAAGTTCTCCGATGCTGAGCTCACCGTGTGTCCGCGCTGTGGCGGCCCGCTGGAGCGAACGCTGACAGCGCCCAACGTGCAATTCAAGGGAGGAGGCTGGTACAAGGACCTCTACTCCTCCGCGAAGCCATCCGCTTCGGGCGGTGAGGCAGGGGCCTCGGCTTCCGCGACGGAGTCCGGCGCACCCTCCTCCGCGAGCTCCGACAGCTCGACAGCAGCCGGCTCCGGGGCCGCGGCTCCAGCCTCTTCGGCGGCGGCCCCGGCTGCGGCTCCCGCGTCGGCTCCGGGATCATCCGGCGGAACGGCGGCCAAATCGTGAACTCGCGAGCCGCGACGGTGGCGATACTCCTCAGAGCCAGATCGTTCCCAGTTCGGGATAAGGCCTGATGCTTCCGCCGCCGATCCAGGATATCCAACTGCAACGCGTGTGCGATATGATCCATCGCATGAGACTGCCCCACTCCATGCGCAAACTCGGTGATCGGATTGAAGGCGGCATGGATTACGCCGACGGGGCGCACTCCCTGCTGTATAACCTGGGCTGGGTCTCGGCGGGTGTGACCGCTTTAGCCCTCGGTCTGTTCGTGGGCCGCGAGCTGCGCGAACGCTACAAGTTCAATCGCCGGACACCCTATGACATGTACGCTCATGCCGGCGATCGGGCGCAGGATATCGAGTTTGGCGTAGGCATCTAGGAGCTTGTTGGAAATCGGCTTTTGTGGCTTCGTCAGCTTCACGAAACCCGCTTTGATTGCGGGTTTCGTACTTGCCTCGCGGACATCCGAGGTGCTTTTTCAACAAGCTCCTGGAGCAAATCTGCTGTCGCTGTAGAGCGGCTGAATACTTGTAGTGCCGGTTTGTTGGCGCAGACCGGCATAACAGCTTTGACTCGCTCTGCACCTGCAGGAGATCTGCTCCAGACCTACAGGAGATCTGCTCTACACCCACAGGAGATCTGCTCCCAGCCCTGAACACTCCAGACGCAGGGGTTGAGAACGCAGCAAACGCGGGCAGCTGCGCCGGCCCACCTGGAGCTCGTAGAATCTCCTAGAGTCCCTAAGCGGACAGTCCGCGCGGCCCGGTACTCCGTGCTGCTTCAATCCGTCTTGCGGTCGCTGTGTCATGCGCACACACAGTGCATCCAATGGAAGTATCGCCCTGCTATGAGCTCATCTGTTCTCCCCATTCTCGAGCCTGCACCCCGGTTGCCCGCCTCGGCCGTGGCGGCGATGGGGGAGTCCCGTCTGCGCGATAGCCACAACCGCGCCATGACCGACCTGCGGCTTTCCGTGACGGACCGTTGCAATTATCGCTGCGTCTATTGCCGCACCGGTAACGAGGGCGCGCTGTACTCCGAACTGCCGCTGTCCGAGTACGCCCGGATCCTGCGTGTCTTCGTCTCCCTGGGCGTGGAAAAGATTCGGCTCACCGGGGGCGAGCCGCTGCTGCGGCAGGGTTTGCTGGACCTGGTCGCGGAGACCGCGGAGTTGCGCACAGCCTATGGCGGGGCGCCTCTGGATATCGCGATCACGACTAACGGTCATCTGCTGGCCTCCCTGGCCCGGCCGCTGAAGCAGGCCGGCCTCAGCCGCATAACGGTCAGTATGGACGCCGTGGACGCGGAGACGTTCAGCCGCATTACGCGGGTGCCCAATAGCTTCGACCGTGTGCGTGCGGGCATTCGGGCGGCGCAGGATGCCGGTCTCGGTCCCGTAAAGATCAATTGTGTCCTGCTGCGCGGATTCAACGACTCGCAGATCGAAGCGTTCGCCGAGTTCTCGCGCCGCGAGAACGTCATTGTGCGTTTTATCGAGTTCATGCCGCTGGAGGAAGATCGAAGCTGGTCGCCCGAGGTGGTAGTTCCAATGCAGGAGATCGTCGCTCGTCTGGGCGCGTTTCGGCCGCTCGTGGCGCTGCCGCCCACCCACGGCTCCGAAACCGCGCGCCGCTTCACCTTCGATGACGGGTTTGGGGAGATCGGCATCATCGCTCCTGTGTCCCAGCCGTTCTGCGGCCACTGCAGCCGCCTTCGTCTAACCTCTGACGGCAAACTGCGTACCTGCCTTTTCTCCCAGTCCGATCATGATCTGGTCGGCATCATGCGGCGTGGCGCCAGCGACGACGACATGCGGGCGTGGATCCGGCAGGTGGTGCAGCGTAAGGAAGCACGCCACCACATTGGCGAACCCGGTTTCCTGCAGCCTTCGCGGAGCATGGTACATATCGGGGGCTGAAACGCCGGTTACCGCCCCGAAGAGACTTCTTTTCGCCGGAATGCTGCTGTTATCCAGGTGAATTCAGACTGTCTCGGCGCATTTTCCGCTATGCTGGTCACAGATGCGAGCGTCGGGCCAAGCTCACAGCCACGCTCCAGCTGTGGTGTACCAGTGAGATTCAAGCGCCAGGTCGAAACGATCGACTCCAAGCAAATGGAGAGCCTGCGCGTCTTCCACGAGGTCGCCCGCGCGCTTACCTCAAACCTGGACCTGGAAGCCTTGCTGCGCACCATCATGACCAAGATGGAGGAGTACTTTGGCCCCGATCACTGGTCGCTGCTGATGGTCGATGAGGCAACTTCGCAGCTCTACTACGAGCTGAGCACCGGGGTCGACAAGGAGACTCTGCGCGACCTTCGCCTCCCGGTTGGCCAGGGTATCGCAGGGTATGTCGCTAAATCGGGCAAGCCGCTCGTGATTCCCGACGTCGAAGCCGATCCCGCCTGGGCGCGATATGCCGCCGACCATCCAGAGCTGAACCTGCACTCGATTGCCTGCCTTCCGATTCGTCACGGAGAACGCACACTCGGGGTGCTGCAGCTGAATAACAGCAAGCTCGATCTGCTGCCCGAAACTTCCGTCTCGTTCCTGCGAGTGCTCTGCGACTATGCGGCCATCGCCATCGAGAATGCGCGCCACGTGGATCTGATCCACCACCTCAGCATCACGGACGATTGCACCGGCCTGTTCAACGGCCGTCATCTGTACACCACCCTGGAGCGCGAGATTGCCCAGGTCACGAATCCTCGCGTGGTTCCCATCCAGCAACATTTCAGTTTGCTGTTCTTCGATCTCGATCACTTCAAGAGCGTCAACGACACCCATGGCCATCAAACCGGTTCGGCCCTGCTGGGCCAGATCGGCGCCGTACTGAAGGGCACCCTGGGGCCCAGCCACGCTGGATTCCGCTATGGCGGCGACGAGTTCTGCGCTCTGCTGCGCGGCCTGGACAAGCCCGCCGCAACCGCGCTGGTGAATATGCTCCGCGACCGGATGAATGAGACTGATTTTCGTACGGACAAGGGTGTGTCGCTTTCCATCAACGCCAGTTTCGGGCTGGCCACATTTCCTCAGGACGGGGCCACGGTCGCCGCCATCATCAGCGCCTCGGACACCATGATGTACAACGCCAAGGCCAACGGACGCAATTGCATTGCGATCGCCGACAGCTCCAAAGTGCCGGAGCTCCCGGCGCCCCGCTCCTCACGCCATAGCTAAAGCATTACCAGGGTTGCTGTACCCACGCCTCGAACTTCAAGTGGCTTATCGAGACAGCCATCTTGCCCAATCTTCCCGAGGGCACGGTTGCCCTGCGATTGCTCTCGACGAGAGCATTTCAGCAGCACGGGAGCTACGG